>JBBRLR010000115.1:0-13931 GCA_038231255.1 Thermomicrobiales bacterium | reverse complement strand
GCCTCGGCGGCGATCTTGTTGCGGATCGAATTGATCAGGCCGCCCGCCTTGATGATCTCCATGATCGCGGGCGGGTAGGCCGACGCTTGATACTGCTCGCCGCGCGTGACATTGAAGATCGTGCCCGTCTCCAAATCCACATGGATTTCGTCGCCCGGCTGCACCTTCTCGGCGGCTTCCGGCGATTCGAGCACCGGCAGGCCGATGTTGATCGCGTTGCGAAAGAAGATGCGCGCGAAATTCTCCGCGATCACGCACGAAACGCCCGCGCCCATCAGCGCCATCGGCGCGTGCTCGCGCGACGACCCGCAGCCGAAGTTCGCCTTGGCGACGATAATGTCCCCTTTCCGCACCTTCGATGAGAAGGTGGGATCAACCCCTTCCAGCGCATGCTTGCCCAGTTCTTCCTTAGTGTTCGCCGTCAGGTAATGCGCCGGGATGATCACATCCGTGTCAATGCTCGGCCCAAACGTCCATGCCCATCCGTTCAGTTCGGTGCTCATCTGGTTTTCCTACCCACTGGCCCCCTCCCTAAAAGGAGGGGGAACCGGAGGGCGCACGGCTGTGCGCCCCTACATCACGATCATTTTCCTCTCCTGCTCCCCCTCTCCTTTGCTGGCCAGCAAAGGAGAGGGGGCTGGGGGGTGAGGTTCCCCTACGCTAACACCAAATCCGCGACCTCGCGCGGGTCGGTGATGCGGCCGGTGATGGCGGAGGCAATGGCAACGGCGGGGTTGGCGAGATACACATGCGCCTCGACGTGTCCCATGCGGCCGCGGAAGTTGCGGTTGGTCGTCGAAACGATCACGTCCTGCTCGTCCGCAACGCCCATATAGCCGCCGAGGCAGGGGCCGCAGGTGGCAGTGCTGAAGACCGCGCCCGCCGCCGCGAACTGCTCCGCCAATCCCTCGTGCATCGCCTGGATGTAGACATCCTGCGAGCCGGGGATGACGATGCAGCGCACATCATCGCTGATCCGGTTATTGCCGAGGATTTTCGCCGCCAGCCGGAGGTCGGAAATCCGCCCGTTCGTGCAGGAGCCGATCACGACCTGGTTGATCTTCGTCCCGGCCAACTGGCTGAGCGGGAAGACGTTGGAGGGCGAATATGGCGCGGCGATCTGCGGCTCCATGTTCGAGACATCGAACTCGATGGTGCGCGCGTAGGTCGCGTCGTCGTCCGCGACGACCGGCTCGTACGGGACATTCGTGCGCGTGGCGAGGTATTCGCGCGTGATCTCGTCGAAGGGGAGGATGCCATTCTTGCCGCCCGCCTCGATCGTCATGTTGGTGATCGTCAGGCGGCCCTCCATCGGCAGGTCGTGGATCGCCGAGCCGGTGAACTCGATCGCCATGTAGCGCGCGCCGTCGTCGCCGATCTCGCCGATCGTCCGCAGCACGAGGTCCTTGCCGCCAACGTACTCCGGCAGCCGCCCGTTATAGACGACCTTGATCGTCTCCGGCACCTTCAGCCACGTCATGCCCGTCGCCATCGCGGCGGCGATGTCCGTCGAACCCATGCCCGACGAGAAGCAGTTGAGCGCGCCATAGGTGCAGGTGTGCGAGTCCGCGCCGATAATCAGGTCGCCGGGGCGGCAGAACCCCTTGTCCGGCAAAATGACGTGCTCGATGCCACCCCGCCCGATCTCGAAGTAGACGCACCCCTCTTCCTTGGCGAACGTGCGCATGATCTCGCAGGTCCGCGCCGCGAAAAGGTCCTTCGCGGGGGCGAAATGCGACGGCACCATCACGACCTTTTTGGGATCGAACGTATGTGCGAGTCCCGTCCTCTTGAACTCGCGGATCGCGATCGGCGCTGTCACATCGTTCGCCATCACAAGGTCCACGCTCACATCCACGAGGTCGCCCGCCGCCACGCTCGGCATCCCGGCATGGCGCGCAATGATCTTCTCCGTCATCGTCATCGGTCTCGTCGCGCTCATCGTTCCCCCTTTGTGTCCCTCAGGATTGATCCATGACAAACAAATCTAACATAGAGGACATAGAGAACGCAGAGAGCACAGAGAAAGAGAATTGATTAATCTTTCTCCATGTATGTTTTCTCCTTTTATCTCCTCTTTCCTCTCTGTGTTCTCTGCGCTCTCCGCGTTCCGTTCCCTCTACGCCAGTGCCGCCTGATGGGCGGTGCGGGTGGTGCGGGCGGCGCGAGCGATGGCAGCGATGTACGCCTCGGCGCTCCCGGCAAGGATGTTGGTATTGAGGCCCTGACCGCCGTAGACTTTGCCGTCCTCTCCGACGATGCGGACACGGACGGTCGCCTGCGCGTCAATGCCGCTCGTCACCGCGTCTACGATATACGATTCGAGCTTGTAGTGCGTGCCCGTCGCTTCATCTATCGCGCCGAATAATGCCTCGACCGGGCCTTTCGCGGTGATCTCCGCCCGATGCTCGACCCCATCAATCGAGATTGTCACGCCCGCCGCAGCGCGGCCCGCACCGGTATCAATGTGCCAGTCCCGCAGTTTGTATCCGTCTGGCTGGAGCGTCCGCTCGTTTTCGATCAGGGCGATGATGTCGTCCTCGCTGACGTGCTTCTTCTCGTCGCACAAGGCGATGAAGCGCTGATACGTGCTTTCCGCCTGCTCCGGTGTCAGCGTGTAACCGAGTTGTTCGAGCCGCCCGACAAAGCCGTGCCGCCCGCTGTGCTTGGTCAGGACGATAGCGGAGCGCTCCCAGCCAACGGACTGCGGCGTCATGATCTCGTACGTCCGCTGGTTCTTTAAAATGCCATCCTGATGGATGCCGGAGCCGTGTGCGAAGGAGTTGGCCCCGACAATCGCCTTGTTCGGCTGCACGACGACACTGGACGCGCCGCTGACGATCCGACTCGTGCTGACGAGATGTTCGGTGCGGATCGCTGTATCGAGGCCACCGAAGGCATCTCGCCGCGTCCTGAGCGCCATGACGATCTCTTCGAGCGCGGTGTTGCCCGCCCGCTCGCCGATGCCGTTGATCGTGCATTCGACCTGCCGGACGCCCGCCTGGATCGCCGCCAGCGCATTCGCCGTCGCCATGCCGAGGTCGTTGTGGCAGTGGGTGGACCAGACGACCCGATCGCCGCCCGGCGTGTTCTCCATCAGATAGTGGAAGAGTGCGGCCATCTCGTCCGGCGTCGTGTAGCCGACGGTGTCCGGCACATTGATCGTCGTCGCGCCCGCACGAATCGCCATCTCGAACATGCGGACGAGGTATTCCTTCGGGGAGCGCGTCGCATCCATCGCGGAGAACTCGACGTTGGAGGTGAACTTCGCCGCCTGCTTGATCGCCGCCTCGGCCATCACCATGATCTGATCCTGATCTTTGCGGTACTGATACTGGAGATGGATCGGGCTACTGCTGATGAAGGTATGGATGCGCGGCTCCTCGGCGGAGCGCAGCGCCTCGATCGCCGCCTCGACATCCACTTTCACCGCCCGCGCCAGCCCGCAAACCGTCACGCCCTTCGCGCGCTCGGCGATCTGCCGCACCGCATCGAGATCGCCGGGGGAGGCGATAGGAAATCCGGCCTCGATGATGTCCACGCCGAGGCGGACGAGCGCATCGGCGACTTCCAGTTTCTCATGGACGGTCATGCTCGCGCCCGGCGACTGCTCGCCATCGCGCAGCGTTGTGTCGAAAATATAGACGCGCTTCCCGGCCTCGATAGCCGGGCTAGCTACATTTGACGATTGGTTCTCGATTCCGTTCGCACTCATGTGTGACATCCTTTCGCATCGGTGGGGCAGGTATAACCTGCGAACCCTCACAGGTTTACAAACCTGTGCGACTGGGATTCGGCCCGTACCCGGGCCTCGTAAGGCTGCGGCGAAGGAGGACGCTGAGTCGTACGACCGATGTGCACATTGTGCTACTCCCCCTTTCCGCGCCGCCGACCAGATGCCACACAAAAAACCCGCCCCCGAAAAAGGGACGGGCAGAAAAGACTGCTCGCGGTACCACCCTCGTTGCCCCGCACGACGCGGGACCACTCGATGAACGCGATAACGGGCGTACCCGGTGGCGGCTACGAGTTGTTCGCCGTCACGGCTCAGGGGCGAGGTTCCGCGCGTTCCGCCACCGGGCTTTCACCATTCCCCGGCTCGCTTGGGCGTTGGGTGCGCATACTGCTCCCCGTCAATGCCGTCGCATAGCGTAGCAACGGATTGGTGCGATGTCAAATTCGCCGACCCGTTCCGGATAACCCTGGAAGGTGTTAAAAATGTTCGTGATTCAGTGTGAAAAATTTGCTCTTTCGTCGTTATCGTACCGGTACAACTGATCGGGCGTTCGTTCGTTATAATGCTATGAGCGGTGCGGCGTTCGCTCGTGTTAGCCTACTTCGTTAGGAGGGTCCCTATGCACCGCTTCCGCTCTCGTCGCTTCGTACCCGCAGTTGCCGCCCTCGGCATGCTCCTGCTCTTGTTCTCACTCGTCCCCGCTGCTGTCGGCGCGTCCTCCCCCTACCCGCCGAATACCGTTATCTCGACCTCCTTCGACCCCCGCTTCTGCGGCGATGGTCAAGTCTCGATCGTCTCGGACAGTGGCGGCAACCTCATTAATGTCTGCACGAGCACCGGGCAGCGTATTGATCCGACCGCCTATGCCGTGCCGGGATACAACTATGGCTCCGTCTACAACGGTGGCGCGATTCCGCCATTCACCTCCGGGTATCTCCCGACCGTCAATAACGGGTACACCAATGCGATCTACGGCTCTGCGGGGAACGCCACCATCATCCGCCAGTACAACGACGGCAACTCGAACTGCCCGAACGGCGATGTGACCCAGACCCTCAGCGGCTTCTTCTGCACGGTGAACGGCCAACCGGCGGCCAGCAGCCTGTCCTTCAACAACGGCTACGCCCCGTACGCTCCCTACGCGCCCGGATACAACGGTACCGCGTATGGCCCGACCGGGAACGCATCCATCATCCGGCAGTACAACGACGGCAACTCGAACTGCCCCAATGGCGACGTGACGCAGACATACAGCGGCTTCTTCTGCACGGCGAACGGCGCTCCGGCGCTCCGGGTGCGGTGAGTTCGCCGGGATAGAAATCATCGCGGCCACTGTACCGACATACTCGCTGTCTCCGCCGCTGCCCGAGGGCAGCGGCCTTTTCATGTACGGCCTGTAGAGAGCGATGAGGGCGGGGCCAATCGAAGTCGGCCCCGCCCTTGCGACGACGATCAGGCGGTGATGGTCAGGGCGTAAAAGAACTCGTTCGAATGGCTGCCCGAGGAGCTGACGACGGTTGTGTCATTGACCGAGAGTTGCACGACGTACGCGCAGGGATCGAGCGTGCTGATGTCCCACTCGGCGAGCAACCCATCCGTCGTGATGCTCGGCGCTCCCACCAGCGAGGTCGCGTCCAGCAGCGTCTCACCCGTCGTGCCGTCAATGGCGACGACGCCGATTGGCCCCGGTCCGGCGGCCGTGATCGGCAAGAAGGTGCTCAGGCCATCCTCCGAGTACGCGACGCTGTAGCCGCCGAAGTTGTTATTCGGGGCGGTGGCTGCCGCCGCAGGCTGCGTCGGTGTGGGGAGGATGAGCGGGTCGAGCGCGACACCCATCAGGCGGAGACGCGTGCCGTTCGCCTTCGAGATCGGCTTGCAGCCGCTCACGTCGGTTTCCGTGCCGTCGCTGTGTACCTGCAAAATCTGACCGATCCACGCCACGGGAATCCGGTTATCCAGCCAGACTTGCTGCGATTCGTGCGCCGTCGTGCCGTCGCTGAAGCGTACCGTCAGCAGGAGCGTATGCCGTCCGTTGCGGCCAGGGATATTGAAGCGATTGGTCGCGCCACCGCCCCCAACCGCAGAATCCCACGGCGTCGCGGCCGTCTTGCCGCAGTCGAACGTGAACGGACCGATCGTGCAGGTGTCGTGGAAGATGCGGATGGTCAACTCACCGAGACGGGGACGTGGCATCGTCGCGAAGACCGGATCGGTGGTGTAATCTATGGGGAGCATGAGCGGCGTCCGCGCCATCGCCGGGAGGGCGATGATCGCCGCTTCGCTCAGGAATCCTTCGGCGATTTCGAGCGTGAACGTGTCCACGCGCTTGTCGGCGCAGCCGCCGCTATCCGCGCTACCGGTGATCGTGATTGCCCCACCCGCCGCTTCGGGCAACTGGCTGTTCTCGTCCATCGAGTTCGGTACTGCCATGCCATTGACCGCGCTGATCTCGACATAATCGCGTTCGAGATCGAATCCCTGGACGCGCGTCGTGCCGCCGACTGCGACGCGGAGCTGGATTTCGTAATGCCCTTCCGTGAGCAGTGACGCGTTCAGGTGGCCAAGCACGCCGTTCACCGTCGGGTTGCCGACGGGCGTGGTGAAGAAACCGGCGCCGAGCGCGGCATTGGTCTGATTGTTCGGGTAGATAATCTTCGCGTCGTTCTCGATGAATGCGCCGCTCGAACCGGCGCGGTACCCGAGTTTGTACCCCGTGAAACTCCCGCCGAATGCCTTGCCGCGAATCGTGACGAGATACGCCGCCATGCCGCTCGCGGGCGGGAACTCGCTGAACGTCCCTTCCGTGCAGTCCGCCGGAGCGGTGAGTGCGGTTGTCGGTGGGACGACGAACTGGCACGCCTGTTCCCGCAACTTGCACAGTTGTGGAAAGAAACGTCCAAGCAGTGCGCAAAGGATGGTATACAACCAGCAGAGCAGCCACTGGATGAACCATGCACACCCGCGACGCTCCCTGAGATTGGCGTCGTTCACCTGACGGGTGTTGTCCGAGTCATGTGTTGCCATTGGACGGTGCTCCTTCCGTGATCCTCGGCCATTGCGACGTTGATATGCTGCGGGTATCGGCAAACGCGCATCACCCCACTTCCCATACCCCCGACGTCGGGTGCGTGTTCGTAACAGTTCTTTGGGAAAAGTGTGACACGAAGATCGAATATGAACATCCGTATGATTACCTATTCATCGTGCAACCGACGCGATCTTCGCGCGTGCGCTTGACGCCGTTTCAGTCCGATGGCTACACTGGCGAGGACGTTCACCAATTACCAATAAGGGGGAAGCCCGATGCCGATGTACGAGTACTTCTGCCCCGAGTGCAATGTGCGCTTCGAGAAGTTGATCCGCCATGCCACGCCGGAGAATGCCGAGGGCGGCATCGCCTGCCCGACCTGTGAGCAGACGGACACGCGCCGCGTCCTTTCCGTCTTCGCGGCGGTCGTGTCGAGCGGGAGGGGAGCGCAGATGGATGGCGGATGTTGCGGCGGGGGTGGCGAGGGCTATTGCGCCTGCGGCATGAACCGGAACTAGCGATGAAGATCACCGATGTCAAAACGTTCTTCATCCACGACCCCGACCGCCCGGAGCGGAACTACTCGTTCGTCAAGGTCTACACCGACGAAGGGCTGACCGGGCTGGGCGAGGCGGGTATCAACGGCAAGGAACTGGCGCTCGAAGGGTTAATCAAGACGTACGCGCCGCTCCTGATCGGCATGGACCCGTCGCGCATCGAGCATATCTGGCAGACGCTCTGGCGCGGCCAGTTCTTCCGGGGCGGGCATGTCCACGGCGCCGCCGTCGCCGCGATTGACCTCGCGCTCTGGGACCTGCGCGGCAAGGCGCTCGGCGTGCCGGTCTACGACCTGCTCGGCGGGCGGACGCGCGACTACGCCCGTTGCTACTGCCACGTCCAGCGGCGCGACACCACCGAGGGCGGCGACTCCCACCGCGTCGGCATTGATTCGATGGTCGCGTACGCCAGGCAGCAAGTTGCGGAGGGCTGGCGGTTCGTCCGCTTCGGCGTTGGCGAGGGAGGCACACAGGAGCGGGACGGCATCTACGAGCAGGCCAAGGCGATGCGCTGGACGGTGGACGCCTTCTCCGCCCTGCGCGAGGCGTTGGGGCCGGAGATCGAGATCTGCGTGGACTTCCACCAGCGCACGACGCCGGCCTACGCCATCCAGATCGCCCGCGCGCTCGAACCCCTGCGCCCCTTCTTCATCGAGGACCCGCTGCGCGCCGAGAACGCCGCCGAACTGCGCTACCTGCGGCAGCACATCAGCGTGCCGATCGCCACCGGTGAGCAGTTGGCGAGCAAGTGGGAGTGGCAGGCGCTGATCGAGGAGAGCCTGATGGACTACTGCCGCGTGGACTTGTGCATCTGCGGCGGGCTGACCGAGGCGAAGAAGATCGCCGGGTGGTGCGAGACGCACTACATCGAGCAGGCGCCGCACAACCCGCTCGGCCCGGTCTCGACGGCGGCGTGTTTGCACTTCGACCTTTCGACGCCGCTCTTCGCGGTGCAGGAACTGACGTGGCGGCCGGAGATCATCGCGGACATTGTGCGGACGGACATGCGGCTCGAAGGCGGCAACCTGTACAGCGGCGGCACGCCCGGCCTCGGCGTCGAGTTGAACGAGGAAGCGGCGGTGGCCTACCCGTTCCAGTTGCCCGGCCTGCGCATCCTCCGCCGCGAGGACAACTCGGTCTCGGACTGGTAAGGAAACCGGAGAGAACCGCAAAGACGCAGAGGATGCAGAGGACGTAAAGAGGGGGAAGGGTAGGATGCTGTGATGCGCCGCCGCACCGTGCGATGTTTCGTGGCGGTGGCCTGCTGCGTCCTACTCCTGTACGGTCAGGCCGGGAAAGTGAACGCGCAAAGCATGAGCGATGACCTGACCGCAGCGGCGGAACGCGGCGACACAACAGCCGTCCTGCAATTTCTCGCGGACGGCGCGGACATCAATATGCGGGACGCGCAAGGCCGGACTCTGGTGATGGCGGCGACGCGCGGCAATCAGATCGAGACCGTGCGGGCACTGATCCGCGCGGGCGCGGACATCAATATCCGTGACAATCGCCTCGATAACCCCCTCCTTTATGCCGGCGCGGAAGGGCTGCTCGACATCCTCATCCTCACGATTGACGCGGGCGCGGACACGAAACTGACGAACCGGTTTGGCGGCACGGCCCTCATCCCCGCTGCCGAGCGCGGCCATGTCGCGGTCGTCGAAACGCTCCTCACGCGCACGGATGTGGCCGTGAACCACATCAATAATCTCGGCTGGACGGCATTGTTGGAAGCGATCATCCTCAGCAATGGCGACGAGCCGCACCAGCGGATCGTGCAACTGCTGGTGGATCATGGCGCGGATGTGAACATCGCAGATAGCGGCGGCGTCACCCCGCTCCGTCATGCGCAGGCGCGCGGGTTCGCGGAAATCGCGCGCATCCTTGTCGCGGCGGGGGCGCAATAACGTACGCAGCCTTCGGTGGAGCAGGCTTCAGCCTGCAATCCCAGGCCGGCTGGCTGAAGCCTGCTCCACCTACACTTCAGACGACGCCGTGAGAAGGCGTCCCTCTCAAGGCTTCCGCAGCGGCTTGCCCCAGGTAACGCGCCCGATGACGTGCGTATCGAGGTATCCGTCCCGCACATAGGGCGCGATGACGTTGCGGAGTTCGGCATCGAAGGCGGCGATGGCCTCCGGCGTCATCCGGTCGCGCGAGAAACTGCTCATCGAATGGAACCACTCGATGAAGTCAAAGACGGAGCGGACGAGCGGCAGTGGGCCTGTCGTGTACTCGCCGCGCTTCTCGAACAAGTCGCGCTGCTCCAGTTCACCAATCAGATCGAATGCCTGGAAGTCCGGGTTGGTCGAGTAGCGCGGGATAATTTCGCGGATTGCCGGGGTCCACGGCTCGTCCGCCTCATCCATGCCGGCAATTGCCAGGCAGCCGTTCGACGTCAGTGCATCCGCAAACCGGGGGAGTGCGACCTCCCAATCCATCCAGTGCAGGCTCGCCCCCGCCGTCACCAGCGCGTACGGCGGGCGCAGCGGCGTCTCTTCCGCGCTGCCGATGAACCAGTGCAGGCGCGGGTCGTTGCCGCCGGGGAGGCTCTTGCCCACCGCGATCATGCCGGGCGAAACATCCACGGCGTCCACGCGCACGACGTGCCGGAGCAATGAGCGGGCGAGGTTGCCGGGGCCGCAGCCGACATCGAGCACGGCGCGCGGCTCGTCGGTGATCAATGCGGCGAGGCGTTCGATCAGCGCGTCGGGGTACGGCGGCCGATAGCGATAGGCGGCGATGATTGAGGGGTCGGTGAATCGCTCGGAATGCCGCGCGCCCCAGAACTCCGGCCTCGCGTCCATCGTTACCTCACTCCTTGCCGACGAGATAGGTGTCGCGCTCCATCGCCACGCTCACCGGGCCGTCGAACACCGCGCGCGCCTCGGCGATCATCGTGTCCGGCGGCACATGCCCCCAGTAATGCGTGAGCAGCAGATGCTTGACACCGCCCGCCTCCGCCGCGACCTGCGCCGCTTGACGGGGCGTCATGTGGCCGATGGGCACCGGCGTTTCCGGCGTGTCGAGCGTCGCTTCGAGGATTAGCACGTCCGCGCCGTGGGCAAATGCAGTCAGGCTTTCCACGGGCGCGCTGTCCGCGCCGTAAACGAGCATTGGGTGGGAATCGTCGCCGGGCGGCGTCACTTTGATCGCGTGGCAGGGGATGTAGTGCTTAGTCGGTGCGAAGCGGAAATTGAGGTAGTCGGCAGGGCCATCCCCGCTGTCGCTGCCGACGACGAGCGTGCCGTCCGGGTCGTACTCCGCGACAACAAAGGGCGCCCAGAAGTCGCTGTCGCGCCCGCTCCCTTCCAGCGCCTCTGCCAGTCCCCCGAGGAATTCCTTGCCGCCCGGCGGGACGAACAAGGCGAGCCGTTCCGCGCGCGGCTTGCGCTCGTCGCCAATGGGCGGGCCGTATTTCAGGCCATAGGCGAGCGGCACGAGGTCGAGCGTGTGATCGGCGTGCAGGTGCGAAATGATGATCGCGTCGAGGTTGCGCGGGTTGATCGCGCCGCGCAAAACGGAGAGCGAACCCGGCCCGGAGTCCAGCAACACATTGACCGCGCCGTAGGTGACGAGGTACGACGAGCACGCGCCGCCGGGCCGGGGCATCGCCGCGCTACAGCCGATCACGGTCAGGTGCAGGTCAGTCACGTGCGGTCTCCTCGTCGTGCTCGTGTTCATTGATTGCCGCCGCTGTTTCGGCCTCTTCGGGCGTGATCTCCGCGAGGTGCGCGACATCGTTGACGGCGTGCAGCGTCACGTTATCCCCTTGCACCGTCAGGCGCGAAATCGAGCAGTTGGCAAGCGCGTAATCGCTCCATCGCTCGGTGTTGCCAGTCATATAGTGCGCGAGTGCAATGCCGAGAATACCACCATGTGCGACGACGATGACATGCTCACCGGGGTGGCGCGTGACGATCTCCGCGAAGGCGTCTTTCGAGCGTTGATGGAATCCACGGCGCGACTCTCCGCCCGGAAAGGCATACTCCATCATGAAAATGTCCCTGGCGAACGCGACTTTGGCGTCCGGGTAGCGCGCGACGGCTTCTTCCTCGGTCAGCCCTTCCATTTCGCCGAAATTGATCTCCATCAGGTTGTCGCGCAGCACTGGCGTCAGGCCGAGCGGCTGCGCGAGCGCCTCCGCCGTGTGGCGGGCGCGCTGGAGCGGGCTGACATAGAGCGCGTGGACGGGCGGGAGCGTGCCGTCGAGGATCAGCGCACTGAGCGCCTTGCCCATCGCCGCCGCCTGCCGCCTGCCGAAGCCCGTCAATGGGTCGTCGCTCACGCCACTGAGCAGTTTGCGGACATTGCCGGTCGTCTGGCCGTGGCGGACGAGTGTGAGCAGGGTCGGCTCGATGACGGGGCGGGGTGGGCGGCCGTAATGGCGCGTCGTTTCAGGCATGCGGCAGTGCTTCCTCCGTTTCGGGCGTTGTGCCGAGGCGCGCCTGCCCGAACGGGCAGAGAGGCAGGAGCGGGCAGCGGTCGCACTTCGGGCCGATGGCGTGGCAGATCTTTCGCCCGTGCGCGATCATATTGACGTGGAACTCGAACATCTGCGACGGTGCGAGCATCGCTTCCAGCACATCGTGCGCCTTCGCCTCCGACACCTTCGGGCCGATCAGTCCGAGCCGTTGGGAGATACGGTAGACGTGCGTATCCACCGGAAACGCCGGCATACCGAGCGAAAAAAGCAGCACAATCGCCGTCGTCTTCGGCCCGACGCCGGGCAACGCCTTCAGCCACGCTTTCGCCTCAGCCAGTGGCAGGTCTTTGAGGAAGCGCAGATCGAAGTTGCCCCGCTCCGCGTCAATCCGTTGCAGCACGTCCTGAATACGCGGCGCTTTCATGTGGTACAGGCCACTCCAGCGAATCGCGTCCGCGATCTCCTCGACCGGCGCATGCATCACCTGCTCCCACGTCGGGAACCGCTCGCGCAGCGTCAGGTACGATTGCTCGGTCGAGCGGTCGGTATTGCGCTGTGAGAGGATGGTCAGCACCAGTTCGTCAATCGGCTCCTGATGCGGCCGCCACCGCCGCTCGCCGTACGTTTCCCGCAGCCGCTCGAAAACCGCAGGCAGTTTCGCCGCTCCCTGCTCCGCCGTCCAGTCGGCGGGCGCGACGTTTTTCGGTTTGCGGCGCTTGGGGGGCTGCCCTAACCCCCCAAGCGCCTTCCCCATCATGCCAGCCCCGGTAGCGATGGGCCGGCGATGAAGGCCGGGCCACCACTGATGCCGATGGGTGTGCCGTCCGCGCGCCAGCAGGCCGCGCCGCGCAGCATCCCTGTCGCCGCGTCGCGCAGGACGCCGTTCATGCCGCCCGCGACCTTCGGGACGACCTGTACCCGGTGGCCCATCGCTTCCAGCGCGCTGACGAGCGCGGCGAGGTTCGGGAAGCGGTCTTCGATTTCGAGGGTCGGCCCTTCCGTCCAGATGCGCGGCGCCTCGACCGACTCCTGCAAGGTCATGCCGTGGTCGAGCACATTGATGATCCCCTGCATCACCGCGCCGAAGATGCGCCGCCCGCCCGGTGTGCCGAGCGCCATCAAGGGTTGACCGTCCTTCAGGACGAGCGTCGGTGACATGCAACTGAGGATGCGCTTGCCCCCGGCAATCGAATTGGTTGTCCCCGGCGTCGGGTTCATCAGGCTCATGTTGTCGTTCAGCAGCATCCCCGTACCCGGCGTCGTCACCTTCGAGCCGAAGAGGCGGTTGAGCGTCTGCGTCGTCGTGACGAACATGCCGTCCGAGTCCGCTGTCGTGACATGCGTCGTGTTCGCGCTCTCCATGCCGGGGTAACGGCCCGAGGTGTGGGGCGTCGCGCGCTGCGGGTCAATCTCGGCGCGGCGCTCGTCGGCGTAGCCCATGCTCGTCAGCCACGCGACAGGCACATCGGTCGTCGCGGGGTCGGCCATGTAGCGGTTCCAGTCCGCGAAGGCGATCCGCAATGCTTCCGCCATCAGGTGGATGGTTCGTGCCGTGCCGAAGCCGGACGCGCCGAGATCGAAGCCGGAAAGGATATTGAGCATCTCGATAATGTGCGTGCCGCCGCTCGATACCGGCCCCATCGAGACGATCTCGTGCCCGCGATACATCCCGCGCACCGGCTCGCGTTCGATGACGCGGTAGTGCGCGAGGTCGTCCATCGTAATCAAACCGCCGTTCGCCGCCATGTCCGCCGCGACGAGTTCGCCAATCGGGCCGCGATACAGCGCATCCGGCCCGCTCGCGGCGATGGCGCGGAGCGTCTCGGCGTAGTCGCTGCGCACGATTGGCGTGCCGGGTTTCGGCGGCGCGCCGTTCGGCAAAAAGACCGCCGCGCTGGCCGGGAAGCGGGCGAGCGCGGGCGCGGTTTCGGTGATGGACTGTACGAGGTAGGGCGAGGCGGGGTAGCCGTCCGCCGCGAAGCGGATCGCGGGCGCCATCACCTCCGCGAGCGACAGACGGCCGAAGCGGCTCAACGCCTCCGCCCAGCCCTTCAGCGCGCCCGGTACGCCGACCGCCTTGTGCCCGATGCGGTTCTCGTCCCGCTCGGCCAGCCACTCGACCGGATCGGGGATCGGCGTGTACATCGTTTCCGTCGCGGCGGCGGGGCAGGTGGCGTAGTTATCGAG
>JBBRLR010000114.1:0-14171 GCA_038231255.1 Thermomicrobiales bacterium | reverse complement strand
GGCGAGGGTTTCAAAGTGGAACGTCGGTATGGCAGAATCAGTCATGAAGAAGCCTCCTCGGTTGATCGGTGTTTCAGCAACTCGACCATACCGAATGAGGCTTCTTCTTCACAACTCCCGGTTATGAATAATCCAGGTTAGACTACACGGCCACCAGCAGCGACGGCACCCTTGTGGCGGTGTCGCAAATCCTGGCGCCGCACAATGGGACACTGTATTTCCTGACGCTGGCCGCGAAGCCGCAGGACATCGGCGCGATCCAAACGGCCGGCATACCGATCCTTATATCGTGGCAGTGGCTTTCGTAGGATCGTGCGCCAGATCGGTCAACGATGCGAAACGATTCGCCGTACCTGGTTATGGGTACGCGCGCGATCTCTCGTCCATCGGCGCGATCGCCGAGAAGGGCCGAGCACAGACATTCCTTCCCGGTGATTATCCACATGCTCGCTACCTATTTCATCTCCCATTCATGGTATGTATGCCATGATCTCACGCAAGCGGGGGAGGAAGCATACGGCCCGCGCGCAGGGAAGTGGGAGCAAAGAAAGGGTGCGGCAACGCGTATGAAAGTACCCGCGGCGAGTATCTATTTCCCGCCGGAGGATCGGGCGGCGATCCTCAGCCAGATTGACGAAATCCTCCAGACAGGCCAACTGACACTCGGCAAGTACGGGCGGCAATTTGAGGAGCAGTTCGCGGCGAAGATCGGCGTCAAGCACGCCATCGCCGTGTCGAGCGGCACGAGCGCCATCGAAATTCCACTCCGCGCCTTTGGTGTCGAGGGCAGGGAAGTACTCGTCCCGACGAATACCTTCTTCGCCACCCCCGCCGCCGTCCTCCACGCGGGCGGGCGCGTGCGGTTCATTGACACCGACCCGACGACGCTTTCCGTAGATGTGGACCACCTGCGGGAACTGATCGGCCCGGAAACGGCGGGCGTGATCGTCGTCCACATCGGCGGCATCATCACGCCGCACATGGACGAAATCCGCGCGCTCTGCGATCAGCACGGCTGCTGGCTCTTCGAGGATGCGGCGCACGCACAGGGAAGTATCGGCCCGTCAAACGGGCACCCCGACGGGCGGAGCGCCGGGACATGGGGCGATGCCGCCTCCTTCTCCTTTTACCCGACCAAGGTGATGACCTCCGGCGAGGGCGGCATGATCGTCACCAACGACGACCGCATCGCCGAAGAAGCGCGCATTTACCGCGATCAGGGCAAGGCCGGTTTCTTGACGAATTTCCACACCCGCCTTGGCAATAACTGGCGGATGTCCGAAATCCACGCCGTGATTGGCCTGTCGCAACTGGCGCGGCTGGACGAATTCATCGCCCACCGCAACCACATCGCCAACCTCTACGATGAGGGGCTGCCCGGCATGCCCGACCTGACGCCGATCCGCCCACCCGAAAACGGCGTCTCGTGCGACTACAAATACCCGGTGCTGCTCCCCGCTGGTGTGGACCGCGCGGCATTCAAGCAGCGGCTGCGCGAGGAGTGGGAAGTCTCATGCTCCGGCGAGGTCTACGATGTGCCCTGCCACGAGCAGCCCATCTTCGCCGAATGGAAAACCGGATCGCTCCCGCACGCGGAGGATACCTGCGCCCGGCAACTCTGCCTGCCGATCTCCGCCACGATGACCGACGATCAGGCCCGGCACGTCCTCAAGGCACTTGCGGCAGTGCTGAGCGAGCAATCAGTCGTCAGTAGTCGGTAGTCAGAAAATCGCTCCCCCTTCCCACGCCGAGTGACGGAAGGGGGCCGGAGGATTAGGTAAACAATGCAGTACGCGCTAGTCACGGGTGCGGGTGGATTCATCGGGTCGCATGTAGTGGATGCGCTGGTCGGTGCGGGCAAGGATGTCACGGCATTCGACGTGCCCGGTGTGCGGCTCCATCGGGGCGATGTGCCGCTCATTATGGGTACGATTGACGATGTGGACGCACTCACCGCCGCCTTCGCGGGCCAGGAAGCAATCTTCCACCTCGCCGCTGTTTCAAACGTCAATCACGCCTTCAACGATCCTCTCGCCTGCGTGCGCACCAATATTCTCGGCACGGCGAATGTGCTGGAAGCGGCGCGGCGGTCGGGCGTCGCGCGGGTGATCCTTGCCTCGACGGTCTGGGTCTACAATGCCGCCCTGGCGGACGCGCCCGAACCGCTGACGGAGGCAACCCCGCTCACCGCCAACGCGACGAACCACGTCTATACGTCGTCCAAGATCGCCGGGGAGATGCTGCTGTCGGACTGGAGCCATTTGTATGGCGTCCCGTACACCGTGCTTCGCTACGGCATCCCGTATGGCCCCCGAATGCGCGACGAACTCGTGATCGCCAAGTTCCTCGGCAAGGCGCTGCGCGGCGAACCGCTGACTGTCGGCCACGCGAGCCGTCACTTCCTGTATGTCAGCGATCTCGCCCGCGCCCACGTCCTCGCGCTCGGCGAAGTGGCGAAGAACCAGACGTACAACCTCGAAGGACCGGAAACGATCACGATCCGGCAAGTGGCGGATGCAGTGCGCGACCTTATCGGTAACGATGTGATGATTGAGGAGCAACCGGGCCGTCCCGGCGACTACCGCGACCGGATCATCTCCGCCGCGAAGGCGAAGCGCGATCTCGGCTGGGAACCGGTCGTCTCCTTCGCCGAAGGAATGCGCCGCACCTACGACTGGTTCCGCGCCCAGCAGCGCGCCGCCGAGCCACAGATGGCCGTGGCGGCGGGGACGTAGTCCGTGGCTACCGCGCAGTCGCGGAATGTCCCTACCCTTCCACCTGCCCAGAGGGTGCCCAGCTTTCCCACGGGGGAAGGGAGAGCCATGAGGTCGGACCATTCCCCTATAACCGATGAATCGCCGTCTGCCCAAGACGCATTTATTCCCCCTTCCCCCATGGGGAAGGGGGCAGGTGGGGGGTTAGGGCTTCCCTGGCGCGCCATCGGCATCCTCGGTATCGTCGCGCTCGTCGCGGTGCTCGCGCTGGCGCGTGCGGGTGAATTGTCGTCCGTCTGGCAAGCGCTCCGGGGTGCGGATCCGCGCTGGGTGTGTGCTGCGGTCCTCACGCAGACGCTGCCATATCTCGCCTTGACACGGATTTATGCCTCGCTTTTTAGCCAGCAGGGGTATCCGCAGCCGTTGGGCTTGCTGGGTCGCGTGGCAACGGTCGTCCTGACGATCAACCGCGTGCTGCCAACAATGGGTGTGACGAGCAGCGTCTACCTCGTGACGACGCTCCGGCGGCGGCAGATCCCGGAGGCGCGCATTCTCGTTGTCCATACGATGGAGATCGTCTCGTATACTGTCGCCTTCGCCATCGTGACGACGTGGGGCGTGCTCGTCCTCGTCACGCGGAGCGCGATTGAGCAGGTGGAAATCCTCGTGCCGGTCGTTCTCGCGGCGGGCTGCGGATTTTTCGTGCTGCGCTGGCTGCGGCGGCGCGGCCTGAAGCCGCTCGTGCTGCGCTGGGCCTTCGCCGGGAACCGCGTGATTGGCGGCATCCTGCCAATCCGCGCCTTGCGCATCACCGAGGAGCGGATCGAACGATTCATCAACGAGATGTGGCACGGCGCGCGGCTCGCCGCCACGCGGCCCGATTGGTTCGTGCGTGCCGTGCTCTGGCAGCTTGCCTCGCTGGGTGGGGACTGCCTGACCATCGCCTGCGCACTCGCCTCACTCGGCGCCCCGACGCACCCGAACACGATCATCATCGCCTTCGCGGGGGCGACGGCGCTTTCCGCCATCTCCTTCCTGCCGGGTGGCGCGGGTTCGTTCGAGGCGGCGATGGTCGTCATCCTTGTGCGGCGCGACATCCCCTTCGAGGCAGCCCTGGCGGCGACACTGATCTTCCGTGGTCTCACCTTCTGGCTACCGCTCGTGCTCTCGCCACTGCTGTTCGCGCGCCGGGAACGCCTGCAAACGGCTGCCCAGGAAGCCTGACCCAAACGGAAGCAATGTATCGTACATTCCCGCTCGCATGTCTCAACTGCGGAGGGCCGCCGCCGTATAAGCGTTGGCGGGGAAGAAGGATTCGATGGCAAGCTCGGCGACCGTGATGTCGAGCGGCGTGCCGAAGGTGGCTATGATGCTGAAGAAGGCGAGTTCCCGGCCGCCATGATGGATGCGGAGTGGGACCGCAATGTCACCGGGTCCGGGAGCCTCTATCGCGGGTTCGGGCTGATCGCACGGGTAGGCGCGCAGTTCGGCATAGAGATCGGCGAGTGCCGGGTCGGCGGTGAGGGCGACCTGACGGCGCAAGCGACCAAGCAGGTGGGCGCGCCACTCCCCGAGATTGACGATGCGCGACGCCATGCCGTCGGGGTGCAAACTCACGCGCAGCACATTGATTGGCGGCGAGAGGAGTTCCGGCGCCACCCCGCCGATGAAAAGTGCGAGGCTGGCATTGGCTTCGACGAGGTTCCAGCTCCGATCTACTACCACTGCGGGGTACGGCTCATGCCCGGCGAGCACTTGGCGCACCGCCGTGCGCACGGCCGAGAAGTGCGGTGCGTCCAGCGCGGTCTCGGCGTAGACGGGCGCGTAGCCGGCGGCCAACAACAGGCCGTTGCGCTCGCGGAGCGGCAGATCAAGCTGCTCGGCGAGGCGGAGAACCATCTCGCGGCTCGGTGTGGACCGACCGGTCTCCACGAAGCTCAGGTGCCGTGTGGAGATCTCCGCTTCGAGCGCGAGTTCCATCTGGCTCAGTCGGCGGCGCTCGCGCCACTGGCGCAGCAGTTCGCCAACGGGCCGCTGGCGTTGTCGCGCGGTCGGCCCATGCTCCCCACCACGCCGCTCCCGGCCCTCGCCCACCGGAAGGCTATGGCCGGATGCGACGTGATGGATCGTCATGGGGTTTGCTCCTTCCCGGCGATCAGGCAGCGCCGGTTGGCTGCTCGAGGAAGCCAGTGACCGTGCGCAGCCGCCCATCGGGCGCGAGCACAGCGAAGTCAACGCCGGACACTACCGCCGGGCCGTCGTCGGGCGCGGTCAGTTCCCAGTTCCAGCGTGCCCGGCCGTGGTGGGCGTCCACCGGCCCGGTCAACCGGAAGCGATGACCGGGGAACTGCTCGTGGACGGCGGCAACCATCGCGTCGAGGCCATCGCGCCCGTCGGCGGCGAAGAGCGGATCAATGTAGCTGGCATCGTCCGACCACGTCGCGGTAGTCACGGCACGCCGCTGCAGAGGATCGGTCTCGTTCCACATCGCGAAGTAGCCGTTGACGGCATCGCTGATCGGTATCACGTCTTCCATCTCGGGCATGGTCGCCTGCGTCGCCGAACCTTCTCGTTCCATGATGTCCTACCTTTCCATACCTTTTCGATCCCCGGCCTGCTCGATTCGGGCCGTGAGGTCATGGTAGCGACCGCGTCGCCCGGTGGCGATTACCTGTCAGGTAATGGCGATGGGGTAAGAAAGGTCCGATGGCGGTGGGCTTATGAACATTACAAATCTGAAACTCGCTGTACGATCCCGTTCACCCGTTATGAAGCTCCCCACACTTCTCGCGCGGTTTCGGCGACGAGCCGTAATTTGGCTTCCTGCTCGGCGTCGGTGAGATGATTGCCTTGCTCCGTCGAGGCGAAGCCGCATTGGGGGCTGAGCGCCAATCGCTCCAACGGCACGAAGGTCGCCGCTTCCCGGATGCGCTCGGTGATCTCGTCCTTGCCTTCCAGCGCGCCTTTTTTCGTCGTGACCAACCCGAGGACGACGGTGCGGTCGTCGGGGACGTGCCGGAGCGGTTCGAAGCCGCCGGAGCGCGCGTCGTCGTATTCGAGCAGAAAGCGCTGGAATCGCGTGCGCTGGAAGACCTGGGCGGCGATGGGATCGTAGCCACCGCTCGCGTAGAACTTGCTCTGGTTGTTGCCGCGGCAGAGATGGATGCCGAACACCACGCCGGGATGATCGCCGATCACCGCATTGTCGAGTTCAATGCAGCGGTCCAGCAGGCGATCGGGGTCATTGCCGCGCTGTCGGTAGCCCTCGCGGATCGCGGGGTCAATCAAGGCGGCATATTGCGGCGCATCCACCTGGATGTACGTGCAGCCCAGACGGATCAGCTCGTCCACTTCGGCGCGCAGGATATCCACGACATCGGCGAGGTAGGCGTCAATCGTCGGATACGCCCCCCGCGACTTCTCCGGGTCGTAGTAGGCCGCTGCCTGCTGCGCGCTGATCAGCGTCACCTTTGCTGCGCGGTCGGTACGGGCGCGCAGGTAGGTGAACTCCTCCGCGCAAAGATGTCGGCGGCGCTTCAGGCGTGAAACGACGACGGGCCGCTGGAGGACCAACTCATTCCCCTGCTCGTCCCGGAAGGGGATTGCCCAGCCGCCGGATTTGTCGAAGCCTTCGATGGCATCAATGAAGTGCCCGTAGAAAGCGAAGCGCCGCATCTCGCCATCGCTGACCACATCAAGCCCGGCTTTGACTTGCAGAGCGATCGCCTCGTCCACAGCGCGGTCTTCGATTTGCTTGAATGCCGCGTCGCTGATTGCGCCTGTTGCATGGTGATCGCGCGCCTCTTTCAAATATGTCGGTCGCAGAAGACTCCCGACGACATCGCTGCGGTATGCCACCATCGCGGCCCTCCTTATTAAGACGTCTCCTCGCTCATTCATGCACGCGATAGTGTACTGCACTACCGACACAGTCGTTTGTACGGTACGCGTCCCGTCGCCGTAGACGCATCGGCATGGCGGTTGTACCCTCCGGTCATGAAGATTGTCGAATCATTCAGCCGGGCCGTAGGGATATGTTTTCTGCTCGTCCTTGTGCTGACCGGGTGCGCGCGTGAGAAGACACCGACCGCGACCGCCTCCCCCATCGCGCCGAAGACGTTGCCGCTGATCGGCGTCAGCCTTGCTAATGTTGATACGACGGACGTGGCGCTGATCCAGAAGGGGCTGGCGGATAACCAGCGCAAGAACGACGTTTCGCTTATCTACCGCTCGGCGGACGGCAAGGCGGAGAAGCAAGCCTTGGACATCGCCGACCTCGTGCAACTGAATGTCGTCGGGCTGATCGTGCTGCCGGTGGACGCGACGCTCGTCGCCCCGCCGATTGCCGCAGCGCGCGAGAAGGGCATCCCCGTCGTAGCGATTACGACACCCCCGGTCGGGACAGGAATAGATTCGCTCGTCCGCACCGATGACCGCGCGAATGGCCGCGAAGCCGCGAAGTACATCACCGACAAACCGACCGCCAAAGGCCCGGTGCTGATCGTCACTGCGAGCGATGCACTCGGTGCGGACTTCACCGCCGGGGCGCAGGAAGGGCTGGCAAAGACATCTGTCACCGTGCAAACGATCACCGCCGCGAACCCGCTCGACATCGCCGCAATCGTCCTGCCGATGGTGCGCGACCAGAGCGTGCAGACGATCATCGCGGGGGATGACGCCCTCGCCCTCGCGGCGAGGGCAGTGCTCAGGCGCGCGGGACTGACCGGCGTGGAGGTCATCGGGCATGGTGGCGCGGAAGAGGCCATCCGCGCGGTACTCGATGGCACACTTGCCGCCGATGTAGATACTCGCCCGCAGGACCTCGGCGTCGCGGCGGTCGGGAACATCGCCGCGCTCGTCCGCAAGAAGCAGCCCGCCTCCGCCCTCATCGTACGGATCAACGGCGCGGACATCCACGTTGACGCCGTGCCCGGTCGCCTCATCACTCGCGACAACGCGCGCGACATGCAGGAGCGATGGCCCGATCTCGTCTATACCGTGCCGACACCCACCGCGAAACCGTGATACCGCAAAACGTTTCACATGCAACGGCTACGCGCGCGGTGGTACCGCACATTCACTACGGCAGAGTGGTCATCGCCGTTGAGCAGCTCGAGTCGGACGGGCGCGCCCCCGGGGTTGTCGAACAGCCGGATACCGTCGCCGAGCAGCACCGGCGCGATGTGCAGATCGATCTCGTCGATCAGTCCGCGCTCGAGGAGCTGTCGGCCGATCGTGGCCGAGAAGACCTCGAGGTTCTTGCTACCGGCGGCCTCCAGCCCGATCCGGCGCGCCTCGGCCACATCGCAGCTCAGGAAAGTCACGCCGTTGGCGGGCTGCGCGTCTTCGGGATGGTGCGTGAGGACGAACACCGGCCCCTGCCACGCGCCGCCGTAGATGCCGCTGACATCGGGGTAGGCATCAAAGCCATCCCGACCGCCCAGCACGGCGCCGGTCGTCTCGGTATACTCCTCGGTAAGGCCGGGGCGGAACGAGAACCCCGTCATCCAGTCCATCGCATGGTTCGGCCCCGCCACAAACCCGTCCAGCGACATCGTGAAGTGCCAGAGCACCTTGCCTCCGGCGGTCTGCCGTTCCGTGTCTACCATCTGTCACTCCTTCCTGGTGAGAAGCTGCCGTCCGGCTCGACGTGAAGTACGACCTATTTGAGGGCAATGCTGGCATCAACGACAATCGTGCTCATTGGTCGCGGAAACGGCCTTCGCGCGCCTGACGGAGTAGTTCGGTCGAATCATCAGTCAATTCCCGGCCACCAGTGATCGAAGCGCGAATGTGTGCCAACCGATCAAGAATCGCTCCCCGCGATGTCTGTCCTGCGCCATATCGCGCGGCGTATCGTTCAATGCTACGCGGCTCGATGAGAAAGCCGATCGGTGTCCGCTGCACCCAGAGATCAACCTGCTGAATGAGAAGGCGTACCTACTCGCGCGAAACACGCAACTGCGCTACGGCTTCGCCGGTACTGAGTCACTGCTCTCCCGCATACTCCATCGAAAATCCTCACGCAGCGCTACAGACGAACCGCATCCATACCACGACCATCGTACCGATCGGCAGGCACCAAGGCAATCCATACCCTTTCAGCATCGTTTCATCAGACACTCAGATGCGCTTCAGTGATGGTATCTATCATGTTCTCAACGGTCGAACCGTTTTTGCTTTCGACAATCCGCCCATCGCTGCGCTGTTCCATCTACATCGGCGTTGGCATCCAGTGGACGGCCTCCCTCGGGAGCGGCAGCGATGTCGCTCCCGTTTCGTTGCTTGCCCGCTATGCGACAGCGGCGCGCTTCGCGAGCCGGGCGCGCAACCCCGCGTTGAGGAGTGGGCAGACGGCGAGGGCGGCGGTGTCGGGGTGGCCGGGATGGTACAGCACCGCATTGACGCGGGAAATCGTCCATGCGGGATACGGGCGTTCGAGCAGGATGATCGGCATCCCCGCCTCGACATTCCCTTCCGTGAGGACGCGGAGATACCAGCCTGACCGGCCCGTTTCGAGGACGCGCGCCGTCAGGTCCTCGATGCGCCAGCGGCGGGCAATCTTCCAGCACGGCCCGCGCGGCTGCGACACCTGCACGCGCGCCTCGCCGATTGCGCAGGTATCGCCGATGCAGGCAGTCTCCTCAGAAAGCCCGGCGATGGTGAAGTTCTCCCCGAAACCGCCATACGGGAAATCGGGGCGACCCAGTTCCGCCCGCCACTCGGGGTAATGACCAGCACCATAGCAGAGCGCCGCTTTGTCCGGCCCACCGTGGTTCTTCGTGTCCGCCTGCTGATTGCCGACGAGGTTTTCCCGCCCCAGCCAGCATGGCCCGACGACGGGCTGCTTCGCGAAACTCGTCACCCACGCGCGGTCCATCTCGTCCGCCGCGCCCTCCGTGCCGTAGTGCGTCGGCATGCCCACTTGAATCGAACAGATCACCGGATCACTCGTCGGCATTCTCACCCTTCCCCTTCGCAACGGTCACGCAGAAACCGAATCGAAAACAATTGAACCACGAAGGCACGAAGAGCACGAAGGCATGAGGAGAAAAGAAAGAACAATTCATACTTCTCTTCCCTTCTTCGTGCTCTTCATGCCTTCGTGGTTCAATTCCCTTCATCCTTTTTACGTCCGCTCTGGATGAGAAGACGTTCGATTTCCGCGATCGCTTGCGCGGTGTCGCGGAAGTGGACGGCGGCCATCCCGACAGCCTGCGCGCCCTCGACATTACGGTGTACATCGTCCACGAAGAGCGATTCTTCGGGCGGTACACCGAGCCGTTCGGCGGCGAGGAGATAGATGCGCGGATCGGGTTTCGCCACGCCCTCTTCATCGGAAAAGAGCATCATATCTACCAGCCGATCCAGACCGTAATGCAGCGCCATCGCCGCCCGCGTACCCGACCACGCATTGCTCAACGCCGCCGTATGATAGGCAGGACGGAGGCTTTGGAGGAATGCCGCAAACTCGTCGTTCCGCCGCTCGCCCGCGAAGAAATCGCGCCGGAGTTCCTCGACCTCCGGCGGTGTGAGCGACAGGCGCACCGCCATCTCCTCCCAGACGTGCGCGGCGGAAACCGCGCCAATCGTCGCCTGCGTCGCCAGATCCGACCGGAAGAGCGCCCGTGCGAATCCGCCGCGCGCGAATCCGAATCGCTCTTCCCAGCGGACCTGCACGGGCGTTTCTTCGCGCAGGAGGATCACGCCGCCGATATCCACGATGATTGCGCGTATCGCCACCGACAATCCTTTCAGCGCGGCGCGTCCGGCGCGAAGATGCGCCCGAGTACCGGACTCTCGAATTCCGTCGCGAGTGCGTCCATGTGGACCTCATCCCACCAGCGCCCACCCATCGGCCAGCATTGCCGCCGCCGACCATACTCGCGGAACCCGGCCTTTATGTAGGCCCGCTGCCCCGCGATGTTCCACTCCGCGACGGTCAGTGCGACATTGCGCAGGCCGAGCGCGGTGAAGGCGAAATCGAGCATCAGCCGGGTCGTCTCCGTCCCGTATCCCTTGCCGCGCGCATCCGCCTCGCCGATGAAAATGCCGAAGTCGGCGTGCCCGTTGCGGTAGTCAACATGCATCAACTCGGTCGAGCCGATTGGCCGCCACGATGCACGCTCGTAGATCGTGAAGGAGAGGTAGTCGTTCGATGTGGCGATCCGCTCGTAGTGGGCGGTCTGTCGCTCGATGGTCACCGGGCCGAATGGGCCGAGATTGCGGGCAATCGCGAAGTCATTGGCCCACCGCTGATCCAGCGGGATGTGATCGCGGCGGCGCGGCCCAAGCGCGACCTGCTCCCCGACAATGTTAACGATTGGCTGCTCCACGCGCAACCTACCCATTTCCCGGTGGCGTAGGCTTTCAGCCTGCGGTCTCTCGCGCCGGCTGAAAGCCTACGCCACCGATTCACGCGATGACGGTCATCTCCGGCTGCTCCATGCTCAGGAGATGCACAGCGGATGTGCCGTCGAGATGGCTCGTGACAAGCGCGGCGAGGTCGGCACAGGCCGCTCGCACTGCCTGCGCGCCAGTCGGTGGCAGTGTTTCGATGCACAAAAAGGCGTCGGTCGTCCGCTCGGTTAACTTCGTCCGTTCCGCCTCGCGCCAGTTCCACGCGCGGCAGATGACACCGACATCGTCACGGTAGATCACCTCGCCGGGCTGCGGCGGTTGCGGCTCCGCGCCGCCGAGCGAGATGAATTCCTCACCGCCAACAGCACGTGTCAACCGGATATCGCCTCGGATCGCCCGCAGGTCCTCGCCCCCGCATGGGAGCAGATGACGGAGCGAGACCGTATTGTAGAGATCAACGAGCGGATTGATGCTCCGCAGCGTCCCCGCGACCGCCGCGCGCAGCAGATTCTCGATAGACGACCGCTGCTTCGCGGGCTTGACGCCGAATGCGCGGTATGCCTCCCGCCAAGGAGCGACGGCGGGATGAGTCGCCATATCGGCGTCGCCGATCCTCTGCGCCGCGTCCGCCATCGCCTCCCGCAACAGCACGGTGCACCGCTCGGCATCCCGCGTATTGTCCACGCCACGCACGACAACGATGCCGATTCGTGCATCGGGAAAGAGTGACCAGAACGACGGCTCGACAGCAAAGCGCGTCGTCACGGGACGATGCTGCTCAGGTCAATGACATCGCCGATGGCGATCTCGCCGTCGAGGAGGATTTCGGCGCGGATGCCTCCCCGGTCGGTCATCGCCCGATTGAGGCCGGGCTTGCCGGTCAGTTCCTCGATGTAGCCGCACGGCGGGCAGAACCGCTCGCCGTAGCACTCGATTGCCCCGACGCGGAACCGCCTGCCGATCAGCGCTTCCAGCCCGATGCCGCGCGTGACGAGGTTGCGGCGGCACTCGCTGGGCGCAAGGGCAATGCCCGTTTCGCGCTCCATCGCTTCCAGCGCCTCGGCCTCGATCAGCGTCAGGCGGCGGCCTGTCAGCGGGGGCACAGCGGAGTAATAGCCGCGCCCGTCAAAATAACGGTCCCCTTCCAGCCCACGCCCGGCGACGACCCGCGCCCGTTCCCGCGCGACCATCGGCGCGCCCGCCGCCGGGGCGATAAAGACTCCCTCCACGCGCCCAACCCCGACCGCCGCACGCATCGGCGCCGCTTGTGTCGCCATCTCTTGCTCCTTCCGCCTCACACCGTAAACCAATCCATGCATTGTACAGGACGATGGGCGTGAGAACAGGCAAGGTTCAAATATCTTCGTTCACCGTTTGGCCGAGGAAATCCGCTGCCGTATGCCAGATCAGGGTCACAGCGAAGTAGCCGAGGCTGAGACCACAGAGCGCATTGATGCAGCGGAAGACGGCAGGACGGACGAAGCGCCGCCCCCAGCCGATCACACAGGGGATGCAGAGGCACCAGAGGAGCGCGCCGAGCACGAACCCGCCGAATAGGAGGGCGAACCGACCCACCGGTGCGGTCGTTGCGTCCGTCGCGGCGAGGCCCGCGCCGATCCCCGTCCAGAAGGCGAGGGCGAAAGGGTTGGCGAGCGAGAAGATCGCACCCGTCGCGAAATCGCCGCGCCATGTGCGGCCATGCGCGCGCGGCAGGCCACCCGCCCACGCCTCCTGCAAGGCGCTCCACGCCAGCCGCATCAGGAAGCACGCGCCCGCGATGCCAAGGACGAGGCGCAGCGGGCGATTGTGGACGAGGAACGCCGTGCCGGTGAGTGCGAACGCCGCCCACGTCGCGTCGCCGATCAGCGCCCCGAGTTGCACAAGGAGCGCGGGCCGGAAGCCGCGCGCCAGCCCACGACGCAGCGCTTCAGTATTCACCGCCCCCGGCGCGGCGTTGTAGGCGATGCCGAGGCCGACTGCGGAAAGGAAGAGCGAACTGACGATCATCGCGGCGTCTCCTTATGCCAGTTCTTTCGGGCGCATCGTCGCGCGGCCCGCCGCTCGCTCGGCGTCAATGAACGAGCCGTGCGGGTACGGGTAGGCCGGGTATTCCTCGGGTTTGACATTGTGCTTGCCGACCCGCGTCTCGATGTCGAAGCGGTAGACACTCGTCAGCGCAATGTCGCTGTCCGGCATCGGTGCGTAATCCACGCCTGCGACGAGCTGCGGCGCGTACTTCGCCATCACGCCTTCCAGGGCCTGTTTCTTCTCCGCCGCATCGTCCACGACGCGCACCGTGCCGTACAAAACGACGCTCGCATACTCCGTGCTGAAGTCGAATGGCGTCCCGGCGGGCAGGACACGACCGAACTCCGTGACGGTGAAGCAGGCACGCGCGGCGCCCTGTTCCAGGATCGCCCGCAGTTTGCCGACCTGCGCGGTATGCCAGTAGATACGCGTGCCGTCGAACCAGAAGTAATTGCTGTGCAAGAGCGGCTGCCCTTCGTGGCTGATCGCGAGGTGGCCGAGCGCGCTGATTGTCAGCATCCGATCCATCCATTCCTCGTCCGCCAGCATGCGGTCCTTGCGTCGCACCTGCGTCAATGGTCGCTCCAAATACCGCTGCACTCCCACACCTCCCGCTTATTGTGTCTAATGACAATCCCTATTGTGCCTATTGATAGCGTAGCATATTTCCCGATGCTGTCAAACGACAGCACTTCCCCTGCGCCCGGAACGCTGGGACCGACCGGATCGCCGCCACGTAGACAAGGGGGGCACCCCCAGCGATGCCGACGCGCAATTCCGCCAGCACGACCGACCCGATCACCGGCGCGGCGATCCGCATGAACAAAAACGACCCGCCCCACAGTGCAGCAAGCAGAAGCAGCGCGTCCACATCCTTGCTCCGCATACGGGAATGACCTTTCATGTGAAACACTGACGTATCATTTGCTTAGTGGTGCATCCGGGAAGTCCATTGTAGGATAGTGGGGAGCCGACAAGGAGGTTCCCGATGCCGAGACGCTTGACCTTGCGCCCCCTCGCCGACGACGAAGCGGCAATGATCCATCGCCTCGCCCATGCCCGCACGAT
>JBBRLR010000113.1:0-14480 GCA_038231255.1 Thermomicrobiales bacterium | reverse complement strand
TATTTTTTAAACACCCTATTTTTTTTTTGTGTGGTTGGGTTTTGGGGGGGGGGGGGGTTCGCTCACTCATTTCGTGCCCCCAAACCACCCCCCCCAACCACCAGGTTTCTCTGGCGAACTACGTGACTCCTGAACTCGCTACTCGTTATTTTGGAAGGAGCGAATGGTGACGTTCGATAGGGAACTGCACCATATGCGACACGGGCCGGGGCGGGAGTCCACCCGGTATCACCACGGGCCGGGCAGTGGGTATCGCCGCCGGCAGCGCTATCTGGCCCGGCGACGGGTACACGCCACGACGGGCGAACAGGGCGAACCGACGGGGGGCACGCAACCGCTGCAACGCGAAGACCTTCAGGGCACATGGGCGATGGAGCGAGAGGCGACGTTGACCGGCCCAAAGGCGAAGGAGCGAGCGGAGCAGATCAAGTTGCACGGCCTCGAAGCGGCCGAGAGCATCAAAGACCGCGCGATCACCTTGTTCCGGCGGGGCCGGTGGGGAAGCCAGGGAAACACCTTCATCGGCGTGCCATTCCTCGAAGACATGCGCGAACTCGGCGGGCAGGATGTTGTCTTCGTCGGCGCGCCCCTCGATACCGGCACGACCTACCGGGCCGGCACCCGCTTCGGCCCGCAGGCGCTCCGGCAGGCGTCCGCGCTCGGCGGCTCGTACAATCCGGGTCGGGGGATCGAGCTGCACGAGATGCTTGATATGGTGGACGCGGGCGATATCCAGGTCATCCCCGCCAATATCGAGAAGAGTTTCGACCAGATCGCCAACGCGGTCAGCTACATCCACGAGCGCGGCGTCTTCCCCGTCGTCCTCGGCGGCGACCACTCGATCGGCTACCCGGATGTGCGCGGTATGGCGCCGTACATTGACGGAAATATCGGCATCATCCATTTCGACCGGCACAGCGACCTGACCGAAACCACGCTGGACGAGCGGATGCACGGCTCACCCTTCTTCCATGCAACGAACATCGCCAATGCGCCCGCGACGAACCTGGTCCAGATCGGCATTGGTGGCTGGACCGGCTCCAAGCCGGGGATGAAGGTGGCCCGCGAGCGGCACGCGACGGTCATCACCGTGGACGATATTGACCACTACGGTATCGAGCGGATCATGGAGTACGCGCTGGAAATTGCCTGGCAGAAGGCGCGAACGGTCTGGCTCTCATTCGATATTGATGTGATGGATCCCGCGTTTGCGCCGGGCACCGGGACACCGGAGCCGGGTGGCCTGCTCCCGCGCGAGGTTTATCGCATGCTGCGGCTCGCGACCCGTGAAGGGCTGGCGGGGATGGAGATCGTCGAGGTCTCACCGCCCTATGATGTCGCGGACATCACGGCGCTGCTCGGTGGTCGGGTCGTGATGGAAGTGCTCGCGACGCTCGTTACGGCGGGAAAACTGGGGGAAACGCCGCCGACCGATCCAGAACCGACCGCTGATCAGCAATCCGACCAACTCAGGGAAGCCGAGGGATAGAGCGGTTTTCGCAGTGGCTAGTGCTCGAACTATGTGACGCGATATGACGATCGTGAAAGAGTCTCAGTCAGCGACCGGTCGTGCCTGCCGTCTCCATCGGTAGCCGGGTGAGCGGACCAGCAGCGTCGCCGCGGACGCCACCGCCAGCGCGCCGTTAATCAGCAGCGCGCCCGGTACACCGAGCGTCGCGATCAATGCCCCCATTTCGAGGTTGCCGACGGGTGCGGAGCCGACGCCGAGGACCCAGATGCCGACCGCCCGGCCGCGTTGCTCCTCGGGCACCGCCATTTGGATGAGGGTCTGCTGGAGGACATCGAACGATCCGGCGCAGATTCCTGTCACGACCAGTACCGCCGCCGCGATCCGCAGATCGTGCGTCGAGGCCAATACCATCAGGGAAAGACCGTACGTGACGAAAATCGCCCCAATCAGCGGCTCGCGTCGCACGCGCCCCGCGAGCATCGAGAGCAGCAACAGCGCGACCGTCCCGCCAATGGACACGGCGGCATTAAGTGTGCCAAGTCCTTCCGGGCCGGCCTTGAGGACATCCCGCGCGACGACCGGCAGCGCGCTCCCGTACGAGAACGCGAACACCTCGCAGGCGATGCCGGAGATGATCAGCGTGCGCACCGCCGGTACGACGGTGATCAGCCGCGCCGCGTCGCGGAGCGCGCGCCCGAATGGCGGATGGATGACGGGGACACGGCTCCCCTGCGGCACGCGCAGCGCGGCGATGAGCGCGGCCATCAGCCCGTAACCAGCGGCGATGACGAAGTAGCAGTGCGCGACGCCGATCAGCGGGATTAGCACCCCCGCGCCGAGCGCGCCGAGCGCGCCGGAAAGCCGCGCGGCGAGGGCATTCAGGGCCATCGCGTTCGGCGCCGCCGCGCGGGAGGTTGTGTCGAGGACGAGCGCCTGCCGGGCCGGGGTGTCGAACACCTGCACGCAGCCGGCCGCGAACGACATCACGATCACCTGCCAGATGCGGATCGTCCCCACCCCGACCAGCCAGCCGAGGAGCGCCATCAGGGAGAATGCTCCCCCGGCGACCGTCAGGAGTTGTCGGCGCCGGTCGGCGCGGTCGGCAATCGTGCCGGCCGCCAACCCGAACAGCAGCGACGGCAGCGACCGGGCGGCGAAGACCATCCCGACCGCGAATGCCCCGCCACCCGTCTGGAGGGCCAGCCAGGCGGTCGTGGTGCGCTCCATCTGCTGCGCACCCGCCGAGGCCATCGTCGAGCACCAGAGCCAGCGAAACGCGGCCGACCGAAACGGCGTCACATCAGTTCCCTTCTCGCCCAACTGGGATAATGCACGCCACCGTTGCCCCCAAAGCGGACCCAAGCATACCATTGGTCGGGGGTGGGTCTCTCCGGCGGTCTGCTATCATGCGCACGTCATTGTACGTTGCCGACCGCCGACTACCGATTGTGAGGAACCATGCGACCGTTCACGCCCGATATTGCCCTCGATGTCCGCACGCCGTCCGATGTGCAGGTCGCGTCGGACGGGGGCCAGATCGCCTTCTGCGTCGCGCCCGTCGGGCACCGGCAGACCGATCCGACGAGCACGATCTACGTCGTGCCGGCGGACGGGAGCGCCGCGCCGCGAGCCGTGACCGGGAGCGAGCACAACAATGTCGCCCCGCGCTGGTCGCCGGACGGCGCGACGCTTGCCTTTCTGTCGGATCGCGTCAAGCGGGGTGAGGCGCAACTGCATCGCGTCGCGGTTGGCGGGGGCGAGCCGGTGCGGCTGACGGAACTGCTCGGCGGCGTGGCAAATCCGGCGTGGCGACCCGATGGACGAGCAGTCGCCTTCACCGCCCGCCGCCGCGCCCTCGCGATGGAAGATGAGCCGAAGAGCGATGTCAAAGTCTGGAGCGAGCAGTGGCGGCCCCATGCCGTCGCGGTCGTCCCGTCATACGGTGGTGCGCCACTTGTGCTCGGCCCGGCGGCGGGGCACGTTTGGGCCTTCGCTTTCTCGCCCGATGGCGCGGAACTCGTCGCCGCCGTCTCGCCCTCGGAAGACCTTGCGGCGACGCACGGCAATGTCCGCATCCTCCGCTGGCGGGCGGACGGCAGGGGCGGCGAGCGCGAACTGCTCGCCGGCCTCGGCATGGGCGTCAGTCAACTGGCGTGGTCGGCGGATGGCGCGCGCATCCTCGTCGTCGCATCCCAGCTGCCCGATCCGAGCCACGCCCGCATCTTCGCCATTGACACCGCCGACAACACCGTCCACACCCTTGATGACGACGACACATCTCCCGCATGGGCGGGCTGGCAACGCGATCATCTCATCGTCAACCGTGTCGTCGGCCAGGTCTCGCAATTGGCGAGCAGCCCGCTCGATCCTCAGTACTCGATGCTTGCTACGCCGTCCGGCGGCTGGATTGACGGCGTCGGCGTCGGGGGTGAGACGGTCACGTTCACCTGCGCCCTGCCGGATCGCCCGGCGGAGGTCTTCGCATTGCAGGGCGATGGCACGGCCCACTGCCTGACCGACCTCAACCCGCAACTCGCGGACGTGAGGCTCGCGCCGATGGAGCAGGTCCAGTGGCAGGCGGCGGACGGCATGACAATCGAGGGGTGGCTGCTCCTGCCGCCGGAGCACATCATCAGCGGCGCGCTACCGCTGATCGTGCAGATCCACGGCGGCCCGGCGGGCGTTTCCAGCCCGCGCTCCGGGATGGGCGCGCACAACTGGGGGCAGGCGCTGGCGGCGCGCGGCTACGCGGTCCTGCTGCCGAACCCGCGCGGCTCGATCGGGCGCGGTGCGGCCTTCACGCGCGCGAATCGCTATGACTTCGGTGGCGGCGACTACGAAGACATCATGGCGGGCGTGGACTCTTTGATCGCGCAGGGAATCGCGGACTCGAACCGGCTCGGCGTCTGCGGCTGGTCGTACGGTGGCTTCATGACGGCGTGGGTCGTCGGGCACACCGACCGCTTCAAGGCGGCCGTCGCGGGCGCGCCGCCGACGAACTGGGTGAGCAAGATCGGCACGACGGACATCGGCCCGGCGAACGCATGGAATATCGGCCCCGTCCATCAGGAACCCGATCAGGTCTGGGAGCGCTCGCCGATCCGCTACGTCGGCAAGGTGACAACCCCCACGCTGCTCGTCGGCGGCGACGCGGACAAGCGCGTGCCGATCACGCAGGCGCAGGAGTTTCACTGGGGACTCAAGAGCGCGGGTATCGAGACGGAACTGGTCATCTACCCGCGTCAGAAGCACGGTTTCCACGAGCGCGCCCACCAACTCGACCTCGCGCAGCGCGTCTGCGATTGGTTCGACCGGTTCATCCCGGCGGGATAGCTTCGTAGGGGCGATTCGCGAATCGCCCTCGTCCGGATCATCGAATCGTTGCCACCAAGCCGCGCCTTCATGGGCGGGGAGGGCGGTTCGCGAACCACCCCTACAGCGACCTATCGTGCGCGAAAGCATCGTATCGCTCGGCGGCGATTTCCAGTGCCAGGGGCACATCCTCCGATATAAGATAGCATTCTGCCACCAACTCCTCAGCGGCGGACTTAACTTGAGCGAGATAGTCGGCGCGGTCGCGGTATCGTTCGGCGAGGGAAGGGCGTGGGTCGCCGGTGCGCTGGCGTTCTTCATCGGTGCGCGCGAGGGGGAAGGTCGAACCTTCCATCGGGATGATTTGGCCTTCGCCACCCGTCACGGGATGGCGCGGGTCCCAGCCGGTGTAGGTGGCGACGGGCACGGACACGTCCGGCATCCGCACGCCGCCGGTCTCATTGCCGTCGGCGTCCACCGCCGAGACGAAGTTCGGGTATCGCTCGCCCACGACGGATGGATAGGCGCCGATCCCTTGCGCAGCGTCCGGGCCGAGATCGAGGCGGTGGATGGTCGGCAGCAGTTCCGGGTCGGGCCGCGTCGCGCCGGGTATGCCGCGATAGGCGGCGAAGACTGCCGCGCCCGGAATCGCGGTGCCGTCCGCGAGACGGGGGAAGCGGCTTGGTGGCGGGGGCGTGTCGTCCGTCACCCAGCGGTCGAGGTTGACAAGGGCGGCGCGGAGCAGGGGCGCGTAATCCACCGCGTTGAAGCCGTGGACGCCCCGCGCGCCGGTGTTCGTGTCCGTGTCCACAAGCGGCACGGAGCCGAGGCCGTGCTGCGTGCTGGCGAAGAGGTAGACGCGCGCCTCCTCCGGAGGTTCGATGTCGTGCGTGCCTGCCATGTCGGTGTGCATCAGCGAGGTGTCGCCGCGCCAGTATTCCGCCGAGGTGTTGGTCGCAATGACCTTCGGCACGCCACCGAGGGCGCGCTGGCGACGGAGCAGGCCGTCCGTCTCCCCGGTCTGCGGGTCGGTCTGATCGTCGTCGGTGAAGGGCATCAGATGGCCGAAACTGGCGATGTGCTGCTGGGAGGGCTGGGCAAACCGGTGGTTGAACTCGCCCCGTCGCGCGCCCGCAACGTGGATGTTGATGCCGTCGAAGACTTGCCGCCCCGCCTCGTCTACATTCAAGCCGAGGTACAGGAAGTGGCGTAAAAAGCGTCCGCTCTGCGACATACCGAAGCCGTAGGTGCGGTCAATCCGGCCCGCGCACGGGTTGTCCGCCGCATTGCTGTAGCGGAGGAAGGAGACCGAGTCGCGCACCGTGAGCAGCCCCGCCCCAACGACCGGGCAGCGGCGCGTCCGGTAGACGACCTCATAGACCTTGCCCGGCTTGAACTCCGTGCCGAGCCAGATATTCGTGTCATCCGGCGTCGGGTCCGTGCCACCGCGCGCGAACCGCCATTGGCCACGCGGGATCGTCGTGCGCGGGCCGCCGGGCCAATCGCGGACGGTCAGCACGGCGTCCGGGTCGTTGATGTCGGCGGCCGGGTATGGCCGGTGAACACGATCGGCAAGCAGCCGGTTGTAACTGCGCTCATTCGGTTGGAACTGGACCAAAATCTGGCCCTGGATAGGACTGAGGATGGGGGACTGAGGAAGGGAGGACGCATGGCTGTGCGCCCCTACATCACTCGTTGCTCGTTGCTCATTGCTCATTGCTTCCGGTGCGTCGAGGCCCATCAGTGCAGCGCTGCTAATCGTGTCCCACTGCCAGCCGCACCAGGCGAGTGTCCAGCCCTGCTGGAGCAGGAAGCCATCGCCGGGTTCAATCGCCTCGGTCGGCACGGCAGTCGGCGCGGCGTGGTTGAACATGCGCGGCACGAGCTTGCGCCCCCGGTTGAGGACCTCGAAAAGCAGCCGTCGGTTCGCCTTCGCGGCGTCCACGGGTTGCAGCAGGCAGAAGTCTGCCGAGAAATGGACCTGCCCGGCATCGTCCCGCGCCGCCTTGTCGAGGTCCACGATTAGCGCATTCGCCGGGTGTGCGGGATCGGCGGCGAAATGGATCGTCCCGTCAATCCGCTCGTACGCCCCCGCTGTCCCGAACGCTACCCCGTCCTCGTACGGCCCGCGCGCCCGAATCTCCAACCGCGTGACTGTCATTCCTATCTCCTACCCGAGTTGCCGCAGTAGTCGGTATGTGCCTCTATCGGTGCGTTCTAGATCACTATAGGTTGTACCATGATGGTTAGGAGCATTGGCACACAGTCGAGAAGTGATATGTGTCGTAATCGTAGACTCCTTATGCTGAGTACCCTTCTTTTTCATGCAATCGAGGATATCCTGAGTCGTGAAAGGTTCCTCGCCAGTACGTTGGACGAGTTCCTGTACGCAAGACAATATTTCGTCTCTACATGTCACGGGTTTACCTCCTATTTCTCCGGTTGAACCGTCCGACTATACTGCGCGCGCGGATTCGGCAGGGTACGTTCGGTCATTTTTGCAGTTCCTCGTAAATCCCTTCCGGTAGCGCGGACTTTCCAGCCTGCGAGAGTGACACGGGGACGCAGGCTGAGAGCCTACGCTACCACGAAAAGCGGGCGCGCGGTGCGGTGTGCTCTTGCGTGTTCGGCGCGGAGCGGGCATCATCGTGCCATCTGGGGTGTAAGTCACCCAACAACCGAAAGGAATGGGGTGCGATGCGTACCGAGCAACGGTCTCCTGATGTCCCCCGTGGTTTGAGTCGGCGGAGGATACTCCGCATCGCACTGGGAGGGGCCGCTACCGCCGCGAGCGGCGCGCTCCTTGCCGCGTGTGGCGGGCAAGCCAACCCGACCGCGACGGTCGCCAAACCCACGGTCGCGCCGACGACACCATCCGCTCCCCAACCGACGACCGCCCCGGCTGCCGTTCCCGCCACAACGAGCGCGCCGTCCGCAGCCGCGAGCGCACCAAGCGCCATTACAACTGCACCGGCTGCGAGTGCATCGGCGAACACCGCGAGCGGGACGGTGCGCCCGGCGGCGGGTGGCAAACTGCCGTCGCCCGCGTCCAATGTGCCGGACGCGTACACCACGCCGCCCGCGCCCTTCAAGTCGGTCGCGGTCGTGCCCGGCCGGGGCGGGAAGGTTTCGATCACCAAGGCGTCGCAGCGTCCGCCCGCCGTGCCGCACGATCAGAACCAGTGGTGGCAGGAATTGGAGAAGCGCACCGGCACGAAGTTGGACTTCACGCTCGTGCCGCTGCCGCAGTACACGGAGAAGGCGACGGCGCTGATCGCCGCCGGGGACATCCCGGATATCCTGCTCATCTCGCCGCTTTCCGTGCCGGATCAGTATAAGGCGGTGCAGCAGGGCGCATTCACCGACCTGACGGCTATGCTTTCCGGCGACGCACTCAAGGCGTACCCGAACCTCGCGCAGTATCCCGCGTCGTCGTGGAAGAACGCGGCGATTCGCGGCAAACTCTACGGCGTGCCTCGCCTCGGGTTAGCCATCGGCCCGGCGCTGCTCTACCGACAGGATTGGGCAGAAAAACTCGGCATCCCCGCGCCGAAGAACGCCGATGAAGTCGCAAGTCTGTTCACGGCGATGACGAAGAACGACCCGGACGGCAATGGCAAGCCGGACACTTGGGCGCTCGGTGGGCAGGGGGCGGACTGGAGCATGCCGTTTGTCCGGGGAATGTTCCGCGTGCCGAATGGCTGGCGTAGGAACGCGGACGGCACGCTGACCAACCAGATCGAGACCGACGAGTTCAAGCAATCGCTCGCCTTCGCCCGCAGGCTTTTCGAGGCGGGCGTCTACCACCCCGACGCCGCGACGATGAACCGCACGCAGGCGACGAATGCACTGATCGCCGGGAACATCGGCGGCTACGCGGACGGCCTGACGCAACTGAATGGCGACATCCGCGTCCGCTTCGAGGCGAAGCGGATCGTCCCGGCGGCGAACCTCGGTGCGCTCGTCCCGCCCGGTTTCGATGGCGGCACGGGTGTGACGTACAACGGCACGGGATTGGGCAGCGTCGCCGGTATCCCCGCGAAGGAGGGCAAGGACCCGGAGCGCGCGAAGGAACTGCTGCGCATCCTCGACTACTTCAGCGCGCCCTTCGGCAGCGAGGAGTACAACTTCCTGACCTTCGGCATCGAGGGCATCCATCACACCGTCCAACCGGACGGGACACGCATCCTCAATGATCGTGGCCGTGCGGAGATCAGCGAACTCGGCACGGTCGTCGTCCCGCCGCCCGCTTTTTACTTCCCGAGCGATCCGGGCGACGCGCAGTACATGCAGACGGCGGCGACGCAAATCGCCGCCGTGGGCATCGAGAACCCGGCGCTGACCGCCTTTTCGCCGACCAATGCCGTCAAGGCCACCGAACTGAACCAACTCGGCACGGACCGCGTCACGGCGATCATCACGGGCCGCGACCCGCTCGCCGCGCTCGATCAGTACATCAAGGATTGGAAAAGCCGTGGCGGCGACCAAATCCGCAAGGAATACCAGGACGCGGTCTAGTGGAGGTAGGGGTAAAAGAGAACAGGCCTGACATGCGTAGGGCATCGCGACGAGCGAGGGCGCAATCCCAAGTGAAGACGAAGACGCTGCCGCTCTCCGCGCGTATCTGGCGGGAGCGGTGGATGTACCTTTTCATCCTGCCGGGGTTCGTCTACTTCGTCGTTTTTCGGTATCTGCCATTGCTGGGCAACGTCATTGCTTTTCAGGATTACTCGCCCTTTCTCGGTTTCCACAGCCCGTTCGTCGGCTGGGCGAATTTCCGCGCGCTGTTCACCGATCCCGATGTCGGTATCGCGCTCACGAACACGCTGGAGATCAGCGCGCTGCAACTCGTCTTTTTCTTTCCGGCGCCGATTCTTCTGGCGCTCCTCCTCAACAGCATGGTCAGCGAACCGGCGAAACGGCTGATGCAGAGCGTCTTGTATCTGCCGCATTTCATCAGCTGGGTGATTATCATCGCCCTCTGGCAGCAGATTTTCGGCGGCGCGGGCTTCATCAACCAAACGCTGCGCAACGGCGGGCACGAGACGATCGCCATCATGACGAACCCCGGTTTCTTCAAGCCGCTTGTCGTCCTGCAACTGATCTGGAAGGAGACGGGGTGGGGGACGATCATCGTCCTCGCCGCGCTCACGCGGATTGATGCGTCGCTCTACGAGGCGGCGGCGATGGACGGCGCGGGCGGCTGGCGTCGGCTCTGGCATATCACGCTGCCCGGCATCCGGGGCGTGATCGTCCTGCTACTCATCTTGCGCCTCGCGACGATCCTCAGCACCGGCTTCGAGCAGATCTTCCTCCAGCGCAACGCGGTCGGCCCGCGCGCCGCCGAGGTGCTGGATACTTTCACGTACTTCCGGGGTATCCAAGGCGGCGACTGGGGATTTTCGGCGGCCGTCGGCCTCGTCAAGGGCGTCGTGGCGGCGATCCTCGTCTTCGCGGCGAACCGGGTCGCCAAGATGTTCGGTGGAGAAGGAGCGTTCTGATGGCGACGCGCCCGCCCTCGCCGTACCCGCCGTGGATGGAGAGGCCGAGTGCTGCTGCCCGCGTCGGCAAGGTCGCCCTGTTCGTCGTGCTCGCCTTTCTGATGCTCTTCCCCTTCGTCTACGTGATCGCCGTCAGCTTCTCCTCCTACAAGGATGTCCTCGGCGGCGGTCTGATCCTTTTCCCGCAGCATCCGACGCTGGAGGCGTACCGGGCGATCTTCAAGGGGGGCATCGTCGTACACGCGCTCGTGGTGAGCATCGGGCTGACGCTGGGCGGCACGGCGGTCAACATGCTGATGACGGTGACGATGGCGTACGGCCTCAGCCGTCCTGGCGTGCCAGGGAGCCGCGCCGTCCTCGCGCTCGTCCTTTTTACGCTCCTGTTTTCGGCGGGGCTGATCCCCGATTACCTGCTCGTCCGCAACCTCGGCCTGATCGACACCTACGGCTCGGTAATCTTGCCGGGGGCGATCAACGCCTTCAACCTCGTCATCCTGCGGCAATTCTTCATGAGTTTACCGAGCGAGTTGCTGGAAAGCGCGCGACTCGACGGCGCGAGCGATCTGCGCGTCCTGCTGCGGATCGTCCTGCCACTGTCGAAGCCGGTGCTGGCGGTGGTCGCGCTCTTCTACGGCGTGGCGCACTGGAACGACTTTTTCCGCGCCACGCTCTACCTGAACGACGCGCACAAATGGCCGATCCAACTTGTGCTGCGGCAGTACGTGCTGCAGGGGAGCGCATTGGCGAACGCCGTGGCGCTCGACCCGAACCAGCCGCCGCCCCCCGCGCAGACGATCCAGATGGCCGTCGTCGTCGTCGCGACGGTGCCGATCCTGATCGTCTACCCCGTGTTGCAACGCTACTTCACGCGCGGCGTGCTGACGGGGGCGATCAAGGGATAGGGGAAGGGGAACCTAACCCCCGGCCCCTTCCCGCGAGGCAGGGGTGACTCATCGAGCGACCGAGGCGTTTCTGTAACATCCTGCTCTCGCGGAGAATCCCCTCCCCTTCCTCGCGGGAAGGGGCCGGGGTTAGGTTCTTTCACCCCCGCCACGCATTGCGCTCGCCACCGATCGGTCACTACAATCGTCCCGATCCGATTTCCTGCTCCTGCGTTGCTCGCGATGAAATGAGGAAACAGCCAATGGTCCACAGCCGCTACATCGGCGCCCATGTCAAGCGGAAGGAAGATCCGCGCCTCGTCACCGGCAGCTCCACCTATGTTGACGACCTGCGCCCGCCGCGCACCGCGCATATGGTGATCCTCCGCAGCATCTACGCGCACGCGCGGATCGTCCGGGTGGATGTTGCCGCCGCGCGGGCGCATCCCGGCGTGATCGCGGTGTATACGGGCGCGGATTTCCGCGCGCTCTGCGGGCCGCTGCCGGACCGTGGCGACGCCATGCCCGGCATGATGGGGTTCGTTTCGCCCACCGTCTGGCCGGTCGCGGCGGATCGCGTGCGCTATGTCGGTGAGGCGGTGGCGATTGTCGTCGCGGTGGATCGCTATGTCGCGCGCGACGCGCTCGACCTGATCGCGGTGGACTATGACCCGCTCCCCGCCGTCGTGGGTGCGGAGGCCGCACGTGCACCGGGCGCGCCGCAACTCTATGACGAGGCGCCGGGCAATGTCGCCTTCACCTGGCGGCACATGCAGGGCGACGCGGCGGCGGCGTTCGCGGCGGCCGATGTCGTCGTGGAGCAGCGGATGGTCAACCAGCGGATCGCGGCGGCGCCGATGGAGCCGCGCGCGATCCTCGCCCAGCCCGATCCCCTGAACGGCGGGCTGATCGTCACGACCTCGACGCAGAACCCCCACGGCGTGCGCAAGCAACTCGTGCCGATCACCCATCTGCCCGAAACCTTGATCCGCGTGATCGCCCCGGAGGTTGGCGGCGGCTTCGGCGTCAAGTCCGGCGTCTACCCGGAGGACGCGATGGTCGCCGTGCTCGCACTGCACCTGCGCCGCCCGATCAAATGGACCGAGTCGCGCGGCGAAAGCCTCGGCACGACCCAGCACGGGCGCGGGCAGGTGGCGGACATTGCGGTCGCGGCACGTGCGGATGGCGAGATCACCGCGCTTCGCTTGCGCCTGACTGCCGACCTCGGCGGCTTCCCGCGCGGCATTTTCGTGCCGATCCTCACCGGGCGGATGATGAACGGCGTCTACCGCTACGGCGCCGTAGACCTGGAAATCACGGGCGTCTACACCAACACGATGGCGACAGGAGCATATCGCGGGGCGGGGCGGCCCGAAGCCGCCTACTACATCGAGCGCATCATGGACCTGCTCGCGCGCGAACTCGGCATGACGCCGGTCGAGATTCGCCGGCGCAACTTCATCTCGCCCAACGCCTTCCCGTATACGACTGCCACAGGATTGATCTACGACAGCGGCGACTACGACAAGGCGCTGACCCGCGTGCTCGAATTCGCCGACTACGACGTGCTGCGCGCCGAGCAGGCAGCGTTGCGCGCGGCGGGGCGGTATCTCGGCATCGGCCTCGTGACGGCGACCGAGATCAGCGGCGGCGGCCCATTCGAGAGTGCTGATGTGCGTGTCGAGCCGAGCGGCGGCGTCACCGTGTCAACCGGCATCTCGCCGCACGGTCAGGGCGAGGAGACGACGTTCGCGCAGATCGTCGCCGACGAACTCGGCGTCGCGATGTCGGACATTATCGTCGTGCATGGCGACACGGCGCGGACGCCGCCCGGCATCGGCACTTTCGGCTCGCGGGGGTTGGTGGTCGGCGGCTCGGCGCTGGTTCGCGCCCTCGAATCGGTGAAGGAGAAGGCGCGCCGGATCGCCGCGCACCTGCTCGAAGCCGCGCCGGAGGATATTGAATTCCGCGATGGGCGATTCGGCGTGACGGGCGCCGCCGACCGTTCCGTCACGCTCAAGGAGATTGCCGCAGCAGCCTACGGGCAGCGATTGCCGGCGGACATCGGCTCCGGCCTCGAATCTGTCGAGTTCTTCCGCCCGGAACTTTCCGCTTTTCCTTTCAGCGCGGATGTTTGTGTCGTCGAGGTGGACGCGGAGACGGGCGCGGTGGCGCTGCGCAACTACTTCACGGTGGACGACTGCGGCCGGGTGATTAGCCCGATGCTCGTGGACGGCCAGATCCATGGCGGGCTGGCGCAGGGGATCGCGCAGGCGCTCTGGGAGGAGGTCGTCTACGACACGAATGGGCAACTAGAGCGGGTTGCATAAAGATTGTCCCTGCCTCGGCTCATATCCGCAGTGTGAGAACCAGCCTGCCGCGTCTTGGGGTGTGACCGTGTCGAGCGCCGTGCCGATGGCCGCCTCCAGTCCCGCTTGCTCGCGCCGACCCGCTCGCCGCACCGCCGTCTTTACCTTGCTGAACATCCCCTCGATCGGTGCCATGTCCGGTGAGTACGCGGGCAGGTAGAGCAGCATGCAGTCGTATGCCTCGATCACCACCCGGACGCGGTGTCCCTTATGGACATTGAGATTGTCCATTACCACGACCTGTCCCGGCACCAAGGTCGGTCCCAGTCCTTGTTCCAGCCATGCTACGAACGCCAATCCGTCCATCGCTCCCTCGATGACCATCGTGTCGCCCACCCCGGTGAGCGAGAGTGCCGCCACCAACGTCGTGTTGTGCGTGTGGTTGCGCGGCACGTATCCGTAGGCGCGTTGCCCGCGCGGCGCGCACGCATAGAGCGGCGTCATCTTTGTGTGGAAGCCGCTCTCATCGACGAAGACGAGCCGCTCGACCGGGATCGCGGCGATCGCCCGCTTCCATACCCTACGGGCATCCTCATCCCGCTCGGTGGCGATCAGCGACTTTTTTTGTGCGTCCAGCCGACGCGCTGCCGCATCCGGCACCAGGTGCTCGCGCTGACGTTCACGCCGGTGGTTTGTTCCCACCGCGCACACTGCATCGCCAAGGTCGCATCGGGCGCGTCGGTTAGTTGCGCCAGCACGCGTGCATGGTTGGCCGGGGCAATCGTCCGCCGCCTGCCGGGCGAGACAGCGGGCGCGAGGTCTCCCGCCGTGTGCCACTGACGCAGATAGCGCTTGATTGTGCGCTCGCTGACCATGAAAAGGTGCGCTGCCTCCGCGCGGGGCATCCCGGTCTCGACGGCATGAATGATCCGGTGTCGCAAGTCCTCGCTATATGCTCTCATCACTCAAGCATCGCCGAGGGACAATCTTTATGCAACCCGCTCTA
>JBBRLR010000112.1:0-14568 GCA_038231255.1 Thermomicrobiales bacterium | reverse complement strand
CCACCCCGCTCGCCATCGCCTCCAGCACCGGCAGCCCGAACCCCTCGTAGCGCGACGGCAGCGCGAAGACCGCCGCCCCCTGATACAACGCCGGCAGGTCGGCGTCGGGCACCCACCCCGTCACCACCACCTCCCCTCCCAGCCCCGCCGCCCGCACCTTCTCCTCAAGCGACGCCGCAGCGACGCTCCGCAGGCCAACCAGCACGAGTTGCGCGTGTGTCGCCCCGTGTTGGCGTAGGGCCGTGTACGCCGCGATCAGCGTGTCGAGGTTCTTGTGCGGCAGCAACGTCGCGACCGCGAGGATGTACGGGGCGCGGATGCCGTACGCACCCACGACGCGCGCAACCTCCTCGGCGGCGACGGGCGCGGCGTACGCGGGGTCGGCGGCCTCGTAGGCGACGGCGATCCGCTCGGACGGCACACCGTACACCGCCTCGATCCGCCGCTTCGTATACTCCGACACGGTGAGGATATGCGACGCCGATCGCACCGATTGCCGGATGAGCCGGGTAAAGAGCGCGCGGTCGAGCGATCCGAAGTTTTCCGGGCAATCCTCGTGCTGCGTATCGTGGATCGTGATCACCGAGGCGTACTGCGGGCGTGCCGGCCCGATGAATGCGGGAGAAAAGAGCACATCGATCTTTTGCCGCCGCGCCTGCGCCGGCAAGCGGGCATATTCATACGCGAGGCGGGTCGCCCACATCGCGCGCCGGTTCGCCACGGGCGGGATGCGGCAGACCACCTCGCGCGCATTGGGATACGCGGCGATGCCGAACGATCCCGCGTTGTTCCGTTCGGTGAAAAGGGAATACGCGATTCCCGGATCGAGCAACGGCATTTCCCGCAGTAAGGAGCGCAGATACGTTTCCATCCCGGCCATCTTCCCCAAGGCGAGGAACAGGCCGTTGACCCCGATCCGCCGCGAAGTCGCGCACGACGCCTCCCGCTCGTCGGAGACGACTGATGTGCGCATCATCGACCGCGCAAGTCGTCGCGGTCGGCGCGCGCAGACATGCGGCGCGGCGCGAGGCGTGTATAGACCGCCGTCAGCGCCGCGACGTGCGCATCGAGGGTGAACCGTTTGGGCGCCGCGCGCGGCTGCGCGCGCGGCCGTTGTGCGACCGCGACAACGGCCGCGGCGAGCGCTTCCGCATCGCGCGGCGGGACGAAATCCGCGTACTCCCCGATCACCTCCTGCACCGAGTGGCCGGCGGTCGTGACGACCGGGCAGCCGAGCGTCGCCGCTTCGACCGCCGCGAAGCCGAACCCTTCCGAGACCGACGGGACGATCACGCAATCCGCCGCGAGGAGGTAGGACGGCAAGGCGTCCCGTGGCACCGGATCGCGGACCGTGACGTACTCCGTCAGCCCCAATCGGGCGATGCGCTGGCGCAGTCGCTCGTATTGATCGGGCGGGTCGTGATCGAGGAGCATCACGAGATGGCTCAGCGGGAGCCGCGCACGGATCATCGGTGCCGCATCAATCAGGTATTCGACCCCCTTGAGGAAGCCGGGCCTGCCGAAGTAGAGCGAAAGGAACACCCCGTCATCAAGCCCGAGTTCCGCCTTCAAATTGCGCGGGCGATGGTGCGCGCGATCCCAGAAGGTGTAATCGAGGGCGGGATAGATGACCGCCGTCCGCTCCGGCGCGATGTGCATCAATCGCACGAGCCGCCCGCGCGTGAACTCCGAGACGCAGAGATAGCGCGCGAACGGCAGGCGCAGCATGCCCGTCTCGAAGAGGCGAAAAAGGAGCGCCCGCCGGGGGTGCAAACCGGGGAGCGCGCCGATCAAGTCGGCGAACACCTCATGGACGGTGTGGACGACCGGCTTGCGCGCGATTGTCGCGGCGAGCCACGCGGGAACCGCCGAATTCGGCGTCGCCGCGTGGACCACATCGGCCTGCCGCGCTTTTTGGAGCGTTAGGGGAAAGGCCAGCAGGGTGAAGAATCCCCTGCGCGCCCAGCGCGGCGTCCAAATCCGCAGCACCTCAACGCCGTGGCGGCGCTCGCGCCCCTTCGTCCCCGGCACGCGCAGGGTGATAACGGTGATGCGATGACCCGCGCGGGCTAGCGCCGCCGTCACATTGTCGAAGAGCGTTTCGACGCCACCGATGTGCGGCGGGAAGTATTCGAGCACGATGAGGATGCGTAAGGGGCGCGTTCTCTCCATGTTCCTCGCTCTACACCGGCGTCATCGCGCATCGAAGGAGTAAACCCCCAACCGTCGCTCCCGCTACTTCACGACTTTCAGGCTGAGGATGCCCTTGAAGAAGCTGGCGATCATCCATTGGAAGCCGACCGCGACCGCCGTGATGGACGGGACCAGCATGCGCATCATCGCGCTCACGCGCAGGCCGCCGAAGTCCACCGATCCCCAGATCACTACCGCGACGAGGATGCCGATACACCCGGCCGCGACGAGGACCAGGCCGATCAGCAGGGTCGCCTCGAGCGGTAACCGGGCGAAAAAGGAGTTGAAGCGTTGTTCGGGCGGCACCAGCCCATCGTTGATCGCAAACTCCTGCGCGAGGATGGCGAAGAACATGGACTGCGTGCCGACCATGACGAGCAGGCTGGCGAGCAGGAGCGTGTGGATATCGAAACCGATCCTCCCCACCCGCACCGGGCCGATCGTCAGGGAGATCATCATCAGGAGCCCGACGACGACCGCCGCGAAACCGGGATACAGGAAGAGCCAGCGGGGGCTGTACAACAAGAGAAATCGGAGATGCCGCCACCCATCCCGCCAACTGCGGAGATGGGGCGGTCGGCTCCGCCCATCGCGCGACAGCGTCGTCGGCACCTCAGTGACGCGCAGGTCGTGCATCGTCGCCTTGACGACCATTTCGCTCGCGAACTCCATGCCGGTGGTGCGCAAATCCAAATCCAGCATCGCGTCGCGCCGGAACCCGCGCAGGCCGCAATGGAAATCGCGGCTCGGACCGCCGAAAAAGAGCCGACCGATCATCGTCAGCACCGGGTTGCCGAGGTATTTGTGGAGTTTCGGCATCGCCCCCGGTTCGATCCCGCCCGCGAAGCGATTGCCCATCACGAGATCGAACCCGGCGCGCAGTTGCTCCACGAAGGGCATCAATTCCATGAAGTTGTAGCTGCCGTCCGCGTCGCCCATGATGATGTAGCGGCCATGGGCGGCCTCGATCCCGTAGCGCAATGCGTTGCCGTAGCCACGCGCCGGGACATCAACGACCCGCGCGCCGCATTCTTCGGCGATCCGCTGCGATCCGTCGCTGCTGCCGTTGTCCGCGATCAGCACCTCGCCATTGACGCCGGACCGGTCGAGGAAGCGGCGCGCGGTCTGGATGCAGAGCGCCAATGTTTCCGCTTCATTCAGGCAGGGCATGAGGATGGTCAGCTCGCACGCGCTCGTTTCCGCTTCGTCTTCGTCTCGATACGGTATTTGTATGGACGGTTCGTGCTGCTGCATCACATCGGGGGATTGGCTTAACACCTTTGCATCTCCACAGTACACGGCCCCAGCGACGCCCGTGCGGGCCGACGCTTCGATGACACGGCGACCGGTTCCTCACCCGGGTTACCGCGCGACGGAGTATAGCACAGCAGGACAGTGCCCCCGACCATATGCTGCCACGAATGCGCCCGACCGCCGCATATGCTACCATTCGCCCGGCGCCGTCAACCGGCCATCTCTACCGATGGATCAAGTAGGTTCTATGTCCCCCGACGCGACCGCAACCGATGCGATGAAACGCCCCTCACCGGTCGTGCTTCTCGCGTTGCTGCTCATCATCATCCTCAAGGTCGCGGAGCAGCCCCTGACAAAGATCGTGGCGCTCGGGGCGCTCCTGGTCTTGCTGTGCGTGATCATCGGTCGCTTCTTGCGGAACACCCGTATGGGACGCCTCGCGCTACCGCTGCCGGTGCGCGCGGTCGCGCGGCTCATCGCGGGGGTGATCGCCGTCCTCATCCCATTCGCCATGCTCGCTGCCCAGCCCCAACTACGGGCAACGTACACACCCGACCAGTTCGCGACCGCGCGAGAGGTCACGAGCCAGCGCGGATTCTATGGCAGCGAAAGCGACCCCGCCGGGAACCGCTATGTCTGGACGCAGGGGAACGCCCGACTCGTCTTCGATTTCCTCGTCCACAAACCGATAACGATCACCTTCGACGCACGGAGCGCGGCAATCGCGGGGGGGCCGGACGCGCCGGTATTCGTCCAGGTCAACGGGAAGGATGCCGGCGAATTCCGCCCAGACCCGAAGAACAACGGATTCCAGTCGTTCAGTCTGACGTTCGTCCCGTACGATTGGGGGGGGCAACGGAGCGAAGTCAAACTGGCGCCGCAACAGTCGTTCACGCCATCGAAGAGCGATCCACGCACGCTGGGGACGATGATCCAGCGCATCACGATTGACAAGAGCCAGGCATGGTCCACCGTTGCGCGGCGGATTTGGCTGGTGTGGGCGCTCCCCATTTTGGCGATTCTCGCGTTCGCGCTCGCTTGGGTCGCGCGGCGCTACCGCACGGCACTGGCCGGGTATGGAGCGATCGCTGCCTGTCTCCTCGGTCTCGGCTGTGCGGCGGCGGCGCTTTTTCTCCTCCTGAGGGTCGGCTTCATCGAGCAGCGGACGTACCTCGTCTGGTCGTTAGGGAGCGCCTATGTCGTTGGCTGCTTCGCGGTGGCGGCGCTCACTCTGCCGCTCGGGCAGCCGGACGCGGCGAGCGTTTTCCAACGAGCGCGTGCCCGGATCGCGCAATCGCGCCTCAACCGGGTGATCGCGTGGATCAAGGCCACCGCACTCTCGCTCCCGCGCGCCGCCGAGGAACAGATCGCAACCAGGCGGCTGATCGTCCGCGACCTGCTTGCCCTCTTCGTCGTTGCGTTCGGCATCCGCTGCCTGTGGGCGGTCGTCGTGCCGCCGTGGCAAGCGCCGGACGAGCCGGATCAGTTCACCTACGTCACCCACCTCGCCGAACAGCATGATATCCCGCACGCCCCGTATCCAAACTACCCTGCTTACTCGAAGGAAAACACCACCAGTTGGGATCTCACGCTGCTGACGCGTCTCTCGACTCTGGGATCATCATCCGCGCCTAACTTGCCATATTATCCGATCGCGTACGATTATCATGATGCCCGCACCTACCGCGGCGCCGACACAGATCGCCGGAGCGCTGCCGCCGGGCGCGCGAGTTCGAACCCTCCCTTGTATTATCTCTACAGCACGCCCGCCTATCTGCTCTTCAAAGCCGCGCCCATACTTTCGCGCCTCTTTGCCGTGCGGCTCGGCTCCGCCGTACTGGGCGCGCTGAGTTGCGTCTTCGGCTACTTGCTCGCATACGAGTTGCGGCGGACGCGGCGGTGGGGATGGTCGCTCGGCCTGTGCATGGCGCTGCTGCCGATGTACGTCTTCATCACCTCCACGGTCAATAACGATGTCGCGATGGACTTCTTCGCGACGGCGCTGATCTGGCTGACGGCGCGGGCCTATCGGCAACATGGATTCTCGCCCCGGCTCGCCTTCGCACTCGGTATCACGAGCGGCCTGACGCTCCTCACAAAACCGACCGTTTTCCCTATTGTCGTTGTGGCGGGGATCGTCGTCCTCATCAAAATCATCCCCGCGCTCCGCACCTCATGGCAATTCGCCCGGACGCGATTGTCCGCCCTCGGCGCATATGCGGCCAGCGCGATCGCCGTGTACGGCCCGTGGGTATTCTTTAATTTCCACTACAACCATGTGATCGGCTTCGGCATGATTCCGATGCCCTCGTTCGCTCGTTTCCTTGGTGGCGGGGCGGTGGCCGCCGCGACGCTTCAGCCGTCGAGCACGATGATCGGATCGTCGCACCCCGCGCCCTCCTTCGCGGCGGTCTCGCTGTGGCAATACCTGCAAATTGAGCAGCATCGCGGGTGGCCATACTTCAATGCGGTCTTAATCAAGGGCTTCTGGGGGAACTTCGGCTGGCTCGACGCGCCGCTCCCGGATCGCGCGTTCCCCCCGATCATCATCGTCTACATCGTGGGCATGCTGGGGGTATTGGCGCAACTCATCCTGCAACCGAAGCGGCGGGTCATCATCGCGCTCATGCTCGCGTTTATCTTTGCTCAGGCGTTTTTCCTTTTCATCGGCGTGGATTATTACCACGGCTACTTCCATACGGGATCCGAGTTCGGCCTGCAAGGGCGGTATTTCTTCCCGATCATCGCTCCCCTCCTCTTCCTTCTGCTCTCTGGTTGGGATCATCTTTGCGCGGAACATCCGATTGCACTTCGTCTCGCCCCAGTCGGGATGGCGGCACTGCAAGGAGTCGCACTGGCGACGGTGCTCCTCCGCTATTACGGCGTCGCGGTCGGATGAACACGAAGCATCTGCGCCGCGCCGCGCCGGTGGCGATTGCGCTCGTTCTACTCGCTGCCCTCGCGTTCCTCCCCACCCAGGTGCCGACGCGCGACGATAGCGGCGTTCCGCCCGTGACGGGCGCGACCGCCACGCCGGGATCGGGCCGATCCGACGCGGCCACGGAGCGGCCAATCGGGGGCCTATATCGGGGGACGGACGCGAAACAGCTCTTTCCCGCCGCCGGGGCGCCGATTCGCTCCGTTGCGCTCTTCCTCGGCACCTACAAGCGCGAGAATCACGGCACACTGCGCGTGACGCTCCAGGTAAACGCAGCCGGCAGATGGCAGGACCTGGCGACGCGGACAGTGAACGAAACGGACATCAAGGACAATGCGTATCACACCTTCGCGTTCTCCCCCGCCCTCACCGCCCCCAAAGGGGAGATGCTGCAAATCCTCGTCGCCGCCGATGGCAGCCCGAATGATGCGGTGACGTGGTGGGTGGACGGGAATGTGCAGCCGGAGGGCTACGCGCTTTTCTACAATGGCGAGCGGCAGGAAGGCACCGCGCGATTTCTGGTTGCATACAAGGCCGAGTCCGGCCGCCTCTTTCAGGTTATCGGCCCGGTCTGGCGCCGTCTCACCATCTTCCTCAATCCGCTATGGCAGATCGTTCTCGTCTTCGGCCTCTGCATCGCGGCGGGAGGCTTCCTGCTGCTCGGCAGGAACCTCACCGAATGAAAGGGATGGGAAGCGATGGTCGCATTCGAGAACAAGGAGGGCAAATGCAGTTCACGGAAACGCGGATTCCGGGCGCATACATCATTGACACCGATCGTTTGGCGGATGAGCGGGGTTTCTTCGCGCTCACCTGGGCGCGCGACGAGTTCGTCGCGCGTGGGTTGAACCCGAACCTCGCGCAGTGCAACCTTTCGTACAACCATCGGAGCGGTACCGTCCGCGGGATGCATTGGCAGGCGCCACCATATGCGGAGACGAAACTCGTCCGCTGCATACGCGGCGGCATCTACGACGTGGTCGCGGATATCCGCACGGATTCTCCCACGTATTTGCAGTGGGTCGGCATCGAACTGACGGCGGAGAACCGCCGCGCGCTTTATATCCCGGAAGGGTGCGCGCACGGGTTCCAGACACTGGAAGATGCGAGCGAGGTCCTCTACATGATTACCGAGAACTACACGCCCGCAGCCGCCGGCGGAATGCGCTGGAATGACCCGAAAATCGCTGTGACGTGGCCGCACGCGGTCACCGTGATCTCCGAACGAGATGCGCGGTATCCCGATTTCGCCGCTGAAACGTGACGATCCGTGGCCTCACTCGGCGCCGAAGGGGCGCACCCGCTCCATGAACCGGTCAACCAACGCGGGCAGTACCGGCACGCGCGCGACCCGGCACGCGCCGCCGAGCGTGCGCAGCAGCGACACGCCGCCGAAGCGAAGGAACGTGGCGATATATGCGGTGCGGCGGGCGGGAATCGGTTTGTTTCCCCAGGCGGCGAGATACTCACGGCTTGGGAAGATGATCCATCGCAGGGCGCGGAGCCGCGGTTTCCAGCCACGCAGCCGCCCGAATGAAGCCGCCACCAACCAAATCTGTGCATACGATGAGGCAGAAAGATCGCTGCCAGCAATGGCACGCAGACGCCGCGCGAAAAAGGCGCGTTCCGCGCGTTGGAGTGGTTCCCTTCCCTCGCCACCGGCGAACAAACCGCGTTCCAATGCGGTGAAGGGGACGGCGACGCCGAGCATCTGCTCCGCCGCAGTGAACGCGGCGTGGACGGAGATGGCAAGGCGAAGCCGCCGGGCCGCGTCACCAAGGTATGCCCAATCAATGTCGTCGTGCGCGGCAATGACCAACGCAAGGTCGCGGAGCCAGAGTAGCCGCAGATACCGATGGCGTGTGATGAGATGGCTTGCGACGTGGAGCAACAAGTCTTCCGGCGACATGCGCATGAATGGCGCGCCTTCATATGTCGTGGGGCACGATCGGGCCCACATTAGTGCGGCGCGGTCGTGCAAGACAGCGGCGAGAGCGGGATCGAGCGCGGATAACGTCTCAACAAGGGGATCGAGCGGCTCGATCCGGAATTCGATCAATACGTCGCAGCCGCTTCTCTGGGCGACGAATCGCCGCTCTCCCCATTCCGTCTCGCGGAAACGTTCATCGAGGAGCATGAACGATCCAGGGATCTCCACGTAGCCGAGTCGGCGCAGCATTCCGGTCATCGTCGCAACATCTCCGGGTTGCACGAGGAGATCGAGATCGCTCATCGGGCGCAGGGCTGGGGCATCGTAATACAGCAGCGCGAGCAGCGCGCCCTTCAGCGGCATCACGGATATCCTCTCCGTCGCTGCCTCCCGCAATACTTCCGTCAGGCTGTGGAGAAGAATCCGATTGCGGAAGTGATTCGCCCAATACGCGCCGGACAATCGCGCCGCGACCTCCTGCGGGGGTGCAATCGTTTGGTCTGTTTGCACTCTTCGGTACAGCAGCGGGAGGATACCGTGCTGATCTGCGGCGCGCAGGAGATAGTCCCAATCGCGTATACCGGGCGCATCCACGCCCGGCGGTGCGCCAGGCGTGACGCGCGCGGCGGCACACAGGAACGCGTTCTCCCTTCGCCATCGCGATCCATCGCCGCTCACCGGAATTTTCCTCGTATCGTATCGGCGGCGCTATCGGGCGCTATAGTCACGATGTCACGCATTGCAGCCTCCATGCTACGCTTCTTTCTGGGTTTATTACGTCGGCCCGTCATCGGTGAGTAACCATCCCTGCACTGCCTCCCATCAGCGTTACCGGCGCGACCCCGCACGGAAGCGCCTCATCGGTGATCGGTCCGCTGCGTGCCGCCGACCCTGGTAGCGCAGGCTTTCCAGCCTGCGACAGGGACGCAGGCTGGAAAGCCTGCGCTACCAACACGCGCCGAACACGCCCGCCAGAGATGACCGATCACCGATGAGACGCTTCCACCCCGCACGACCTCGGTTGACAGATCGCCGTCGCGAAGTATACTCGCGGCGGCGAACAACGCGCCGACGGGGTAGAGGTAGGGACGATGACGGAGCAGACACACACGGTTCCCCCCATTATCGAAGTGAACAACGTTTCCCGCCGTTTCGTGCTCCATCACGAGCGACCGAAAACGTTCCACGAACTCTTCGTCCGCACGCTGGAGCGCGACAAGGGGCAGCGCGAGGACTTCTGGGCACTGAGGGATATTGATCTGACCGTCTATCCCGGCGACGCGGTCGGTATCATTGGGCGCAATGGTTCCGGCAAGAGCACGCTGCTGAAGTTGATCGCCGGGTTGATGCAGCCGTCCAGCGGCAGCATCGCCGTCTATGGCACCATCGCCGCCCTGCTCGAAGTGGGCGCCGGTTTCCACCCGGACCTTTCCGGTCGCGAAAATATCCACCTCAACGGCGCGTTTCTCGGCCTTTCCAAGAAGCAACTGGCCCGAATCGTGCCGGACATTATCGCCTTCAGCGAACTCGAGCACTTCATTGATGTGCCCGTCAAGCATTACTCCTCGGGCATGTACATGCGGCTCGGCTTCTCCATCGCCATCCATGTTGACCCGGACATCCTCATCACGGATGAGGTCTTCGCCGTCGGTGACGATGCCTTCCGTGCCAAGTGCGAGGGCATCATCGCCGACTTCCGCAAGCGCGGGAAGACGATGCTCTTCGTCTCGCACTCGCTGGCGACGGTGCTTGCCCTCTGCGACCGCGCGATCTGGCTGGATAAGGGCCAGGTGATCGCCGCCGGCAGCAGTGAGTACGTCGGCCGCCAGTACCGGCAATCGGTCACCGGCCACACGGATGACGAGGGCGACGCGGAGGTTGCCCTCACCGACCTTGTCGTCTCCGCGACGTAAGTTGAACGACTTTCGGTTTTTGGTGGCAGGCTTTCCAGCCTGCCACTTTCTCTGTGCGGGGAATCCGCCCGACCTTTCCCCGTACCGCCACCCGTATCGTCATGGCGAGGCACGCGACCGCTAATGAAAGAGCAGGGACATGACCAACCCACCACGCGTCCTCGTCGTCACCTACGATGTGATCGGGCCGAAGATGGCCGGGCCGGGCATCCGCGCCTGGGAGTTCGCGCGCGTGCTCGGCCAACACTTCCCGACGACGCTCGCCGCGCCGCCCCCGATCCCCGTGCATGTCGAGGGTTTCGCGATGGCGGAACTGCCGCTTGAGCAGATCGAGCAGGCGGATCTTCTGAAACTAATCCGCGCGCACGACATCATCATCGCCCAGACATTGCCACTCCACCTGCTGCCGGAAGATGCGCTGGTCGGGAAATACTTCGTCGTTGACCTGTACTGCCCGTGGATCATCGAGAACCTCGAACATTACCGGCTAGAGGATCACGACGACCCGTCGTGGATGGCGCGGGACCTCGAAGCGATGAGCGGCCTTTTTTCCCAGGGCGACTTCTTCGTCTGCGCCGGCAATGCGCAGCGGGCGTACTGGCTGGGCGCGCTCTCGCTGTTCGGTAGGCTGACGGAGGAGATTTACGCGCGGGACGCCGACGGCAGGGCGCTGATTGACATCGTCCCGTTCGGGCTATCCGCGCAGCCGCCGAAAAAGAGCGCGCCCGCCCTTAAAGGGGTAGTGCCGGGCATCGGGCCGGACGATTTCGTGGCGCTCTGGGGCGGCGGCATCTGGAACTGGCTCGATCCGCTCACGCTGATCCGCGCGACGGCACGGCTGCGCGACCGGGGGTATCCAATCCGGACATTCTTCCTCGGCACGCAGCGCCCATCGGTCTCCGAAGCGGCGACGATCCGCCCGACGATGGTGGACATGACCCGCCGATTGAGCGACGATCTGCATCTCACCAACTCGCACGTCTTCTTCAATGACCGCTGGGTACCCTACGACGACCGGGCAAACTACCTGCTCGAAGCGGATGTCGGGCTGAGCCTGCACCTCGCGACGCTGGAAACGCGCTTCGCCTTCCGCACGCGCGTCCTCGATTACCTCTGGTCCGGGCTTGTACCCGTTGTCAATGATGGCGACACGATCGCCGAACTGGTGCGCGAGAACAACGTCGGGCGGGTGGTTGCCATTGGGGACGATGCGGCGTTGGCGGAGACGATTGCCGACCTGATTGACCACCCCGACGAGCGGCGGACGCTCTCGGCGCGGTGCCGCGAACTGGCGGCGTCGCATACATGGGAAGACGCGAGCAAGCCCATCGTTGACTTCTGCCGCCAGCCGTGGCGTGCCGAGCACGGCGCGCGCATGGGGGCGATGGCAGTGTACGACGAACTGAAGAAAATGCGCGCCACGCTCGACGAAACGAGCACCTACGCGAAACGACTGGAACGGGAAGTGGCGACGCGCGACGATTACAATATCCGCACGCAAACATACATCGCCCACCTCGAACATCATGCCGCGCTGCCCTCCTTCCGCTCGGTGCTGAACGAACGCATCCGCGATACCCCCGTCCAGCGTCTCATCACGCTCGCACGGAGAGGTATACGACGAGATTGAGCGATTGTTGTCTCGACAACGATGATGCGATGAGAAGCGTCACTTGTTCACATAGTAGACCGGCCCAAAATAAGTATGTGGTGCCCGTGAGAAAAGTGTCATAGCACACGAAATTGGTAGCCATAACGATTCTCGTGTGAGTATGACTTGCTGAATCATGTTGATCTGTTATACTTTTTGACCTGCCCCCCGAATTCTGGTCCACCGTGATACGTTAGTTCTAACGTAATGCGAGAGGAGGAACAGGATGCGGACATCGCGGTTTACCGAGCAGCAAGTCGTCGCGGCCCTGCGGCAGGTCGAGAACGGCACTGCGGTTGCAGAAGTCTGTCGGAAGTTGGGGGTCAGCGAGCAGACCTTCTATCGCTGGAAACGGAAGTATGCCGGCATCGGCGTCGCCGAGCTGCGGCGCCTGCGGCAAGTCGAGGACGAGAACCGGCGGTTGAAACAACTCGTCGCCGATCTCACCCTCGACCGGCAGATGCTCCAAGAGGCGCTCCGAAAAAACTGGTGACGCCGGCCCGGAGGCGCACGGTGGTGCAGTTCTTTCGGACCGGCTATCAGGTCAGTGAGCGGCGGGCGTGCCGGGTCGCCGCGGTGAAGCGTTCGACAATCCGATACCGGAGCCAGGCCAAGGATCAATCGCCATTGCGGCTGCGGATCAGGGAACTCGCTGCCGTGCGGGTACGCTACGGTTACCGGCGACTGCACAGCTTGCTGCGACGGGAAGGGTGGCGGGTGAACGCGAAGCGGGTCTATCGACTTTACCGGGAGGAAGGGCTGTCGCTGCGCTACAAGCGATCCAAGAAGCGGGTGAGCGTGCCCCGGGTGACGCCGCCTCCGGCGACAGAGCCGAACGAGCGGTGGAGCATTGATTTCCTGCGGGACGGCCTCGCCGATGGTCGCCCCTTCCGGGTCTTTACGGTAGTGGATAACGTGAGCCGTGTTAGCCCGGCAATCGTCGCCGATTTCTCGATCAAAGGGGAGCGCGTCGTGGCGGTCCTCGACGGCCTCAAAGCAACGATCGGGGTGCCCAAACGGTTGGCGGTGGACAACGGGCCGGAGTTCATCTCCAAAGCACTCGACGCCTGGGCGTACCGCAACGGGGTGACACTCGAGTTCTCCCGTCCTGGCAAGCCAACGGACAATGCGTTCGTGGAGAGTTTCAACGGCCACTTCCGGCAGGAATGCCTCGATCAACACTGGTTCGCGTCGCTGGAGGAGGCGCGGCGAATCATCGAAGCATGGCGGATCGAGTACAATACTGAGCGGCCCACCAGGCGTTGAAATATGGGACGCCGACCGATTTCGCGGCCGCTTGGGAGCCATCCAAAGAGGCGGCAGACTAACGCATCGGGTGGACCAAATCCGGGTTCAGGTCAACAAGCGGAAGTCTCACAGAATGGCTGGTCACACTTCGGGTAGCAGGTCAGATGCGCTGGGAAGCGGGCTGCGAGAACGCTGCGGCGCTGTGGCGCGAACTGCGCGCACAAGGGTTCACGGGCAGCGCGAGCTTCGTGCGCCAGCAGGTGCGGCGCTGGCGGGTCACTCCCGGGTCGAAGAGCCCATTTCTCAATGCCGAATACATCGGATGCTCGATGCGGCATGACGCGCTTCACGAAACCGCGGGGAGAGCCGGTTTAAGTGGCGAGGCCGAGGATTGCGTTCCCCTGCGTCGGTGGTATGGGAGGAGGTAAGCCGCGATCCTCGCGCCTGGCCGGGGATCGCAACAGTCAGACTGTCAAAAACGTCTGCTACGGCTTCTTCGCCGACCGGGAGTTCGGGATCGTGGGCTTCGGCGCTAGCGGGATGATGATTTCCTTGATCGGGGTCGGCATGTCGAACTTCGCCAGCCGCTCCGTCTTGATGTCTCCCCGCTTTGCCACCACCCGGTACGAGAACGTCCCGGACACGGCCAGCGCACTCTTTCCCTTCGCGACGAGGGTCGAGGCGTCTGCCTGCACGGTGAACCCGGTCGCCGAGCGATTCGAGATATGCAGTGCGTTATGCTGGTCGTGCTCCGTAATGAAGACGTGCATCTCGCTCGTGTCCACTACCCCCGCGAACTCCGGGTCCAGCTTGACCACCGCTTTGCCGTTCACCAGATTCCCTTCGCCAACGTCTCCCAATCTTCGAGTGTCCACGTAATCGGGTCGATTACAGCTTTGTCAGGTATTGGGGCTTGAGCAAGTGGACGGATTCCGCCTTTTGCGCCCCAGCGATACAAACGGAGGAACGAGCAAAATAGCAGATGTTCCAAGCGCAGTTGTTCCACTGATCGCCGCACCAATAGTGAATTCCTTCGGACGATATGTGTATGTTACGGTGTGCTTACCACCCGGTACGACGATCGCCCGTAAATTGTAGTACGCGCGGTATAAGGTGACTGGTTTGCCGTCGATACGGGCTGACCATCCAGCAGCGTATGCGTCCGAGAGAACAAGCATACTTTGTCGTACAGCTGCATATTCAACTGTCACGTCATTCAAGTTGTATCGGGTAATGTTCGCGTTTCCCGGCTCGGTCGCCCGGCCAATTCCTGCATATTCTGCTGGAAGGGGCTGTGTCAGTGGAGTTACCCCGGTTTGGTGGACAGTGAAAGACTACGCGACACGGTCGAGGATTGTCCATCTCCTTTCGTATGCTGCGGGTGACAGGTAGTCGAGCGCCGAGTGCCGCCGATGGGTGTTGTAGAACCCTTCAATGTAGT
>JBBRLR010000111.1:0-14617 GCA_038231255.1 Thermomicrobiales bacterium | reverse complement strand
GATGTACGCGGCGTTGGACGAGGCGACCGCGCCGATCCTCCCGGCGCAGATGGATGTGCCGGGTGTCAACGGTGCGTGGTCGGTCAAGGACGAAATTGCACACCTGACTTTCTGGCACCGGAACCTGCTCGCGCGCCTGCACGGCGCCGCGACGAGCCACCCGCCGAGCGATACCGCAATTGACGACGACACCTGGAACCGCCGCGCCTTCGATGCCAACTGCCGCCGCCTGCCGGACGACGTGTTGGCCGATCTTTGGCGCACGCAGCAGGCGGTTCTGGACGCAATTGAGGCACTGCCGGAGACGATCTTCTTCGCGGCGGGTGCGCACGGCGGCGCGCTCCTGGAGTCGGTGGACGGGGCGATCCTCGGCCACTATCCTGAGCATATCGAACAGATCGAGCGGTGGCGCGACCGGCATGTGACCCCCCCGACGATGAAGTCGGACCTCCTCTACCGGATCGCGGATGGCTACGCCGCCTGGGCCGCGACGATCAACGCCTCGCCGCCGCGCGAGCAGACGCTGCCCGATCTGCACGGCGGCTGGTCCATCAAGGACGAGGTAGCGCACGTTACCTTCTGGGAGGCGCGCGTCCTCGCTATCCTCCACGCCGCCCTCACCGGAGAAGACCCACCGCACCGACCGGGAGCGGATAGTGCAGAGAAGATCGAGGCATTGAACGCCGAAGTCTTCGCGGCGAGCCAGCAGCACGGCCTGGACGATGTGTTCGCCGACCGGGACCGCACGCACGCCGCCTTCGTCCGCGCGGTCGAGGAATTGCCGGACGATGCGCTCTTCGATCCGCATCGCTTCCCATGGGCGGGCGGCGAGCCGCTGATGGCCGTCATCGCCGGGGACACCTACGAGCATTACCCCGAACACATCCGCAACATCCAACGCTGGCGCGCGGTATGCGGCACACGGGGAATCCCCCGATGATCGCGCGCATCTGGCGCGGCGAAACGACCGCCGTGCACGCCGACGCCTATCTCGACTACCTGCACCGAACAAGCGTCGAGGAAACGCCGATGATCCCCGGCAACCGTGGCATGCAGATCCTCCGGCGCATCGTCGGCGACCGCGCGGAATTCGTGACGATCATCCTCTGGGATTCATTCGCACCGCCGTGATCGTCGCCCGTCACCGACCCGATCGCATCCACCTTCGTATCGTTCGCGGTGATAGAAGGCCACTGCACCTGATTGGTGAGATCCGCTGTCGCGCCGTCAGAGCATGTGCCTATCGCGGTGATCTGCACCTTCTGCCCCACTTTGAGCGTCGCTAGCACAGAAAATCGCGGTACAATCGCGCCGGTGGAGAGCGGATACGTGGTTGGCGGCGCGGGACCGCAAACGCCGCCGATGATGCGGCGATGGGAAGGGAACGGCGATGCATTTCGGCTTGCAGATTAACCCATATCTCAATGGTCCGACCGGCAATCCGTGGGACAGCGTCGAGCGCGTCGCGCGGGCCACCGACGCGAGCGCCTTCGACTCCCTGTGGGTCTACGACCACTTCCTGTACGAGGGCGGCTATCCCGGCCACCCGCATTCCGAGCCGGTGATGGAGTGTTTCACCACGTTGGGCGCGATTGCCGCCATCACACGGCGCGTCCGGCTCGGTCAGCTCGTCCTCGGCGTGCCGTATCGCAACCCGGCGGCGATGGCGAAGATGGCGACAACGCTCGACCTGATCAGCCACGGTCGCTCAATCCTCGGGCTGGGGGCGGGCTGGCACAAGCGGGAATACGAGGCGTACGGCTGGGGAGAGTTCGAGCCTGCCGCAGTACGCATGAAGCGGCTGGAGGAGGCCCTGCGCGTCGTGCTGGCGGTCTGGACCGAGCGACCGGCGCACTTCGAGGGGACCTACTATCGCCTCGATCAGGCGCGGGAGAACCCATCGCCGGTCCAGCAGCCCCATCCGCCGATCATGGTCGGCGGTAGCGGCGAGAAAGTGACGCTGCGGCTCGTCGCCCAGTACGCCCAGTTCTGCAATGTGTCGGGCGATCCCGAAACCGTTGGCCGCCTTTTCGCGGCGTTGCGCGAGCATTGCGCGCGGCTCGACCGGCCCTACGAGGCGATCACGCGCTCGATCTATGCCACCGTCGTGATTGGCGAGGACGACGCTGCGGTCGCGGCGAAGCGCGAGCGATTGCGCGATTTCACCCCGCCCGGCACGCTTTTTGGCACGCCCGATCAACTGATTGCTGTCTTCGGGGAATACGCGCGGGTTGGCTGCCAGTACGTCGTCTTCCGCACGCCGGATTGGGTAGATGTCGAGCCGGTGCAACTCTTCGCCGAGCGCGTCATCCCGGCGCTGGCGGGCATCTAACCTCCTTAGAGCATCACCAGTCCCTGCCGCACGCCGGCCGTCACCGCCTCGGTGCGGCTGGAAACATGCAGTTTGGAGAAGATCGAGCCAACATGGAATTTGACGGTGTGTTCGGAGATGCCGAGCCGCCGCGCCACCGTTTTGTTCCCCAGCCCCTCCGCCAGCATGTGCAGCACCTCGACCTCGCGCGGCGTGAGGGGCTGCGCCAGGGCGTCCGATGCCGCTATCGTCGGCGCGGCGAGCGAGGCGAGCGCCGCCTCGGCGGTGGTGGGGTGGAGGACAACTAACCCCGCTGCCGCCCCTTCCACCGCCGCGACGATCTCCGCCGCTGTCGCCTCGCGCGGCAAAACCGCCCGCACCCGCGAGCGGAGGGCGACCGCCGCCCAGAGCGCCGACGGGTTTTCCGTCAGCACGACGATCGCCGGGGCGTGCCCGCCCGCGCCGAGGGCGAGCAACCCCGGCACGAGCAGTTCGTCGTCCCATTCGTGTTCGACGAGCACGACATCCGGCAAAAGCGTCTCGCTCGCCTGCGCCGCCGCTTCCATGCTGGCGACCTGCCCGACTACATCGAGGCTGAGGCTGGCAGCGACCAATACCGCCAGCCCCGCTCGCACGACCGCCGATGGCGCGGCGACCAGCACCCGCGTCACGCCGCTTGCGCCTGTACCTGTGCCTCGTCGGCTTCCACCACGCCGACCCGCGCGCCAATCGCCGTGCGCCGCCCGCCCCGCACGATGTCGAGCTGGAGCGTGTCGCCCGGCGCGACTGCGGAGAGCGCCCGCACGAGGCCATCGGGGCGGGCAAAACGCACGCCGCCCGCGCCGATCAGCACGTCGCCGGTGAGCAGGCCCGCCGTCTCCGCCGGGCTTCCCGTCGCCACTTCCATAATGAGCAGGCCGAGCGCGATTGTTCCGTCCAGCGGCAGACGAACGGGCTGCATCGTCACGCCGAGCGCGGGACGCGCCGCCGTGCCGCGCAGGAAGTGCGTGACGGCATTACTCGGCACAGCGAGGGCGAGGGCGCCCGCGATCATGCTATTGATGCCGATCACGCGCCCCTCAGCGTCCGCCAATGGGCCGCCGGAATTGCCTGGCGCGAGACGGACATCCGCCTGCACCCAGCCGTGACCGCGCGGCCCGTCCGGCGTTGCCGCCGCGTGGACGACGCCCGTCGTCAGCGCCCCCGTCAGGCCGAGCGGATTGCCGACCGCGAGGACGAGCGCCCCCACCCGGAGCGCATCGGAATCGCCGATCACCGCCGCCGGGAGGTCGGTTGCATCCACTTTGAGGGCGGCAAGATCGCGCCGCTCATCCCGCGCCGTGACGGTCGCCTCAAACGTCCGCCCGTCCGCGAGTTCGATAAACGCCTGCGGCCCGCGTGCGACATGCGCATTGGTGATAATCAGGCCGTCCGGTTGCCAGATGACCCCCGAACCGCCACCCTGCTGCCCAGAGGATCCCCGCCTGCCGCGCACCTGCACCGTCGCGCGGCGTAACTGCGCGGCCATCTCCACAAAGGCGTCCGTCAGGCCGGAGGGTGTCTGCGTCAGCTCATCCACGACAACTGCCATTGGTTTAGCCCTCCCGCTGCGGGCGCTCGCCCACGGTGATCGTCACATCCACCGGCGCGCCACCCCGCGCGATCTTCGCGGCGAGCGCGGCGCCGATCCGTTCCGGGCCGAGCAGCGCCTGCACGGCATCCGTGTCCGTCGTCGGCGTGCCGTTGAGCGCGATCAAAATGTCGCCGATGAACAACCCAGCCTTTTCCGCCGGGCCACCGCCCTCGATCGAGATGACAATGACTCCCGTATCGCCCACCGCGCCGACCGCCAGCTTGAGCGTATCGGGCAGCCGGACGGGTTGCAAGCCGACGCCGAGGTAGCCGCGCGCGATATGTCCCTTGGAAAGCAACTGATCCACGACGCGATTCACGGTCGCGGCGGGGATCGTCAGACCCATATTGCGCGACAGGCCGGACGTGTTGATGCCGACGATCTCGCCCGCCGCGTTGACGAGCGGCCCGCCGGAGAAGCCCGGATAGAGCGTGACGTCCGCGCGGATGAACTGGTCCACCTGCCCGCCGCGCCACGTATTCCACGACCCGCCAAGCGCGCTGACGACGCCAAGGCTCGTGCCCAGACCACCCTCGCCGAACCGCCCGACCGCCAGCGCCATGTGCCCGACTCGGAGCGCCGACGCATCGCCGACCGCCGCGACAGGCAAATTCGCGCTCTCGATCTTAAGGATCGCGATGTCCGTGCTCGGATCGCGCCCGGCGAGCGTCGCGGAAACGCTCTTGCCGTCCGGCATCGTCACCGTGATGTCGTCGTCGCGCTCGATCGTGTGATCCGTCGCGACGATCACGCCCGGTCGCCACAGGACGCCGCTCGCCGATTGCCGCTGCCGCGCATGGACGGCGACCGTGGATGCCCCGGCGCGCTCGACCGCGTCGGCGAGATTGTTGGAAAGATCGCTCAAAACGCTGCGCGTCTCTGAAGAAAGTGATGCCATTGGGAAACCTCCTGTATCGCGGGGAACCCCTCGTCCCCCGATTACTCCCAGTATCCGCCGTGCTTGATACGAAGCGTATCAGCCGAATGGGGGACGGCATACCCGGAAAAATGGGCAGGCCGGGGTGAGGTTCCCCAGACAGATAGCGCAATCGCGCGGAATCGGTATAATCCCGGTACCGTCTGTGTACGTTCATCTGGCAGCGAAAGGGAGAGCGACGTGGCAATGGCAGTGATGACGAACCGTGGCCTGATGGAGTTGGAAACGACGATTGCCAACGGCTTCAGCAAGTTTCTCGAAGTCGGCAACGCCTTGTTGGAGATTCAAACACGCAAACTTTACCAGGACGATGACTACGCCACCTTCGAGCAGTATTGCGCGAAGCGATGGAGCATCAGCCGCTCGCAGGCGTACCGGATGATCCAGGCGGCGGAAGTCGTCGGCCATCTCGCCGAGGATCGTGCGTTGCCGTTGCCGATCCACGAGGCACAGACGCGCGTGCTCGCCAAACTCAAGGAGCCGGAGGCGATTCGCGCCGTCTGGGAAGAGGTGGTGGACGAGTACGGCGAGACGGTCTCCGCGCCGAAGGTGCGCGACGCCGCCGACTACTACGCGGCGATTCAGGAGAATCCGCAACGCGCCGCCTGGCCGCGCAGCGAGGTGATCGCGGCCTACCGCGAGGCGCAAAAACGGGGCGAAACCACCTCCGCCACTTCGCGCGACGAGGACGACGATGCATACATCATTGACGCCCCCGCGCGGCAAACGAGTGCGGTGCGCGCGGACGACGAGGGCGAAGCGCCGCCGACTCTCACCCTCCGCGATGTACATAACCGTCTGTCCGCCGGTCGGCAACTGCTTGCGCTCGACCCGACTGAATGGGCGACGCGTCTCGATGATGCGACGGCGACCGACATGCAGACGCTCGTCACCGACCTGCGCCAGTGGTGCGACAAGATGGACACAGCGCTCGGTTACGTCCTGCAGGAGTAGCGGCGAAGAAGGGACGTAGCGCGGAGAGCGCAGAGAACACAGAAAAGGAAAACTCTCTTCTCTGCACTCTCCGCGTCCTCCGTGTCCTCTGCGTTCAATCTTTCTTCTGGGCGGTCAGTCGCGCTCGACGATCCGTGTCGTGGCGCGGCTGTTCGTCGCTTCGGCGCGTTTGGCCATTTTCTCCGCCTCGTCGCGCGTGGCGAATGGGCCGAGATGGAATCGCATGGGGCGAGCGAGCGCGTTATCCGGCGGGTCAATCACTTCAACGACATAGGACATCGCCGTCCCCCTTCTTCGTATCGTCGCGCGAAACACCGAACGCTTTGTATCATATACGGCGATGCCCGCGCTACTGTTGCGGGAAGGAGCGAGTGCTGAGTACTGAGTGGAAACGGATTCCCAACTCAGCACTTAGCACTCGTCACTCCTTACTTCCCTCGTGTCTTGCTGTGATACGGCACACTCGTGACGACCGTGTTGGGGCGAAGCAGGAGGGCGGCCTTCATGCGCAGCGCGGTCTGCGAGTGCAGAATCTGCTCCCACCAATGGGCCGGGATATATTCAGGCACGAGCACGGTGATCATCGCGTTCGGGCGCTTCCGTTGCACCAGATCAATATACGAGAGGAGCGGCCCCATCAGGGAGCGATACGGGGATTCGAGGATGACGAGATTGACGTTCTCGCCCCACTTCTCCCACTTCTCCTGCAACTGCGCCGCTTCCTCGGCATCGTCCGTCACATGGACGCCGACGATCTTCGGCGAAAGCGTGCGCGCGTAATTGAGCGCGTAGACCGTGGCCTTATTCATGTCCGCGATCGGGATGATGACGACCTGCTCCGCTTTCTGATACGCGCTGGGCGAGTCGCTGTCGTCCAGCGCCAGTTCCGCCGCCGCGCGGACATAGTGGTGGTTGATGCCCCGGAAAAGGAGAATCAAGAGCGGCATCAGGACGAGGACGATCCACGCGCCGCCTTGGAATTTCGTCACGATAACGAGGATCAGCACGCAGAAGGTCGCGGTCGCGCCGACGAGATTGAGGGCGAAGCGGCGCGTCCAGCCCCGGCCGCGCTCCTTGTACCAGTGCAGCACCATGCCGCCCTGCGAGAGCGTGAACGCCGTGAAGACGCCGACCGCGTAGAGGGGCAGCAGGCGGTCGGTCTCACCGTGGAAGATGATGAGCAGCAGGGTCGCGAGCACGCCGAGCACGGTGATGCCGGTGTTGAAGGCGAGCCGGTCGCCCCGGAACAGGAACTGCTTGGGCATGAAATGATCCTTCGCCAGCCATGTCGAGAGGCGCGGGAAGTCCGCGAAACTCGTGTTGGCGGCGAGGACGAGGATCAGCGCGGTCATCGCCTGGATGAAGTAGTAAAAGAAGTTGTGACCGACAATCGTCCGGGCGATCTGCGAAATGACCGTTTCCTGCGCATTCGGCACGATGCCGTAGCGATGCGCGAGGAAGGACAGGCCGATGAACATCGCGCCGAGGATCGCGCACATCCAGACCAGCGTCTTCGCGGCGTTGTCGGCCTCCGGTTTTTTAAAGGCGGGCACGCCATCCGAGATCGCCTCAACACCCGTCAGGGCCGTACAGCCCGCCGTGAACGCTTTGAGGATCAGGAAAAGCGACACGCCCTCCACCGCCTGCACGGACTCGCGCGGGGCGTTGATCGCGACATCGCCGCCCGTCAGGGAGCGGAAAATGCCGAGCGCAATCAGCACGGCGACGCTGAAGATGAAGAGGTAGGTTGGCACGGCGAAAATCGAGCCGCTTTCCCGCAGGCCACGCAGGTTACCGAGGATAATCAGGCCAACGAACGCCACGCAAATCTCGACGCGCCACGGGCGGAGCGACGGCAGCGCGGAGGTGATCGCCGCGACACCCGCCGACACGCTCACCGCGACGGTCAGGGTGTAGTCAATCAGCAAGGACGCGCCCGCCGTCAGGCTCGGCAGGGTGCCGAGGTTTGCTTTCGCCACGAGGTAGGCGCTCGCGCCGTTCGGGTAGGCGTGAATCGTCTGCCGATACGAGATGCCGACGATAGCGAGCAGCACAGCGATGGCAATGGCGATCGGGATCGTGTAGCCGAAGGCTGCGCCGCCGGCGAGGATCAACACGCCAAGAATTGCCTCCGTCGCATACGCGACGGACGAGAGCGCATCCGACGAGAAGATGGCGAGCGCCTTGACGTTCGTCAGTCGCTCGTGGATCGCGTGCTCGCTGGCAATCGGGCGACCGACCAAAGCGCGGCGCACCTTGCCGAAGGCGCCGCGCGGCTTCATCAACTGCTCGCTCGCCACAAGGTAATCCGGCGAGACCTGCTTCAGCGCCTGATCCTGCGCCCGCAGGACGCGGACGTATTTGTTGCCAGGCAGCGCGCCGTGCCGCACCTCCCGGAAATCAATCTGCGGCGCGCTGGAGCGGCGGGTAGCGCGCGCCGCCTCGCCATTTAATTCGGCATAAAACTCCGGTGATGTGGCATCGCCATTCGCCACTTCGGACGATGCGGGAGCAATCGGTTCCGGCGATTCGCCCGGTATATTGGCAACCATGCAGGCTACTTCCTCCGTAGGCCACAAAGATGCGGCGATCAACGCCGCTCCCCTCTCGGTGGCAACACGGATAGTATACTCCGCCTGCAAAGCGGAACATAGGACTGAGGACTGAGGGGATTTGTCCCCTTCATCTCCCGCGTGACGGTAGAAAACGGAGATGGCCCACGGCGCAGATATTCAGTCCGTAATCCTCAGTCCTTGCTATGATACGGCACGCTCGTTACGACGGTGTTTGGACGGAAAAGGAGCGATGCTTTGAGACGGAGCGCGGTCTGCGAGTGCAGGGTTTGCTCCCACCAGTGATTGGGCACGTATTCCGGCACGAGGACGGTGATCATCGCCTTTGGTTGCTTGCGCTGGACGAGATCAAGATAGGAGAGAAGCGGCCCGGTGAGCGAACGGTAGGGCGATTCGAGGATGACGAGATTGACGCCCTCGCCCCACTTCTCCCACTTCTCCTGCAGGTGCCGCGCTTCTTCCGCGTCATCCGTCACATGCACCGCCACGACCCGCGAGGAGAGCGAGCGGGCATACGTCAGCGCGTTGAGCGTCACCTTATTGATGTCCGATACCGGCACGATTACCACCTGCTCGACCGTCCGCACGACGGGCGGCGCATCATCATCTTTCGGGCGGACCTGCTCGGCAACCTGGCGGTAGTGGCGCGCGATGCCAAGGCAGAACAGAACGATGATCGGAATAATCAGGATCACCAGCCACGCGCCGTAGATGAACTTGGTGTAGCCGAAGATAATTGCGACGACGCCCGTCGCCACCGCGCCCGTACCATTGATTAGCATCTGATGTTTGTGATTGCCCGGCTCGCGCTGCCAGTGACGCACCATCCCCGCCTGCGACAGCGTGAAGGAGACGAAGACGCCGACCGCGTAGAGCGGGATCAGCCGGTCCGTCTGACCACCGAAGACGACGTACAGGGCCGTGGAAAGGACGGTGAGCACAGCGATGCCAATGGTGAAGGCAAGGCGGTCGCCGCGAAACTGGAACTGCTTCGGCAAAAAGCCATCCCGTGCGAGGATCGAGCCGAGGCGAGGGAAATCCGCATAACTCGTGTTCGCCGCGAGGATGAGGATCAGGCAGGTCGCGATCTGGATGATAAAGTACGGCGCGCCCTTGCCGCCAAAGACCTGCGCGGCGATCTGCGAGACGACCGACTCGTTGTCGCGGGGCGTAATGCCGTACTGATGCGCGAGAAACGAGACACCCATGAACATCACGCCAAGCAGGCCCGCCATCCAGACGAGCGTGGTCGCCGCGTTGCGGGATTCGGGCTTCTTAAAGGCGGGGATGCCGTTCGAGATCGCCTCAACGCCGGTCAGCGCCGAGCACCCGGAGGCGAAGGCGCGCAGGAAAAGCAAAACGCTCGCCCCCTCGATAGCGTCGAGGTGATCGCGCGGCGTCGCGGTCGCCGCCGGGTCGCCGGTGGCGACGCGGAAGAGACCAAGCGCAAGCAGGACGAGGATGCTGACGATGAAGATGTAAGTCGGCGCGGCGAAGATCGTGCCCGACTCGCGGATGCCGCGTAGGTTGCCGACCGTGATGAGCAGGATAAACACGACACCGAGCGGGACGACATAGCCGCCAAGGCGGGGAAAGGCGGAGACGAGTGCCAGGACGCCTGCCGAGATGCTGACCGAGACGGTGAGGATATAGTCAACCAGCAGCGAGGCCGCCGCGATCAGGCCGGGGAGGACGCCGAGGTTCTCGTGCGCGACGATGTACGAACCGCCACCGCTCGGGTAAGCGAAAATCGTCTGCCGGTAGGAGATCGCCACGAGCGCGAGCAGACCGAGGATGAGGTACGAGATGGGGAGGATGTAGCCGAAGGTTGCCGCGCCGGCGACAACGAGGACGCCGAGGCTCGCCTCGGTGCCGTACGCGACGGACGAGAGCGCGTCGGATGAAAGGATGGCAAGGGCTTTGATCTTGGTCAGCCGCTCGTGGATCGCGTGCTCGCTGGCGATCGGGCGACCGATCAGGGCGCGCTTGATGCCGGTCATCACGCGCCCCGTGCCCGTGCGGGGGGCGGTGGCGCTCGCGCCCGCGCGCAATGTACCCGGACTAACTTCCGTGAAACCCCGATCCTGTGAGCGCAAAACGCGCACATACCGATTCCCAGGAAGGGTTCCCCGGCGTTCCTCTCGCCAGTCAATATCGGGCATGACTGTGCGCCGCCCACTGGTGGGTCCCGCGCCGTTTCGCGGGCTACGTTCGATGTTCGCAAGAACCTCGGGATCCTGCGCGTGCGTCCCGTTCATTGGTTCCTTCGGGGACATGGCATCGGGCGGCGCTATTTCCGGTTCGCTTGCTGACATAGGGAGAGGGTATGCCTCCACATTGATGTGCGTCCTGCATCCATTACACGGCGCACGCAGTAGCAATTTTTTATGCCGGGTCAATGGAGCCAGCACAGTAATGACGATAACACCTAGTGTATAAAGAAAGCATAAAGATGATGGTTCGCAAGATCATTGATCGGCGACGACGAGGATGTCCACGGTGCGGCAAAGGCGCAAGATGCGGTTGACGGTGCTGCCGCGCGTCAACTCTTCCCAACGGTTTTTCTGCGGGTGGCCAATCACCAGTTGCGTCACTCGCTGCTCGCGGGCGAAGGTGGCGAGCGTTTCGGCGATGTCACGCCCTTCGAGGGTGACGACCGTCGCGCCGAGGTCTTCGGCGAGGTCGAGCGCTTTCTGGAGGTTTGCCTGCTTTTCCGGCGTCAAATCGTCGGTGGTTCGGACGGTAACGACGATGAATTCCGCCTTCAGACCTCGCACGAGCCGCCACGCGTGCCGAATCAGCGTTTCCCCCACCGGCCGGTGATCCACGCAGACCATCACCCGCTCCGTCGCCTGCCACGGCGCCGTGATCGCGTGATCGCCCATGTACGTTTCGAGTTTGGCGTCCACGCCCGCCGCGACGCGCCGCAGGGCGAGTTCCCGCAGCGCGGTGAGGTTGCCGGTGCGGAAGAAGTTTTCCAATGCTTGCGCCGCACGCTCCGGGGGATAGATGTCGCCGTTGCGCAGCCGCTCCTGCAAGACATCCGGCGGCACGTCCACCAACTGCACTTCGCTGGCGGCATCGAGCACGCTGTCGGGGATCGTCTCACGCTGCCGGACGCCCGTGATACCCGCCACGACATCATGCAGGCTTTCGAGATGCTGGATATTCAACGTCGCGATGACATTGATACCGGCGGCGAGCAGGAGCCGCACATCCTCGTACCGCTTGGCGCGCGGCGAACCGGGCGCGTTGGTGTGCGCCAGTTCGTCCACCAGTGCAACGCGCGGGTTGCGCGCCAGGATCGCCTCCGTGTCCATCTCCTCGACGGTGACGCCCTTGTAGGTGATCGCCTTGCGCGGGATGATGGCCAACCCGCCGACCAGCGCTTCCGTCCCGGCGCGCCCGTGCGTCTCGACGAAGCCGACAACGATGTCCACGCCCTGCTCCGCGAGCCGGTGCGCCTCCTCCAGCATCGCGTATGTCTTCCCCACCCCCGGCGCGGCGCCGAGATACAGGCGCAGATCCCCCCGCCCGTTCGCGTGGTAGGGCAGATGTTCCTGCTCGCGTATCCGCGCGAGCAATTCATCGGGATTCGGACGACGCGGTTCATCCGTCATCAGAGCGTTCCTGTTCCCCTTCCTGACCTTCCGTGGGCGCGACGCCGCGTATCTCCCGGCATGCCATCGCCCATTGACGCGCGACTCTCCCAGGGTACCGAATCATGCATGAGCGCCCACGCTTTCTTGTTGCGAGCGCCCATGCATACCGCCTCGGTCACTGGGGGATTGAGCGAATCGTCACCATGGAATGCGCGGGAAGCATCATACCCCTGCGCGCGATTACCGATTCACGACTACTTCTTGTCCTTCTTGTCCTTCTTATCTTTTTTGTCTTTCTTGCCTTTGTTGCCCATTTTCTCACCCCCTTTCATCGCGCATCATTGCCCGGCTGACCCCACGATGCAATTCGATTGATGTTTCCCCCGTTCCTGGCCTGCATGTGGCACGTCCCGCAGCAGGCATCAACAGTTTCGCGTGATGATCGAGGAATGGAGCGCCTTGCGCCCGGACAATCGCACGCTCAGTCTGACGGTAGACCGGAACGGCATCGGTAGCAAGGCGGGTCGTTGCCCATGCCCCGTCACAAAGTGCGTTTCTCACCCAGGCGGGGTCGGCTTGCCAAATGCGGCATCGAGCGCCAGGTTGAGCTTGAGGACGTTGACGCGGGGCTGGCCGAGGATGCCGAAGGTGCGCCCGTCAGTCTGCTGATCCACGAGCTTCTGCATTGCCTCAGGAGTAACCTGCTGCCCCGCCTGCTGCCGGTTCTGGACGATCGCGTTCACCTGCAAGCGCGCCGACTCCGGTGTAATGTGCGGGTCGAGGCCGCTGGCGGACGCCTCCACGAGGTCCGCCGGCACCGTCGTCGCGTCCGGGAAACTGGATTGTATTCCGGCAACGTTCGTCGCGACCGCGTCGTGCTGCGCCTTGCTCGTCTGCGAAAGGTTGGACGCGGCGGACCCGCTATTCCCCGCGTCGTACGGCGCGGGTGTGCCGGAACTGGCGATCGCGGACGGCCGATTCTGGAAGTAGAACGGTTGATACCTGGGATCGAGCGCCTGCCCGATCAGCGACGAGCCGACTGGCTGGCCATCCTGCGTGATAATCGAGCCTTGGGACTGCCGCGGGAAGGCGATCCGCGCGATCCCCGTCATCACAAGCGGCGCGATGACGCCGAGCGCGAGCGTGAAAATGAGCATCGCGATCAGCGCGGTCTTAAAATGGCCGAGCGCACCGGGCGTCTCGATCGGCCGCTCCTCCTCGTCCCGGCTGCGGCCGAGCGCGAACAGATCCGCGTCGCGCTCCTCCTGTTGTGATGTTTTCATTTTCATTGCCATCGCGAGACCCCTCTCTTCGCTCACTCCCCGCATTGTCCCTTCCCTGCGGGAAAGGAGCGGGGACGCTGTTCTTACGTCAAGTGCAGCACGGTCAGGATGACGTCAATCAACTTGATGCCGACGAACGGTGCGACGATGCCGCCGAGACCGTAGATTGACAGGTTGCGCCGCAGCGTGACCGCCGCCGGTTCGGCCCGGTATTTCACGCCGCGCAGCGCGATCGGGATGAGCAGGACGATGATCAGCGCGTTGAAGATGATCGCGCTCGAGATCGCGCTCTGCGGCGTCTTGAGGTGCATCAGGTTCAACTGATTCAACTCCGGGTACGTCACGGCGAACATCGCGGGCAGGATGGCGAAGTATTTGGCGATGTCGTTGGCGATGCTGAAGGTTGTCAGCGCGCCGCGCGTCATCAGCAGTTGCTTGCCGACGGCGACGATGTCGAGGATCTTGGTCGGGTCGGAGTCGAGGTCCACCATGTTCCCCGCCTCCTTCGCCGCCGCCGTGCCGGTGTTCATCGCCACGCCGACATCCGCCTGCGCGAGGGCGGGCGCGTCGTTCGTGCCGTCGCCCGTCATGCCGACGAGCCGTCCCTCCGCCTGCTGTTCGCGGATGATGCGAATCTTGTCCTCCGGCTTCGCCTCAGCGACGAAATCGTCCACCCCCGCCTCCCGCGCGATCGTCGCGGCGGTGAGCGGGTTGTCGCCCGTGATCATGATCGTGCGGATGCCGATCCGGCGCATGTCCGCGAACCGCTCGCGGATGTTCGGCTTCACGGTGTCCTTGAGATAGATGACGCCGAGCACCTCGCCGTCGTCCATCACGGCGAGCGGCGTGCCGCCCTCCCCGGCGATGCGGTCGGAGACGGTCTGCAAATCGGCTGGCGGGTGCGCCACCTGCCGGAGCACGGCGTCCACCGCGCCCTTCATCGTGCTGTGGCCGTTCATCCTGATCCCGCTCATCCGCGTCTCGGCGGTGAAGGGGAGAAATTCGGCGGTATCGAGCATCCGGCGGTCGGGCGCGAAGCCGCGTTCCTCCGCCAGTGCGACGATGCTCTTGCCCTCCGGCGTGTCGTCCGCCAGCGAGGAGCGCAGGGCGGCATCGGTCACCTCGCGCTCCGTGTGCCCGCCGACCGGGATGAACTCGGCGGCGAGCCGGTTGCCGTAGGTGATCGTGCCCGTCTTATCGAGGAGGAGCACATCAATATCCCCCGCCGCCTCGACCGCACGGCCCGAGGTCGCGAGGACATTGCGCTGCACGAGTCGATCCATCCCCGCGATGCCAATTGCCGAGAGCAAGGCGCCAATCGTCG
>JBBRLR010000110.1:0-15120 GCA_038231255.1 Thermomicrobiales bacterium | reverse complement strand
GGGGGGTGGTTTTTCCCCCCCCCCGGTCGTCGGGGTTTTCCCGCCGGTGGTGGGGGGGGCTTTGGATCCCCCGTGTTGCCCTGGGTCGGCCCGTCTGGCTCACCCATACGCCACCAATTCATGCTGTTATTTCGTGTTGCTACCAGAGATATTGCTGAGGGATCGCCAGAGATACCACGATGCGACTGAGCGGTATGGACGCCAGCGCGCCGCGATCCGCTCCATCTCCTGTGGCGTCGCCGGGGCGGGTAGGTTCCAGTGGCGCTGCATCGCACTCCGCAGGCCGTAATCGCCCGTCGAAAGGATGTCGGGGCGGCCCAGCGCGAAGATCAGCACCATCTCCGCCGTCCACCGCCCGACGCCCTTGATCGGCAGCAGCGCGGCGATAAACGTCTCGTCGTCGGCGTCCGCCAGGGCGATGGGGTCAATGCTGCCGTCCGTGAACCGGGCGGCGCAATCCTTGAGATACCCGACCTTGCGCCACGAAAGCCCGGCGGCACGCAACTGCTCGTCCGGCACGGCGAGCGCCGCCTCGGGCGTCAGCGTGTCGTCCGGCATGAGCGTCCGCACCCGCGACAGGACGGCAGCCGCCGCGTGGACAGAGATTTGTTGCCCGACAATCGCCCGCGCGACCGATCCGAACAGGTCCGGTTCGAGCGTCAGCGTGTAGGGGCCGTGCCGCGCGATGATTCGTGCGAGCGTTTCGTCCACGCCGATGAGATGCGCAATTGCGGCGGCGTGCGGATCGGTGGCGGTCATACGATACCCCCGCGTGTGGCGAACCGGTGGGACGTAACACAATCCGCGTCATGACGCCGGGAGAAAGGGAGCGGTACCGACGCGATGGACGGTTTCCTCACGGATTCCAGCGGCGAATATCTTCCGGCGTGCGCGTGCGGTACTCGTACGCATCAACCGGGTAGGGCGCGTTCGCGGCCACCGCGTCGAGATCGAGTTCCACGCCGAGGCCGGGCGCGGTCGGCAGCGGGATGTATCCGCCCTCCTGCTCCACCGCCCCCGGCACCACCGCGTGGCGTGGCGCCGTGTCGCGCGGCATGTACTCAAGGAAGAGGAAGTTCGGCACGGTCGCCATCACATGGACATTCGCCATCTGCACGATCGGACCGACCGAACCCGCATGCGGCGCGACGCGCACCCCGGCGGCCTCGGCAATCGCCGCGATCTTCTTCAACTCGGTGATCCCGCCGAGCCGCGTCGTTTCCGGCTGCACGAGCGCGACCGCGCCGGACTTGATGAGGTCGTACATTGCCCATTTGCTGGACAGCCGCTCGCCCGCCGCGAGCGGTACCGCTACCTTCGCGGCGACCGCAGCGAGGGCATCCGTGTCATCCGGGTGCGTTGGCTCCTCGAAAAAGGCGGGGCGATACGCCTCCGCGTCGTGGGCGATGCGCACCGCCGCATGGACGGTAAACTCGCCGTGCCCGTGGAGGCCGATCTCGATGCCGTCGCCCACGGCGGCACGCAATTCGCCGAGTATTTGCGCGGACGGGTGGCACTTGAACGCCGTGAATCCCTCGGCAACCAGTTCCTGCGCCAGCGCCGGGGTGCTCGCGTGGCCGTAGACGCGCACCCGGTCGCGCACCGCCCCGCCGAGCAATTCGTACACCGGCACATTCAGCGCCTTGCCCTTGATGTCCCACAAGGCGATGTCAATCGCGCTCTGCACGCCGCCGCGCACCGCCCCGGTCTGGCCGTGGCTGTGCAGCGCGTCGTAGATCTTCAGCCACAGCCGCTCTGCGTGGAAGGGGTCTTCGCCGATCAGCAGCGGCGCAATTTCCCGCACGCCGACCTCGACGACCTCCGGCCAGCCGCCGCCCTCACCATAGCCGACGATGCCCGCGTCCGTATGCACCGCGACGAACAGCCAGTTGCGACCGCGCGGTCGCTCCGTCACTCCGCCCGCATTCGCCCGCACGAGATACGTCCGTATGTCGGTGATCTTCACGCGCTCCCCCTGTCATTCGGATCGCTCAACTCCGTGCAACGACGACACGCGACGAAACGATGTATCGAGGCGATTGCGGGAGGATGATACGGTCTCCGCCCCGCGAGTGGCAAGGAGCGCAGAGATTATGCGTTCTCGGGATCAACCTCACCCTCAGCCCCTCTCACTGCTCAGAGGGCGTCCGCGATGGCAGTCTCCACTATCCCGAAAAGCGTGCCGGGTTGGTCGCCACCGACACCGGAGTGGCGCCGCCCACGATCCGAATGAGCGGCGCGTCTTGTGCAGAGCGGAGGAACGGGCGCCGCCTTTTTATGCGCGAGGACGAGAATTGCTTGACACTATCGCCACTGGCTGCTATTCTCCGTTCACATGCAGAAAACCTTTCTCACATAACGCGGCAGCTTTCCGCTCTGTGGAAAAGAACGTCACGGATATTCGGGGGCCTTTTCCTGCTATGGGTGCCTGTTTTGGCCTCCCCGCTGGCAATATCGGGGAACGGGAGCGGTGGATGGTGCAAGTAGCACGAATGGCCGCGCAGGTTGCGCCGGGGCAGTCCATCGGCCGGGCATTGCGCCTGCTGACCTGCTTCAGCGAGGCACGTCCGTCGCACACACTCAGCGAATTGAGCCGCCAGCTGGAACTCGCGCCGAGTACCGTTTCGCGCCTCCTTTCTGTGCTGGAGGAATACGGCTACGTGCGGCGCGTCAGCGGCAACGGCCACTACACGCTCGGCCTTGCACCGATTGCGCTGGCGAGCGTGGCGATTAGCCAGTCCGATCTCCGGCGGCAATCGCTCCCCTTTCTCGAAATGCTCGCGGACATGTCCCACTACAACGCGAATCTCGCGGTGCTCTATGAGGGCGATGTCCTTTTCCTCGCCCGCGTGCCCGCCGCGAAGGAGTTGCGCGCCTACACGATCACCGGGACGCGCAACGCACCACATAGCCATGCGGTGGGGAAGATCCTCCTCGCCGCGCTGCCGGAGGAAGCGGTACGCGCGCGCTACCGCGACCGCCCGATGGAGTCGGTCACACCGCGAACGATTACGGCGATGGACGCGCTACTTGCGGAACTCGCGCAGGTCCGCGCGCAGGGATATGCCGTGGACGATGAAGAATTTATCACCGGTCGGGCGGCCGCCGCTGCGCCCGTACGAGACGAAACGGGGCAGACGATCGCGGCAATCAGCCTTTCCGCTATCCCCGCGTCGCGCACAGCGGAGGAGTTTGCGCAGGCGGTCCGGTTCGTCAAGCAGTTCGCGACGCATATCTCGCGCACGTTTGGCGCGACCGGATGATGCAGGATGCGGTAGCGTAGGTTTCAGCCTGCGTTCCCACATGAGTACCGGGGCAGAGACGGCTTCGGGTAGCAGAAGTCAATCGGCATCGTCGTACATAGGGAAGGAAGATCAGATGGACCGGCACACGACAGCGATGGAAGCGATCACCCGCACCCTAACGGCGGCGCGGTACACGCGGCGGCGGCTCCTCGGCATGACGGCGGCGGGCGCGGGCGGCGCGATCCTCGCGGCGTGTGGCGGCTCATCTGCCCCCACGACATCCGCCTCGACCAGCACCGGCGGCGCGAAGGTTGTCATCACCACGCCGACAAGCGGGGCCGCTCCGGCGAGTGGCAGCGCGGCGGCGAGTGGCAGCGGCACGAGTGCGGCGGCGCCCGCCGGGAGCGCGAGTGCGAGCACGTCAGGGCGGCAAGGCCTGAAGGGCAAAGTGACAATCGCCCGGCAGCCCGCCTCGCCGCTCTCGACCGGCAAGGACGACCCCGGAAACATCGTCTTCCAGCAACTGATTGACCGCTATGTCAAGGAGCATCCCGGCGTCACGATGGAGTGGGTTCGCGTGCCGGGATCGAGCTTCGACGAACTGACGCAGTGGATCACGACACGGATCTCCTCGAAGAATCTCCCGATCCTTTCCGGCCACTTCTACAGCACGACGAGCGCGCAAGAAGCCTCCAACACCTCGCCATGGATCCCGATGACGCCCTATCTGGAAAAAAACAGCGCCTATACCGGCAAGCCATGGAAGCAGGACTTCCCCGAAGGCGCACTCGCATATATTCAGGGGTCGCTCAAGCAGCTGTACTACGTCACGCTCAATGCCTACAAGGCGGCATGGCTCTACAATAAACCCCTCTGGAACAAGGCAGGGCTGACCGAGGCGGACGAGCCGAAGACCTGGGTTGATTTCTTCAAGGTGCTCGATAAACTGAAGGCGAGCGGCGCCATCCCGATCGCGCGCGTGGGCGATGCCTTTGCCCTCTCGCATACCTATCAGCTGATGACCTCTTCGCTCGGGCGGAAGGACTGGCTGGCGATGACGGGCGGTCAACTTTTTGCCTCCGACCCAGCACGCTTCGGGGCGGTCTGCTCCGGCAAGTGGAAGATGGACACGCCGTGGAACCGCAAGGCGGCGGAAGTGACGAAGCAAATCTTCCAATATTGGCCGCCGGGCAGCACGTCGCTCAAGGCTTCCGACATCGAGCAGCTCTGGCTCACACAGAAAGCCGTGCTCTGGCAGGGAACACCGACCACGCAGGGGCAGACGATCCTGCGCCGCCTCGATGAAAACAAGGCGGAGGGTTTGCAGTCGTTCGACGTGGGCGCCTTTCCGACGCCGCAGCCGGATGCCGAAACCTTCGGCGCAGACCTCGTCAAGGATGCCGCGCCGATCGCAGACGATGGCGAGCGTGGCCTCGGCTATCAGATCGCGGTGCCCGATCTCCGCCAGGACAAGGACCCGGACGCGGAAGCGATCGCTGTGGATTTCCTCCAATGGATGACGACGCCCGAGATTCAGGCGATCTACGTCAAGCCGTCGTACGACCTGCCGATCAACCCGAATGTCACGCTCGATGACCCCCGGCTTGCGCTCTTCTACAAGAACAAGAACCAGCTCTTCCCGGCCTCCTTCTTCTACGGCAACCGCCCGGACTGGATCCCGAACTTCCAGGCATACCTGCTCGGGCAGAAGAACCTCGACGGCTACATCAAGGACGAGCAAGCCGAAGTTCTCGCCTATTCGATGCAAACGATCCGTGCGTCTAAACTCGACATCCCCTGCGCGTAAGCGGGGAGCATAGACGTGTCGCATCCATGACGGATGCATGAATGGGAGAGATTGGGGGATGACACCATGACGATATCGGGAGCGAAAGCGAGATTCACGGGGCGAACCCTGACGCGGCGGCAGGCGCTCGGGATGGGAGCGGCAGCGGCGGGGAGCGCGATCCTCGCGGCCTGCGGCGGCAGCCCGAGCGCGCCGACGGTCCCCGCCGCGACGAGTACGGGCGGCGCGCGCGTGACGATTACGACACCGACGCCCGCAGCAGCGCCGAGTGGCGGTGGCACGGCCTCGGCGGGGTCCGCTGTCGCGGACGCTCCGACGACGGCAGCGAGCGCACCGTCGTCAACAGGCGCCGCCGCGATCGCGGTCACACGCCCGGAACTCAAGGGCAAAATCACGATTGCTCGCCAACCCGCCGCGCCACTCTCAACTGGCAAGGACGACCCGAGCACGGTCGTTTTCCAGCAACTGATTGACCGGTACCAGAAGGAGCATCCCGGCGTTTCGTTGGAGTGGATCCGCGTGCCGGGTTCGTCGTTTGACGAGTTAACACAGTGGATCCGGACACGGGCATCCGCGAAAAGCCTGCCGACGCTTTCCGGCCACTACGACGCCACCACAACCTCTCAGGAGGCGACGAACACGTCGCCCTACATCGCGCTGTCGCCCTATCTCGACAAGACCAATCCCTATACGACCAAGCCGTGGAAGCAGGATTTCACCGAGGGTGCGCTCGAACTCTCGCAAGGCTCGCTGAAGCAGATTTACCATGTGCCGCTCAACCGCTACAAGGCGGCGTGGCTGTACAACAAGAATCTCTGGAAGAAAGCGGGGCTGACCGAGGCGGACGAACCGAAGACGTGGGCCCAGTTCTTTGCCGTGCTCGACAAACTGAAGGCGTCCGGCACGATCCCGATTGCCCGCACGGGCGACGCCTTCGCCCTCTCGCACACGTATTGGGTGACGCTGATCTCCGTCGGCAACAAGGCATGGCTGGAATTGAGCGGCGGGAAGATTTTCGCGGATGACAAGACGAAGTTTTCCGCACTCTGCGGCGGCAAATGGAAAATGGATACGCCGTGGAACCGGAAGACAGCGGAAGTGACGAAGCGGCTCTTCCAGTATTGGCCGACGGGGAGTACGAGCCTGAAGGCGGGCGACATCGAGCAGTTGTTCCTAACGCAGAAGGCTGCCCTCTGGCAAGGCACACCTGGTTCACAGGGGCAGACGATCCTCCGACGCATTGACGAGGCGAAAGCGGAAAATCTGGAGACGTTCGATGTCGGCGCGTTCTCGACGCCCCAACCGGATGCCGAGACGTTTGGCGCGGACCTCGCGAAGGACGCCGGGCAGATCGCGGACGATGGGGAGAACGGCCTCGCCTACAATATCGCCGTCCCCGATATTCGTCAGGAAAAGGACGTGAGCGCGGAAGCGATCGCCGTGGATTTCCTCCAGTGGATGACGACACCGGAGATTCAGGCGATCTACGTCAAGCCGTCGTACGACTTGCCGATCAACCCGAATGTCAAACTGGACGATCCGCGGCTGCAACTCTTCTACAAGAATCCGACCCAACTCTACAACAACATGCAGTGGTTCTACGGGAACCGCCCGGACTGGCTGCCGAACTTCCAGGGCTACTTGCTCGGCCAGAAAGACCTCGATACCTACATCAAAGATGAGCAGACGGAGATACTCAACTACACCCAGAAGACGATTCGTGAGTCGAAACTCGACATCCCCTGCGGATAAGCGGGACACGTCAATTGCGCCGTGCCGCCTCCCTCGGCACGGCATCCCAGCAAAGGAAGGACCCGATGGCCGTACGGAACCTTACCGCACCCCGCGCGGATGCCGCACCCCGGATGCGTCAGCCCGCGAACATCTGGCAACGCATCTGGCGAATGCGGCTGATCTATCTCTTCCTGTTGCCCGCATTCGTACTCTTCGCGGTCTTCGAGTATTGGCCAACAATCCTCGTCTTCCGGGAGGCGTTCTACGACTGGGATGGCTTTCGGATCAACAATTTCATCGGCCTCGCCAACTTCAAGGAGATTCTGCACGATCCGACGTTCCGGCGGTCGTTGCAAAACATCCTCATCATCCTCATCTTCTACCTGACGATCCCTTTCGCGATGCCGATCATCATCGCCGAAACGATTTACAACCTCGCCAGCGAGCGGGCGCAGAAGTACTGGCGCGTCTTCATGCTCATCCCCGCCATCATCCCCTTCCTGGTGATCCTGCTCCTGTGGCAATACCTCTACAACCCCGTACCCGGCGAGGGTTTCCTCAATAACGTGCTCCAGCATTTCGGGCAACAGCCGAAGCTCTGGCTCGCCTCCCCGAACACCTCGCTCTGGTCCTACATGCTGATCGAGTTCCCGTGGGCGAGCGGCACATACATGCTGATTTACCTCGCCGGGCTGCAGAACATCCCGCAGGATGTCGTGGACGCCTCGCGACTCGATGGCGCATCCACCTGGACGCGCATCTTCCGCATTGACGTGCCCCTCATCATGGGGCAGATCAAACTGATTGCCATCCTCACTGTTATCCAGACGCTACAACGGTACGTCGGTATCTACATCCTGACGAATGGTGAGGGCGGGCCAGCGAACTCGACGATGGTCCCCGGCGTCTACCTCTTCCAGAAAGCCTTCAACGCGCACCGGCTCGGCTATGCGTGCGCCGTCGGATTGGTGATGTTCCTCTTTATCCTCGCGCTCACGCTGATTAATCAGTTCCTGCTCAAGTCGGAGTCCGACGCGCAGGAACGGGGAATCGTGTAGGAGGCCACGACGATGCAGAACGCTGAAGAAGTCCTCAATCGGGGCGAAGCCACCATCGCGGAGCCGCGCGCGGCGGTCACGGCGGGCAAGAAAGGCGGGATCGGGCAAATCTCCTCGTATGCCTTCCTGATCGCCGTCGCCTTCCTCACCTTCCTGCCCTTCTTCTTGATGGTTACGATCTCCTTCAAGACGCGCGCGCAGTTCTCCGTGCAGCCGATCTGGCCGACGTTCCCGCTGCACTTCGAGAATTACCGGTTTGCCTGGGAGCAGGTATTTCGCCCGGTCATCAACACGGTGATCGTTTGCGTCGCCTCGATCGTCGGCACGCTGCTCGTCGCGTCGCTCGCCGCGTATGCCTTCGCGCGATTCAAGTTTCCCGGCTCGCGCGTCTTTTTCCTTGGGGTCATCTCGCTCCTGATGGTGCCGGATGTCCTGCTGCTCGTGCCGCGCTACGTCGTGACATCGCAGTTGCACCTGCTGGGCAACTACCTCGGCCTGATCATCCCGTATATGTCCTTCGGCTCGATCTTCGCGATCTTTGTTCTGCGCACCTTTTTCGCCTCCGTGCCGGGCGAACTGATCGAGGCGGCGCGGATGGACGGCGCGAGCCACTTCACGATCTTCTGGCGCATCATGATCCCCCTTTCCCGGCCGATCCTCGCCACGCTGGCGATCATCCAACTGATCCGCGTCTGGAACGACTTCATCTGGCCCTTCGTCGTCATCTCGAAGAAGAAAGACTACACGCTCGCGCTGATTCTCAAGACCTTCTCCGGCGATTTCGGCACCCAGTGGGGGCTGATTATGGCGTGCTACGTGATGGCGAGCCTGCCTTTGCTGCTGGTCTTCGCGCTCGCCTCGAAGCAGTTCATCAAGGGGCTCACCTCCGGCGCGGTCAAGTTCTAGGAAAGGAGCGGGGGTAGTAGTCAGTAGGTAGTAATCGGTAATCGGTGGTTAGAAGAAATAGTGGCGTAGCAGTAGGACATAGCCAAAGATAGACGTGCGAAGCGCTTCCGCTTCCAACTGTCTACTGCCTACTGACTACTTCTCAAATGGGGAGGTTTCTGTGAGTAACGAGTCGAAATACCAATCATTTCTCACGGCACGAGTGAACCGCCGCCGGATGCTCGGTATCGCCGCCGGGGGCGCGGTGGCAGGAATTCTCGCGGCGTGCGGTTCCAGCAATGCGACCGATACGCCGAAAGCGGGCGCGGCACCGACGACCAGTGGCGGCGCGGCCCCGACCAGTCAGGGCGTCGTGACGATCACCACGCCGACGCCGGCTGCAGCGGCCGCTCCTGCTTCCACCGCACCTGCCGGATCCGCCGTCGCGAGCGGGGCGACGCCTGCCGCCAACGCCTCGGTCGCCGTAACGCGGCCCGAACTGAAGGGTAACATCACCCTTTCCCGCCAGCCGAACGCACCGCTCTCCGGTGGCAAGCCGGACCCAGACACGGTCGTCTTCAACGACCTGCTCAAGCGCTATCAGACGGAGCATCCGGGCGTGACGATTGATCTCACCGAGATTCCCGGTACGACAGCGACCGACCTGTATCAGTGGGTAACGACCCATTCCGCGTCGAAGAGTCTGACGACCATCGTCGGCACCTTCGCCGACCAACTCATCACCGACGTGCAGGAGGCGACGAACAACGTCCAGTGGGTATCGTTCACGCCAGAACTGGAGAAGATTTCGCCGTATTCCGGTACACCGTGGAAGAACGATTTCAATCCGGACCTCCTCGCCTTCGCGAAGTTCGGCCTCAAAAACAACTATGGCACCCCCTTTGCCCGATATAAATCTGCCTGGGTCTACAATAAGGATGCATGGGCGAAGGCCGGGCTGACGGATGCCGACGTACCGAAGACTTGGAAGCAGTGGTTCGCCGCGAACGACAAGTTGAAAGCGGCCGGCCTTATCCCGATCGCACGGCAAGGCGATGTCCAGACGATGTCGCACACCTCGTGGATTTTGATGATCTCGCTCGGTCGCAAGCAGTGGGACAGCATCTCCGGGGGTGGTCCGACGCTGACCTTGCAACAAAAACTTGACGCCGTGTGCGGGCAGAAGTGGACGGAGGATACACTGTGGAGCCGTGCGGGATGGCCCGCGCTGAAAAAACTCTTCACCTACTATGAGCCGGGGTTCACATCGGTCAATGTCAGTAATGCGCGTCAGCTCTTCTACGAGGGCAAGGCGGCAATGATCTATGAGTCTCAGGCGTTCCTCCAGTTAATTGACGAGATCAAAAAAGAGGGCTCGGCCAAGTTCGAGATTGGGGCCTTCCCGACACCCCAGCCGGATGCGGAAACCTTCGGTGCGGATGTCGCCGCGAACGCGGGCAAGATCGCGGACGATGGCGAGCGCAATCAGACCTACAGCGTCCCGCTCGCGGACTTGCGCGACAAGGGCAAAGACGCGATGGGCCAGGCGATTGCGTTCGACTATTTGCAGTGGATGACCCAGCCAAAAATCCAGGCCGAGTACGTCAAGCCGTCGTACAACTTTCCGGTCAACCCAAATGTGAAACTGGAGGATCCGCGTTTCGCGATCTGGCAGCAGAACCCGGAGCAGATCTTCTACCGCCACCTCTTCTATTTCAACAACATCAGTCAGGCCGACCGGCCGCAGTGGGGCCAGAACTTCCAGTCGTACCTCAGTGACCAAGAAAGTCTGGACGACTACTTGAAAAAGGGCGAGCAGCAACTGATCGAGCAGGCACAAATCTCTGCCCGCGAGGCGAAGATAGACATTAAGTGCAGCTGACGCGCGGGCGATAGTCGTTCGTCGGGAGAAAGAGGGAGGGCACTCACACAGAGTGCCCTCTTTCATTGATGCGGCCGTACGCTCGGCGGGATCGTCTCTGTTATGATGACGAAGGAATGGATCGTTCATCAGCAGAATGTTGCGCCGTTTCACAGAGCCATTTTGGAGTCAAAGAATGAGCTTCTTCGTTCGGCTGGATCGTACGAGCGACGAGACATTGCATCAGCAGTTGGTCGGACAGACCCGGCACGCGATCCGGCATGGGCAACTGCCGACGGGGATGCGCTTGCCAGCGACGCGCGCATTGGCGGCCGACCTCGGTGTGTCGCGCAATGTGATCGTCGCGGCCTTCGATGAACTGATCAGCGAAGGGTATCTGGAGGGGCGTGTCGGCTCCGGCACGTACGTCACCGATGATTTACCGCTCGCGCCGGGCCGGACGCTCGCCGCACCGACCGGGACGCCGCGCTGGTTGGCACACCCCGTTCCCGTGGCGGACACACCACCGCCGACCGCCCACGACGCGATTGATTTCCGGCTCGGCACGCCGGACATTACGCCGCTCCCGCTCGATATTTGGCGCGGTGCGTGGCGCGATGTGATTAATGCATTGCCTCCCACCCGCTACGGCCCGGTCACGGGCGATCCCGACTTGCGCGCGGCAATCGCGGGCTATCTCGGGCGGGCGCGCGGGATCGCCTGCGGCCCGGACGATGTGATCGTCACCGCCGGGGCCGCACAGGCGCTCGATCTGATCGCCCGCGCGACGCTCGCGCCGGGCGACACGGTCGGGATGGAGGAGCCGGGCTATCCCGAGGCGCGCAATCTTTTCCTCGCCCAACAGGTACGACTTGTGTCCGTGCCGGTGGACGATGACGGCCTGCGTGTGGACTGCCTGCCCACCGGGTCGGCCGCGCCACTCCTCGTCTACGTGACGCCGTCGCACCAATACCCGCTCGGCGCGCGGCTGCCGGTTGCCCGGCGGATGGCGCTACTCGCCTGGGCGACCGCGAACGACAGTTTGATCGTCGAGGACGATTACGACAGCGAGTTCCGCTTCGACGCGCCGCCGCTCCCCGCGCTCGCCGGGTTGGACGAGGCGGGCCGCGTCGCGTATGTCGGCACGTTCTCGAAAGTCCTCACGCCGTCGCTACGGGCCGGATACCTCGTTGCGCCCCGGCCGCTGCGGGAGCGGATCGCCGGGTTGACGCAACTGACCGCCCGCCTGACACCGTGGCCCATTCAGCGCGCCCTCACCCATTTCCTCGCGAGCGGCGAACTCGAACGGCATATCCGACGCATGCGACGGCATTACGCGACGAAACGGGCGGCGCTCGACGACGCGCTCGCACCCGTCGCGCCGCTCGCCCGCTTGCAAGGGTTGGAGGCAGGATTGCACGCCTACCTCGAACTCCGCCCGGACCTCGAACCGGCGGCGATCGTCGCGCGTGCCGCCGCGCGGGGCGTGATTGTTTATCCGCTCGCGGATTTCTATATCGGGGCGCCGGATCGGGGCGGTATCCTGATCGGCTACGGTGGCCTCGAATTGGGCGAGGTCGTGCGCGGCGCAGGTATTCTCGCGGATGTGATCACGGAAGCGTACGCTACCCGCTTATTCGGTGGCCTGTGAGCGGCGCGGGGGCGCGAAGAAGACGAGGATCGTCAGGTCCTCGGTGATCGTGTGGAAGTGGTGCTCGACGCCCGTCGCGACAAAGACGACGCTGCCCGCCTTCACTGCCCGCTCCTCCGCCGCGACCGTGATCTGCCCGCTCCCGCTGATGACGAAGTACACCTCGTCCTCGGTGTGCGGCTGCTGCGGGTCGAGCATCCCGGCGGGCAGGATGTACAGCCCCGTACTGAGCGACGACTCGCGCAGGAACTCGTGATACAGTGCGCCCGCCTCCGCGTGTGCGGCGAACAATTCGTCGAGGTCGTATGCTTGCATCAAATCCTCCTCTCACAAGAGAAAGTCGAATCACCAAAACACCAAGAAGGAAGAAAGAATTAACACAGAGAGCACAGATATAGAGTCTTAATTTCTTCTCTGTGTTCTCTGCGCTACGTCCCTTTCTCACGGCCTTGATGGTTCGCTTATCTCTTCGTCTCGCCATGCCCCTGAATCGGGCAGTACAAACTGTTCGGCTCGATCTGGAAAACGCGATTGAAGCGGGCGCGGAAGTTTTCCAGCGCGGCGGTCGCGGCCAACTCCACCAGTTGCGGCTCGTCATAGTGGGTGCGCAGGCGTGCAAAGAGCGCGTCCGACACATCCACGGATGCCTCGGTCATCGCCTCCGCCAATTCGAGCGCGGCCCGCTCCGCCTCGGTGAAGAGCGGATTCGTGCGAAAGTCGGGGAGTGCGGTGATCTTCTCGTCCGGGATACCCGCGTCACTGCCACCGGCAGCGTTGATGTCCACTCAGAAGGGGCACCCGACCAGCATCGCCACCCGCACGCAGATCATCGCCCGCAGCCCCGCCGACAGCGTCGCTTCCTTCGCGACCGACCGGCTCAACCCCTTCGCCGCCGCGAGGATCGGTGGGCGGTACGCGAAAACCCGCGTCGGATTCAGCACGACACCAAAAACCCGCTCGTCCTGATCGAAGAACGGCTGGGCGTCAGGATGCGCCTCGTCGCGGTCGAGTGGCTGTATCCGGCTCATCATCCATGCTCCTTTCAAAAACAGGCGAAACCGAACGAACCGCAAAGGCACAAAGGGCGCAGAGAGGGAATGAAGAGAGGGGAGGATGAGTGATTCATCGTGGCACGATCCCTATCAGGATTCTTTTTTCGCGTTTCCGTTTCTTTGCGCCCTTTTCCCTCTTTGCGTCTTTGCGGTTCTCCCCGGTTTGCCGCGTCAGAGCGACAGGCTACTGAAGGCGGTGAGGTAGCGCGGGTCGTCGCGGCGGAAGGTGTCGGGATTGGTCCCCTTCGCCACCGCGAGAAAGTACGCGAGCAACTGCACGGGCACGACAGCGAGAAGCGGCGACAATGGCTCCGGCAGGTCGGGCAGCGGGAAGCGTGGCGCATCCGGCACACTCTCGATGGCCTGACCGACTACCCAGATCGGCGCACCGATCAGTCGCAATGCGTTGCAGACCTGCCCGAGCCGTGCCATCCCCGGCCCCGTCGCCGCGATCGCGACGATCTGATCGTCCGGGTTGACCGTCACCATCGGGCCATGCAGGAATTGCTCGAGGCTCATGCCGTCAATCGTCGCGTATGCCGTTTCACGCGCCTTCAGCGACGCTTCGGTCGCGGTCGCCGCGTTCGGGCCCGCGCCGATACAGAAGGTGCGACCGTTCGCGGCAATGATCGCGCGGGCGACGGGTTCGATCTCACCTTCGCGCCGCAACACGTCCTCGATCTGCCCCGGCAACGCTGCGAGCGCATCACGCCACCCCCGCACCAATGATGTATCGTGCCGTTCGCCGAGCGCGGTTGCAATCTGCGCCAGTACCGTCAGCGCACCGAGGTGGCTCGCGGTATACGCCGCCGACGTTTCCCGTGCAACGGTGCGCAGCACAAGGGCAAGACCGTCCTCGCCCATCTTCGAGTCGCGCCCACTGATGCCGATGCACGGTACCCCGGCTGCCTTTGCCAGCTCGACCGCGCGCACCGAATACTGCTTCCCGCCCGTATGCGCCATGACGATTACGACGTCATCACCACGCAGGCTATAGGGATATGTAGCGAACTCGTATGAATCCACCGCGCGGGCATCGGCCCCAACGGTGCGCAATAAGTACGCGCCGACCTGCGCCGCGTGGAAACTTGTGCCGATACCGACGACGAAGACGCGTGCCGCGTCCGCCAGAAATCCGGCCGCTTCGTCCGCCTCTGCCCACCCTTCAGCGAGCAGCATCCGCACGTCCGCCGGTTGGCGATGCATCGTCGTATACATCGCGTACGGTTCCGTTCTCGCCTCGTTCATGGACTCCGCCCTTCCATACCCAGGAACACACCCGTGCAGATCGTAACGGGTACGTGGTCTGGAGAAAAGGGCCAATTATGTCTGGAAATATGGGGCCAATCAGACGGGGAACCTACCCTAGCACTCTACATCCTTGCCTTCGGAGCCGAAGATGGCGAGGCGGGCCTCCTGCGAGGTCCAGATGGCGTTGCAGCCAGTGTAGTGGAACTGGACGGCGCGGCGGCGCAGGTTCGTCCGATTCGCGGGAGTGCCGTGGTGGATCAGGCCATCGAAGAGCAGCACGCCGCCCGGTTCGAGGGGGACCATCACATCGCGGGTAGTCTGCACGTCGTTGTCGCAGATTTGCCAGTCCCGCCGGGCGAAATGGACGACCGGGCCTTCCGTGTGCGAGCCTGGGATGACGTGCATACAGCCATTCTCCGGCGTCGCAGGGTCGAGCGCGATCCAGACGCCGACGACCGGGTTGTTGATGTCCATGTCGAAGAACGCTTTATCCTGATGCCACGGCTTTTCGCGCCCACCGCCCGGCGGCTTGAGGAGCGCCATGTCCTGAAACTTCTGCGGCTCGTCGTTGACGAT
>JBBRLR010000109.1:0-15350 GCA_038231255.1 Thermomicrobiales bacterium | reverse complement strand
TTCGGTCTCGGCGAGCCACCGTCAGCAACCGGGATCGGCTGCGTGCGACCGGATCGGAGATTGCAGCAGGGAGGATTGCCCGTTTCATCCGGCCCGCCGAAGCGTCCGGCACGTTTCTGTTGCTCTCGTGCGGTTGCCCGCCCGCCCGCTTGCGCGGGACTGTCAGCGCGTTGCCGCGCTTCCCCGGCTTTCGCCGGGCACCCTGCTCTGTGCTGCCCGGACTTTCCTCTGCAGCTTCTGCCGCAGCGGCCATCCTACCCAACACCCCGTATTGCCTTGTCAATGAACCGCGCATGTCAGGCATGCACGGCGTCAGGGATGGAAAAACTGGTGCCGAAGGAGGGATTTGAACCCTCACGCCCCTACGGGCACTACGCCCTGAACGTAGCGCGTCTGCCGATTCCGCCACTTCGGCCAACTGGAGCCGACGATCGGATTTGAACCGATGACCTGCTGTTTACGAAACAGCTGCTCTGCCACTGAGCTACGTCGGCGCTTTTGCCGCTGAGATTCTATCACGCGGCCCCGGTGCGTGCAAGCAGCATTCGAGCATCGCAGCATTTTTTCTGGTGGTGGCGGGCTTTAGCCTACGGAGAGGCAGGCTAAAGCCCGCCACCACCACAGACACCGGCGGCGTTGGCATTGTTAGTGCTTTACTATCGGGCAACACATGTGTCTGTGTGTCATGGAAAGCGCGCATGTCTTTGTGACTCAGCGGCAAATTCATTGACTGACTGGCACGCCGCATGTACACTATTGATGGCGATTCGCGGGTGGAGGTGATCGGTGGCGGAGGAGCAAACGAGCGGTGCGGCGGTGCGGTTCGGGCAAACCCTGACGCGGCTGCGGACGGCCCAGCGGCTTTCGCAGAATCAACTCGCGCAGCGGGCGGGACTAAACCACTCATACATCAGCCGACTCGAATCTGGCGGGCGTGGCGATCCGTCGCGCGTCGTCGTCGAGCAGTTTGTTGGCGCACTCGGGTTGGACGCGTCCGGCCGCGATGCCGACGAACTGCGCATGGCGGCGGGTTTTCTGCCGGTTGATCCCGCGCACTTGCTCACCGGCGAAACGTCGCTCGCCAAACTGGCCGTACTCCTGGATGATACGCGTTTGCCGGATCAATCGCGCTCGACGCTTCGGCGACTGCTCGCGTTGCTCGTCGAGGAATATACGCGGATCGCGAACCACGACTCCTAACAGACGTATGGACAGTACGTACGTGCTTTGGTAGGCTGAACGTACAGTGTGGTCGGTACGATTGCGGCGTGCCTTCGGTGGCAGTGATCTGGGGAGTGGGAGCAATGATGGCAACGAGTCCTTCCGGTCGGCAGTCCGTCGAGTTCGCGCATCTCCACCTGCACAGCGAGTTCTCGCTGCTCGACGGGCTTGGCAAGATTTCTGACTACATGGCGCGGATGGAAGAACTCGGCATGACGGCGGCCGCCCTTACCGACCACGGCGTGATGTACGGTGCGATGGATTGGATGAAGGCGGGCAAGAAGACCGGCTTCCGCACGATTGTCGGCATGGAGGCGTACGTCGCACCGGAGGGGCGCCACGAGCGCAAGAAATCGCCGATCCACCATCTGACGCTCCTCGCGCGGAATGAAACGGGCTACCGGAACCTTCTCGAACTCGCGAGCAAGGCGAGTCTGGAGGGCTTTTATTACAAGCCACGGATTGACTACGATCTGCTCGCGCAGAAGGCGGACGGGATCACCTGCCTGTCCGGCTGCCTGTCGTCGCACCTCGCGTCGCACATTCTCCACGACCGAAATGCTGCGGCGAGCCAACTGATTGACGACATGAGCCAATGGTTCGGGCGCGATCATTTCTTCCTCGAAGTGATGGACCACGGCATGCCCGAACAGCAGCAGATGACCCGGTTCCTGATTGCGGAAGGGAAACGAACCGGGCTGCCACTCGTCGCGACCAACGATGTCCACTTCGTCCGCCGCGAGGATCATCCGGCGCACGACATCCTGCTCTGTATCCAGACGGGCGCAACGGTGGACGACCCGAACCGCTTCGCGAGCAAGACCGACCAGATCTACATGAAGAGCGGCGACGAGATGCTCGAACGCTTCCATGAGATCCCGGAGGCGGTGTCGAACACACTGCGCGTCGTCGAGCAGTGCGATTTGCGCCTCGGCAACCCCGGCTTCCTGATGCCGCACTTCGCGGTGCCCGACGGTTTCACGTCGGACACCTACCTCGAACACCTGTGCCGCGAGGGGGCGAAGCGGAAGTACGGCCATGTGGATGGCGAGGTTGCCGAGCGGCTCGCGTTCGAACTCAAGGTCATCACGGACATGGGCTTCCCGACCTACTTCCTCGTCGTCTGGGACTTCGTGCGCTACGCGAAGGAGCGCGGCGTGCTCGTCGGGCCGGGGCGCGGCAGCGCAGCGGGCAGCATCGTCGCCTACAGCCTCGACATCACGACGGTTGACCCGCTCCAGCACGGGCTGCTCTTCGAGCGCTTCCTCAACCCGTCGCGCATCTCGATGCCCGACATTGACATTGACTTCGCCGACGACGGGCGCGACCTGATTATCAAGTATGTGACCGAGAAGTATGGCGCGGAGCAGGTGGCGCAGATCATCACCTTCGGGACGCTCGCGGCGCGGGCGGCGATCCGCGATGTCGGGCGTGCGCTCGGCATGCCGTACGGCGACGTGGACCTGGTTTCGAAGATGATCCCGCAGGTGCCGGCGCACCCGGTCTCGATCGGCCAGGCGCTCGAACAGGTGCCCGACCTCAAGGCGCTGCGCGACAAGGACGCGAATGTCCGGCGCCTGCTCGATACCGCGCAAAAGTTGGAGGGCGTCTCGCGCCATGCCTCGACGCACGCCGCCGGGATCGTTATCTCGCGCGACCCGCTGATCCAGCATGTGCCGCTCCAGCGTACCGGCACGGGTGACAACGCGGGCGTGACGACGCAGTACCCGATGGGCTGGCTCGAGGACCTCGGCTTACTGAAGATGGACTTCCTCGGTCTCAAAACGCTGACCGTGCTGACGAAGGCGTTGCAATTGCTCGGACGGCGCGGCATCACGGTGGATCTCGACGCGCTCGATCTGGAGGACCCGGCCGCATACGCGCCGCTGATGCGCGGCGAGACTATGGGCATCTTCCAACTCGATCAGCCGACCGGGCAGCGCATCTGCGCGCTCGTTAAGCCGCGCAACTTCGCCGAACTGGTCGCCGTCGGCGCGCTCGCCCGCCCCGGCCCGATGGAGCACGCGCCGCGTTTCGCCGCGCGCAAGGAGGGGCGCGAGGAGGTGACCTACGCGCACCCCGACCTCGAACCGGTGCTGCGCGAGACCTACGGCTTCGCGCTCTTCCAAGAGCAGGTGATGCAGATCGCGCGGGTGCTCGCGGACTACTCGCTCGCCGAGGCGGACAGCCTGCGCAAGGCGATGGGTAAGAAGCTGCCCGCCGAGATGGCGAAGCATCGCGACCGCTTCGTGCAGGGCTGCGCGAAGAAGGGTGTCCCGAAAAAGACCGCCGAGCCGCTCTTCGAGGAGTTGGAGAAGTTCTCGGGCTACGGTTTCAACAAGGCCCACTCCACCTGCTACGGCCTCGTCGGCTATTGGTGCGCCTACTTGAAGGCGCATTACCCCGCCGAATTCCTCGCCGCCATCCTGACCAGCGAGCAGGGGGATACCGCGCGCGTCGTCCAGTTGATCGCCGAATGCCGACGGATGAAGATCGCCGTCCTGCCGCCCGATGTCAACCGCAGCGAGCGCGACTTCAGCGTCGAGGAGACCGGGCGCATGCGCGACGACGGCGAGCCGGAACGCGCCGTGCGGATCGGCATAAGCGCGATCAAGAATGTCGGCGTCGGCGTCGTTGATGCAATTGTCGCCTCCCGCAAGCAGCAGGCGGGCGAGCGGTTCGTCGGCTTGGCGCAGTTCTGCGCGAGCGTCGGCGCGCAAGTCAACCGCCGCGCCATCGAGTGCCTGATTAAGATCGGCGCGATGCGCGACCTCGGCAACGGCCAGCAACTGATGCTCGCCGTCGAGAGCGCGATGGCGGCGGCGCAATCCACCCGCAAGGCGGCGGCGGCGGGCCAGTTCGGGTTGTTCGGCGCCGACATCCCCGGCGCGACCGACCTCCTCGATGTGCCGCTACCCGCAGTGCCGGACTGGTCAGTCAAGGAGCAATTGGTACACGAGAAGGAACTGCTCGGCATCTACCTGTCGGAGCATCCGCTGATTCAGGTTGCGGCGCGGGCGCGCTCCCGGCAGATTGTCAACCTCGGCACGATTGACGAGGCGATGGCCGGGCAGCGCGCGACGCTGATCGGCCTGCTCATCGAGCCACGGGCGATGCTGACGAAGAAGGGTACGATGATGCTCCGCGCCACATTGGAGGGCGTGGACGGCGTTTCGCTCGATTTGATCGCCTTTTCGGAGGCATATGAGCGGTGCAAGGAAGCGCTGATCGCCGATACCGTGGTCGAGGTGGATGTGCGCGTTGATCTTCGGGGCGAGCAGGTGCAACTGCTCGTCGAGGCGGTGCGCCCCTGCGCCGACCCCGACCCGACCGCGTCGGAGCCGCAGATCGAGCGACGTGTCCACATCTCGCTCGCGGTCGGATCGTCGGACGATCTACACAGCCGCCTGCACGATCTGCTGCGCGCCTACCCCGGCAGTGATGTGGTGTTGATTCACTGCCAGACCCAGGCGGGGCGGTGCGTGCTGCGGCCGATGTTCCTGCGCGTGGATGGCGACGCCAGTTTGCAGGCGGCGGTGCGGGGCCTGATCGGCCGCGACGCCGTCCGGTTGGAAACCGTCACCCTTGCCCGCCCGGCCGACTACGAGCAGTTCAGCGCGGATTAGCGCTGGCTGCACAACCCGACGCGATGCGGCGGGCGCGGCGGGCGAGGATTTCTTCGGCGGGCCAGCAGTTGAGGATGGTTTCGGGCGCGATCCAGGCGCGGCGTGCGGTCATCACGCCGAAGATCATGTTGCCGAGGCCGGCGGCGTTGTGCGCGTCGCTGTTGATCGTCATGATAACACCGGCGGCGGCGGCGCGCTGCGCGTGCGGGGCATCAAGGTCGAGGCGATGGGAATCGGCGTTGATTTCCAGTGCGGTCTCGGTGCGCACCGCCTCGGCAATCACGGCATCGAGGTCGAGGTCCATCGGCTCGCGGTGCAGCGGCATCCGCCCGGTCGGATGGGCGATGATGTCCACGTACGGATTCGCAATTGCGGCGAGCGTGCGGCGGGTCACGGTTGCGCGGTCGCCGCGCTGGCCGCTGTGGACCGACGCAATCGCGTAATCGAGCGCGCCGAGCGCAGCATCGTCGAGGTCGAGATGCCCGTCGCTGTGGACTTCCGTTTCGCAGGCGCGGAGCATGGTGATGCCGACGTGAAGTGCGGCGACTTCCTCGCGCTGCTGCCGCAATCGCTCGACATTCAAGCCGTTGGCGATGCGTAGCGAGTACGAATGGTCGCTGACGCCGTAGTAGATGTAGCCACGCTCCTGCGCCGCCGCCGCCATTTCGGCAATCGTGCTTGTCCCGTCGCTCCAAACGGAGTGCGTGTGCAGATCGCCGAGAATATCGCTGAGTTCGACGAGGCGCGGCACGCCGGAGCGCAGTACCCACTCCAGAACCTGGCCGTTCTCGCGCAGTTCGGGCGGGATGAAGGGGAGGCCGAGCGCCGCGAATGCCGCGTACTCATCGCCCGCGATCATCTGCGTGCCGCGTCGAAGTCCGCTCCCGTCCAGCGTGAAGCCTCGCGCCTCGGCGTGCGCGGCGAGCGCTTCGCGGAAGCCGGGTTGATTGCCGGTCGCCTTGCTCCCCGTCAGCCAGAGGAGCGCGCCGCCGACCGTCGCGGTCGGGCGGGTGATGCATTCCGCCTCCGCGCCGTCAATCAAGCGCACCCGAATCGCATCGGCGTCCCGGCGCACGACGCTGAGCACGTCCGGCAACGTCGCGAAGCAATCGAGCGCGGCATCGGGCGCGTCCGTCGCCGCCAGAAGGTCCACATCGCCGAGGGTCGGCATCCAGCGGCGGAGGCTGCCGATCGGTTCGAGCGGTACATCCGGCAATCGCGCATGGAAATCGGCGATCAGGCGCGCGGCGATGCCGACGCCTGTGCCGAGCAGGATGCGACCCGCCGTGGCCATGCGCGCGTGCAGCCCGCTGAGGATTTCCGCCTCGCGATGCGCGCCGATCCCCTTGACCGTTTTCAGCGCACCCGCTTGGAAAGCCTGCTCGTACGACGTTAGATCGGGCAGATTGAACCGCGCATGCAGCGCCGCCGCCGTCTTCGGGCCGATACCGGGGACGCGCATCAGGGCGATGACGACCGTCGACAGCGCTTCGCGCATCGCATCGAGGCGCGCAAATCCGCCCGTCGTCAACATCTCGGTAATTTCGGCGCCGATGGCCGGGCCGATACCGGGGAGTGATTGGAGTTGATGGCGCGCCGCCAGGTCCGCGAGCGGGCGCGCCTCGCGCCGGATCGTGTCGCTCGCCCGCCGGTACGCCGAGACGCGGAAGCGGTCTTCCCCGGCAATCTCCAGCAAGTCGGCGAGTTCACGCAACGCGGCGGCAATCTGGCGGTTTTCCAAGGGCGCATCTCCTTTCGCACTCCACGATTCGCAGTCTATCACGCGCATTGCCGAACCGCGCAATCGGTGGCATACTTGGTGTACGTACAGTAGGAGTGGGTGGCAAACATGCTGGTGCTGGCATCGAACAACGTGGGGAAACTCGGCGAATTCCGCGATCTGCTCGGCGATCTTCAGATTCCGCTGGTGACGGCCCGTGACGCCGGTGTGCTGACGTTCCCGCCGGAGACGGGCGAGACCTTTGCCGCCAATGCGCGAGCGAAAGCGCGCTACGTCACCGACCAGACGGGGCGCCCCGCCCTTGCGGACGATTCTGGCCTCATCGTTGATGCGCTCGATGGCGCGCCGGGCGTCCTGTCGGCGCGGTTCGGCGGGCCGGGCTTGACTGACCGCGATCGCTGCTCCCTTCTGTTGACGCGGCTGGCGGCGATACCCGACGCATCGCGCGCGGCGCGGTTCGTCGCCGCGCTCGCACTTTCGCTGCCAGATGGACGGATCATCGAGTCAGAGGGGAAGTTAGAAGGCGCGATTGCGCACGAGCCGCGCGGCGCGTTCGGGTTCGGCTACGACCCGATCTTCATTGTCGGCGGCACGGATCGCACGCTCGCGGAGATGCGCGATGACGAGAAGAACGCGATCAGCCACCGCGCCCGCGCACTCCACGCGCTGCATGCCCGACTGGTCGCCGCCCTGTCGGCAGCGGAGGGATAAATGAGTCATGCGGTAATCAACAAGAACACATCCCGAATGACCGTCGCGGCGGCGATTGACGACTTCCTGACGACGATGCGGAAAAGCCCGAAGACGATCGCGACCTACGGCTACGGCCTGCGGAAGTTCACCGCGTTTCTGGAGAACGAAGGCTTCCATGCGGCAACAGCGGCGGTCACGGACCTGACGACGGGCCATGTCATTGATTTTGCTGCGTCGTTGCTGCCGTCCGAGCGTCAAACACGCGAGGACGTCGCGGCGACGCGGACGGCATACACCTACTGTGCGGCGGTGCGCAAGTTTTACAAACACCTCGTCGCGAACGATTATCATCCGTCGCTGTCGCTCGAAAAGATGGGATTGCAACTGGCCGGTCAGCAAACCGGATTCACCGCGCCGCCGCCGAACATCCGCACGCGTGACCTGAACCGCATCCTCGATTTCGTCGCGCGGCAGCCGAAGGAGGAAAAGCCGGAGGCCGATCTGCGCCGCCTCAAGGTCGCCGCGCTCGTCCGGTTTCTCTACCGCTCCGGCACGCGCGTCTCGGAGTGCTGCGCGCTACGCCGGGGCGACATTGATCTTGAGGACGGCACCGCGTTCGTCTTTCGCGGCAAGGGCGGCAAGAGCCGGCGCGTCTATTTCGACAACGAGACGGCGGCGGCGCTGCTGCGCTACTGGACCGCGCGACTGGACGGGACGCAACCCATCGCCCTCGCAACCTTGCCCGCCTTCAGCGGTCGCGATATGCCGGGAAAACCCGGCACGCGTATCACGCCGCGATCCGTCGAGCGGATCGTCGCCGATGTGGCGCGGCAGGCGGGGATCGCCGCGCACATCACGCCGCACTCCTTTCGCCACGGCCTCGCGACGCATCTCGTCGAGGGGAAAATCTCGGCCCCAGTCGTGCAGCGCATCCTCGGTCACGCAAATCTTGCGACGACGCAGGTTTATGTCCATCTCGTGGATGCCGAGGTGCGCGCCGACTACCAGGAAGCATTCGGCGAATATCGCCCGGAATCGGGAAGGGATCAATCGCCGGACAAGCCGACGAATGTGCAGTCCGACGAGCGCGTGATTAAGTGACCGATGCCCTGCCGCGCGTCATGCCCGGCCTTTGGGTCACTGATCGGCATGGACGCCTTTGATCGCGTTGCGGATGACGCGCTCGATGTCCGCCAGCGCAACGCGGCGCGGGTTGATGGCGATGTTGCCGCTCTTCATCGCGTCGGCGGCGATGTTGGCGACATGTTCCTCCGTCACGCCGACATCGGCGAGCGTTTCCGGGATGCCGACATCGCGGCTGAGGGCGCGAACGGCGTGAATGCCCGCCTGTGGCGACGGATTCCCCATCATCTGCGGGTTCCCGTCGGATAACGCGCGGCCGATCTCCGTGATCCTCGGCCCGGCGCCGATGGCGTTGTACTCCATCACGTAGGGCAGGAGGATCGCGTTCGCGACGCCGTGCGGCGTGCCGACATACGACGTCACCGGGTGCGAGATCGCGTGGACGATGCCGAGACGATTCTGCGAAAAACCCATCCCGGCCATCGTCGCGGCGACCGCCATGGAGGCCATCGCCTCGCGGTTGCCATTCGCGACGGCCGGCCGCAGGTATGTGCCGATCAGCCGAATGGCGTGGATGTCGAGCGCGTCCGCGAAAGGCTGCACGTTCCGGTTCGTGTAGGACTCGATGGCGTGTGTCAGCGCGTCCATGCCGGTGGCGGCGATCAGCGGCGCGGGCATCTTCAAGAAGAGGTCGGGGTCAATGATCGCGACGCGCGGCACCTCACGCGGTGAGGCGATGGACATCTTCCAGTGCTTCGCTTCATCGGTAATGACGGCGAACGGCGTCACCTCCGAGCCGGTACCACAGGTCGTCGGCACGCAGACGAAAGGCGGCAAGTCGGCGTGCACAGCGTCGGGCTTGCCCTCGTAGTCGCTGATCGCGCCGCCGTTGGTGGCGAGGATGCCGACCGCCTTCGCGACATCCATCGGGCTACCACCGCCGACCGCGACGATGGCATTGCAGCCACCGGACCGATAGACGGTGAGCGCGGCATCCACCGCGCCGATGCTCGGATTCGGTTCGACCGCATCAAAGACGGTTGCGGTGATGTCCGCCGCCGCGAGGCTCGCGAGCACGCCATCGAGCAGACCCGCGCCGACGACGCCGCGATCTGTGACGACGAGCGCCGCCGTGCCGCCGAGCGCCGCGACCTCACGGCCCGTTGCCTGCACCGTGCCACCACCGAAGATGACGCGCGTCGGTGCGTGGAAGACGTAGTGGGTATTCAGGTCCATCGTCGTGATCCTCCCGCGATGCGTCGGAAAGCATGTCGGGCATCATGCTAGCGCATTTGGGAGCGTGCTGCATCCCCACTTGCACGCCCTACTTTCCCTTGTCATACCCGGTCAGTTCGACGTAGCCCGAGCCGGTGATTGGTGCGCCTGCTTTTGTGCCTGCAATCGTGCTGTCACCTTCCCAGTAGATGACGCTCGTTGACTTGCGGGTGTCCAGTTCCGCGTTCGGGATGACCGGGGTGTAGGTGAGGTCCATCGCCGGGACATCGCCCTTCGCCGCGATCGTCACGCGCCATCTATTCGGATAGGTGATGCCGGTCGCGGGACTGCTCCACTCGCCGAGCGGCGAGATCGAGAACTGGTCCTGCGAGAGTTCGATGGAGGGGACGGGCCGCGTCGGCATGCAGTCATGTGGGCAGGGCGGGACATATTCGCCGAAGGTCTGCAGTATCGTGCCGGAGGCATCACGGAGGTTGTAGATCATCATCTCGCTGTTGTCATCCAGTTGGGTGCTGAACCAATCCCAGCCACCGTTTGTCGGCAGGAAGTTGCCCCATTGATGGTCGAACCAGAGCGTGCCGCCGACGATCGGCTTGACCGCCCCGCCGACGGTGATCGTGCCGACCGGTTGCATGCGGGTGCGACTGTAATAGTAGCTGCTGCCGCCCGGCCCGTAGCTGAACTGCCCGCCCCCCTGGAGGACGGGGCCTTTCGCGTCGGTCGCCGTGACATCAATCGCGTAGGCGTCCGTGGTCATCTTAGCCTGAAGATGATCGTTGCCGCCCAGGCCGCGCATCGTCCAGTCGTTGACGCGGAGATCGAAGCCGTTCGTGCCGCCGAAGGCGACAGTGCGCGCGAGGCTTGACGCCTCAGCGAAGGCGAATGCGTGCGTTTGTGCATCAATGACGGCGAAATGGGCGGCGTAGCCAATCGGGAAATCCGCCCGGCTGCCCTGAAAAATGACGTACTCGACGCCGTAGCGCGCGCCGTCGGCAGTTTCCACATGCCCGGTGAAATACCACCACTCGGTGATGACGGGATGGGGCGCTTCATCTTCGGGGAAGCGGACAACGGTGCCGGGCACGGGGCCGGGCGTACTGGCGGGAGCCGTCGCCGCAAGATTCGGCTTCGGCGTTGGGAACGAATCAGCGACACCAGAACCGCCGCAACCGGCGAGCGCAATGAGCAGCATGAGTACAATTGGCAGAACAATGAAACGAGCGCGCATACGGGAATCCCTTTCCTTCCTCATCGAGGGCTGACCGTCTCTTGCTCGCGGTCGCGGGCACGCTCCGTCGCCGGATCGTCGTCGAGCGAGCCTTCGAGGGCGAGTGCATGGCGGGGCAGAAAGCGCAGAAGCCAGTGCGGCGCGTACCAGTTCCAGTGCCCCAGAAGGCGCATCGTCGCGGGGACGAGCAGGGCGCGCACGACCGTCGCGTCCACCGCGACCGCGACCGCGACGCCGAGGCCGAGCGCCTTGACGAGGACGATGTCGGCCGTGACGAACGACGACGCGACGAGCACGACGATCAACGCCGCGCTCGTGATGATCCGCGCGCTCCGCTCAATCCCCGTCGCGACGCTGTGCGCGTTATCGCCCGTCGCGTCGTACGCCTCCTTGATCCGACTGAGCAGGAAGACTTCATAGTCCATCGAAAGCCCGAAAAGCGTGCAGAACATGATGATTGGCAGCGTCGGCTCGATGAAATGCAGCGCGGTGAAGTTAAGCAACCCGCCGAAGTGGCCGTCCTGGAAGACGAAGACGAGCATCCCGTAACTCGCGATGATGCTGAGGGCGTTCATCACGATCGCCTTAAGTGGCAGGACGACTGACCGAAACAGCAGGAGCAGCACGACATAGGTCGTCAGGACGATGAATAAGAGTGCGATGGGGAAGGTGCGGTACAAGCCGTTGACAACATCGATCACCCCGGCGGTTGCGCCCGTCACCTGGAAGGTCATGCCGTTGCCGATGGCGCTGTTGCGCAGTTTGGCAACGAGCGCGCGCGTCTCTGGCCCGTTCGACGGGTACTTGCTGATGATCGAGATGAGCGTCGTGTCATTGCGGGCGTACTGCTTCGCGAACTGCGTGATGTACGGGTCCTGCAGTTCCGCGATGTTGGCATAATAGACTTGATACTGCGGCAGCGTCAGGCGTGGGTCCACCGACACGATGCTCTCAACGCGCGCGACGCGCGGATCTGCCTGGACGTTCCGGACGAAATCGTACAGGGAGGCGACGTTCGCCGGATCGAACGCGGTTGCCCCCGGTGCGGTCTTGACGACGACGAGCACCGGGTTCGTCTCGTTCGCGTCGAACTCGGTCTTGAGGATGTCGTAGACCTGTCGGCTCTGCACCGACGGCGGTACGATCGAGGCGTCCGGGCTGCTGAAGGTGATGTGGAGGAAAGGCACGCCGAGCAGCAACAGTAGGCCGAGCGTTGGTAGGAAGACGGCCACGGGATGACGCATGACGAGATGCGCGACGCGCGCCCACAACCCTTCGCCGCCACTCGCCGGTTTGCCGCCGCGAAACCGCGCCATTAATTTGCGCACCGAGAGCGCGTCAATCCGCGTGCCGACGATGGACAGGAGCACCGGCAGGAGCGTAGTCGCGGCGAGGACAGAAACGATCACGACGACGACACCGCCGATGCCGATGGAGACGAGCAGATTAATGTGGAAGGTGAGTAGGGCGCAGAGGCCGATCAGCACCGTCAGTCCACTGTACGTGACTGCCTGACCCGCCGTCGCGAGTGTCCGGGCGACCGCGTCCGGCACATCGTGCCCGTGCGCGAGTTCCTCGCGGAACCGGCTGGCGAGAAAGAGCGAGTAATCGAGGCCGAGGCCGAGGCCGAGCAGCGTCGCGAGGTTGACGGTGAAGATCGAAAGCTCCATCAGCGTGCCGAGCGCGTAGATCACCGCGAGGATGACGACGACGCCCACGCCGCCGACCAGCACGGGCAATCCCGCCGCGAAGACGCTGCCGAAGACGATCAGGAGCGCGATGACGGCAATCGGGAAGGCGACCGCCTCGGCGCGAGCGAGGTCCCGCTGGCTGACGGTTTCGACGTCCGCGTAAAAGGCGGGACCACCGCCGATGCGCATCGTCAAATCTGGCGGCGGCGTGATCGCGGCAGTGATCTGCGGCATCAATTTCGCCGCCGCCTCGGTGTCGGTGGCAAGGCTGACGACCTCAAACGCGGTGCGCCCATCGCGCGAGATTTGCCGAGGATTCATCGCGTGACTCAGGATTTGCGTTTGCACGCGCAGTTTGCTCAGCCCGGCGAGCGAGGCATTCGTCTCGGCGATGAAGCGTGGATCGGTGGCAATGAATGCGGGGTCGCTGCTCGAAAATGTGACGATGACATTGCTCGTGCTGTAGCCGAGGTCGTTGGCGAGCGCCGCCGCCGCCTTGGAACTTTCCAGTGCGGGGTCGGCGAAGCCACCGACGCGCAATGGCTCGGTGACGCGCGGCGCGAAGGCGAGCGAGACGGCGAGCGCGGCGCCCCAGAAGGCGAGGACAAACCAGCGGAACCGATACACGAGGCGACCGAAGGCATAAAACACCGGGCTACTCTTTCCATATCAAAGGGAAGGACTGAGGACTGAGGACTGAGGGACGCGAATCACCGCCCACTGTGTACTGCTCACTGCCCACTCAGTCCTCAGTCCTCAGTCCTCAGTCCTTCCCACAAGCATAGCGCGTTTTGGCCCGACCGGATGTATGCGCTCGCTGGAAGGCCATTTCGGCACGAGCAGGGTTCGTGGCGATTGCTTGTGATTCGCGCGGGCATCCGGCACAATACGCGCAGGAGTTTCCGCAGGTATGTAGTTGGGTGCGCGCCGGTTTGTGGTGCGACACACAGCGAAAAGGAAGGGGCGACGCAATGGCGATGGCAGTTGGCGCTCGGCCGATCAAGGCGCCGGGGTGGTCCGGCGGCGCGCACACCGATCTCGCGCTCGTGGATTGCGATGTCCACCAGACCGTCGGCGCGCCGGAGGAGTTGCTCCCGTACCTGTCACGCGTTTATCGCCAGCAGGCCGTCGAGCAGGGGATCAAGTTCCCCGGCTCCGGTTACTTCAATGTCGCCAACGACGCGGCGCGCACCGATCTCGCGACCAACTGCGACCTGCCGAAGCACGATGGTCGCCAGATGGGCACGACCTACGAGCGCCTGCGCGATCAGCACCTCGATCTATGGAACGTGGACAAGGTGCTCCTGACCGGCGCGAGCACGTATGGCGCGTCCATCCTGCCCGACCCGGATTTCGCCGCCGCGCTCTGTCGTGCGTTCAATGACTGGACCGTTGAGCATTGGCTGGAAAAGGATGACCGGCTGATGATGGCGCTCTCGATCTCGACGATGGACCCGCAACTGGCGATTGCCGAGATCGAGCGGCTCGGCCCCGATCCGCGCGTGCGTGCGGTCATGCTGCCGACGGGCAACCGCATGCCGTACGGCAACCGCTTCTACCACCCAATCTGGGAGGCGTGCGAGCGGCACGGGCTGGTCGTCGGCATCCACCCCGGCAACGAGGGGGCGGGGATGGCCGGGCCGCCGACGGGGGTCGGCTACCCGACCTACTACATCGAGAACCGGATGGCGCGCCCGCAGATGGCGATGGCGCACTCCGTCTCCTTGATCGCCGAGGGCGTCTTCGAGAAGTATCCGGGGTTGAAGGTGCTGATTGACGAGTGCGACCAGTTCTGGGCCGTCGGCTTGATGTGGCACATGGATGCGGACTGGAAATCGCTGCGCGATCAGACGCCGTGGGTGAAGCGCCTCCCGAGTGAGTACTTCCGGCAGCATATCCGCATCGGCACGCAGCCCTTGCTCGAAACGGAGACGCACGAGCAATTCTGGATGATGCTCGACGCGCTGCACGCCGAGGAAACGCTCGTTTTTTCGTCCGACTGGCCGCATTGGGACTGGGACGACCCGGCGACGACCTTCCCGAAACTGCCGGAGCGGCTGCATCGCCGCGTCTTCGTGGAGAATGCCCGCGAGCTGTTCGGGCTATAGCGAGCAATGAGCAGTGAGTCGCGGCATGAGCGCTCAGCCCTTGACCTGAAGATGAAGCGTGTCGCCGTTGGCCCGGTGGCGGAACTCCCTGCCGGGTCGCGGCGGCTGATCGTGCCATTTCGCGGGCGGGCGGGGATCGGCGTTTTCAATGTGAACGGGACGTACCATGCCCTGCGCAATCTTTGCCCGCACAAGGCGGGGCCGCTCTGTACGGGCCGGGTGAGCGGGCGCGTCGTCGCGGACGCCCCACCAACTGCCGCGAACACGAACCTCGATCTCGTCCGCGAAGGCGAAATTATCCGCTGTCCGTGGCACCTGTGGGAGTTCGACATCGCCACCGGGGCGTGCCTCGTTGATCCGAAGATGCGCGTCAAGACCTATCCCGTAAGCATCGAGGATGGCGAAGTCGTCGTCTATGCCGATCCCGCCGATCTGCCCGAGCAGCCTGCGGTTCTGCTCCCAAGTGCCACGTCACCCTGATATTGGCGTGCAGTCGCTCCCGTTCGCGTGAGGATCATTGCTTGACAGCGATACCGAGCGATGTTATTCAGGTGCTACGCTCAACGCTCGTAACGATGGAGTAGGAGATACGGGGTTCGCGAGGGAAATTTGGTGGTGGGGGGGGGGGGGGGGGGGGGGGGCACGGGGGGGGGAACCGGGGGGGGGGGAGGGTCGGGCGTGAAGAGGTATGCCGGCGGCGGCGGGGGCGACGGACGCGGAAGA
>JBBRLR010000108.1:0-15508 GCA_038231255.1 Thermomicrobiales bacterium | reverse complement strand
TGTCACCACTTTGGGCCAGCCGGACTGCTTCCATCTTGAACTCCGGCGGGTAGGCCGGGCGGGTGCGTGGCATCGGGACACCTCCTGTTGAGCATCGATTGCCCAATGATCTGGTGTCCACCAAAGCGGGTCAACATCAGATATTGGTGTCGAGGAACGAGAGTGCCACCTATCCGCCCATCCGTCGCAGCGCATCCTCCGCAATGGCTTCTTCTGCCATTCGCCGCATCTCCTCGGCCGTTTCCGGCACCCTGACGCCGGGTAGTGGCTTCAATGCGCCCGCTGTTCGTTCCACGATGCTGATGCTTCGCGCGATGTGAATCTCGTCGTCTTCGAGTGAAAAGATCACCTGTTCACCGGGAACGATGCCAAGCCGATCGCGCAAATGCTTGGGGATCATTACCTGTGCTTGGGGATCGTTACCTGCCCTTTGCTTGTCACCGTTGAGAACAGATCATCCATTGAGGTCTCCCTTTATGCAGTATGTAATACCGCTGCATGGTGTTCTTACCATTGTGAGCAAGGAATGTCGAGAGTGCGGTCTTCTCCTGTACGATTCGCAGGTAGATTTGCTACGATCAATAAGCGCGTTCAGCGTAACATCACGAATCGCTTCGCGAAGAGTATTTACGGAAGGGATCATGCGTTGAAAGTCTTGTTCGTCGTCCTTGATACACTGCGGCGCGATTTTCTGGAGCCATACGGGACGGATTGGGTGCAGACGCCGAACATTGCGCGGCTGGCAGAGCGGTCGGTGGTTTGCGACAACCATTGGGTCGGATCGCTGCCGTGCATGCCGGCGCGGCGAGAGTTCATGACCGGGCGGCATAACTTCCTCGAACGCGGCTGGGGGCCATTGGAGCCGTTCGACGACCTGCTGCCCACCGAACTGCGCAAGGCGTCCCCCAAGGTCTTCTCGCACCTCATCACGGATCATTACCACTACTTCTATCTTGGTGGCGAGGGGCACAACAGCAGTTTCGACACCTGGGAGTTCGAGCGCGGGCAGGAGAGTGATGGCTGGATCAGCCGTGTGGATGCTCCCGCCCTCCCCGCAAACATGAGCATGGGCCGCAACAACGATCGGCAGAACATCCAGAACCGCTTCGCCCAACGCGAGGAACACGAGTTCTCCGGCCCACGCTGCATCGAGCACGCCGTCCGCTGGCTCGACGATAATCGGGAAAGCGATAACTGGTTCCTCCAATTGGAACTCTTCGACCCGCACGAACCCTTTTATGTCGTGCCGAAATACCTCGAGATGTACGACGATACGTGGGCCGGCCCGCTCTACGACTGGCCCGACTATGGCGTCTGCCGCGACAACCCGGATGCCATCGCACACATTCGCAAGTGCTACGCCGCCCTGCTGACGATGACCGATCACTGGCTCGGCAGGCTCTGGGACACGCTGGACGCACAGGATGCCTGGCGCGACACGATGGTCGTGCTAACGACCGACCACGGCTCGATGCTCGGCGAGCACGACTATTGGATGAAGAACGCGATGCCCGTCTACAACGAAATCGCGCACATCCCCTTGATCGTCCACCTGCCCGGCTCGCGGCTCGCGGGCAGTCGCGTCTCCACCCTTACCCAGACGACGGACCTCATGCCGACGTTCCTCGACTACTTCGGCGCACCGATGCCGCCGCACCTGCACGGGTCATCGCTCCGCCCCGCATTGGAGGCGGATCAATCCGTCCACGACGCCCTCATCTACGGCTACTTCGGCATGGCGCTCAATGCGACCGACGGTCGCTTTACGTATTTCCGGAATCCCGTGCAGGCGGAAACGAAACTCTACGCCTATACCGCGATGCCGACAACCTTCCACAACTTCATCGGACGTGACGACCTCGCACGGGCGGAGATCGGTCGCTTCCTCGGCCATACCTACAACATCCCGCTCTTCAAAATCCCGCAGATTGGCAAGCCTCCCCTCCGGCACGATGGCAGTTCGACGGGCGCGTACGAGCCGTGCCACGAACTTTTCGACCTGATGACCGATCCCGCGCAGGATCATCCGCTAGACAATCCCGGACAGGAAGCGCATTTCTGCGATCTCCTGCGCGCCCATCTCGACCGCGTCCACGCGCCGGAGGGGCATCTTGAACGGCTCGGTTTATGAGAAAAGACGAGGTGCGTACAGGGCGGGGGCAGATTGAAAACCTGCCCCGTCGCCACAAGGGAGATACGACCATGACCGAGGATTCACGCCATATCGTCCCGCACGATCTCTACGCTCTCCAGTTCATCGGCGACCCGCAGCCGTCACCGGACGGGAGCCGGATCGCGTTCGTCGTCGCGATGGCGGACGAGGAGGAAAACGACTATCACTCCCGCATCTGGCTGGTCGCGACCGATAGCGCTGCCGAGCCGATCCCGCTGACTGTTGGAACGAAGAAGGACACGTCGCCGCGCTGGTCGCCGGATGGCACGCGGCTCGTCTTCGTCTCTAACCGCGCGGAAGACACGCCGCACCTCTGGCTGCTCGATCTGCACGGCGGCGAGGCACGGCAACTGACACACGGCAAGGAGCCGGCGAGCGACCCCGTCTGGTCGCCGGACGGCACACGCATCGTCTACGTCGCCCATATCGGCGGCGAACAGCCCCCCGAAAAGGATGCGGATGAGAAAACGAAGCGCGCCTGGGAGAACCGCGTCCGCACGATCACGCGCCGCATGTACAAGCACGACGGCGACGGCTTCTGGGACGGCGGCCACGACCACCTCTTTGTCATCCCGGCGGCGGGCGGCGAGCGGACGCAACTGACGGACGGCGATTGGGGCGACGGCCAGCCCGCATGGTCGCCGGACGGCGCGCGCATCGCCTTCATCTCGTATCGCGAGGGAGACCGCGACCGCGTTTCCCGCTCCGACCTTTGGACGGTACCCGCCGAGGGTGGCGACGCGCGCAAACTGACCGAAAGCAACGGCGAATCGAGTTCCCCCGCCTTCTCGCCGGACGGACAAACGATCGCCTTCTTCGGCCACACCGAGGGTAACACCTGGGCCGCAACGACCCGTCTCTGGACCGTCCCCGCCGATGGGAGCGCGCCGCCCCGCTGCCACACATCGTCGCTCGACCGGCAGGTCGGCAATGGCACCCTGCACGATCAAACGATCCCGGAGACGCCCCACCGCCCGCTCTGGTCTACCGACGGCAACGCGATCCGCTTCCTCGTTACGGATGGCGGCAATAGCCACCTGTATACCGTCCCCGTTGGCGGTGGCGACGCGCGTTGCCTGCTCGACGACGAGCGTGTGATCATTGGAGCGCGACAAATGTCAGATGGGCGGATCGTGTTGCTTGTGACGGATGCGACGATGCCCGCCGAACTTTTTGTGATCGGGGGGGCGGGGCAGAGACAATTAACGGACATCAATCGCGACTGGCTGACCGCGCGGGATGTTCGCGCACCAGAGCGGTTTCGCGTGCGCGGCGACGACGATCATGAGGTTGATTGCTGGCTGCTCACGCCACCCGATTTCGTGGCGGGGCAACGGTACCCGCTCGTGCTGGAAATCCACGGCGGGCCGCAGGCGCAGTACGGCAATGCGTTCTTCCACGAGATGCAGGTCTGGGCGTCGGCGGGCTATCTCGTCCTGTTCACGAACCCGCACGGCAGTACCGGCTACGGCGAGCAGTTCACCGAGGAGTTGCGCCGCCATTACGGCGAAAAGGATATGCCGGACCTGATGGCCGCGCTCGATGCCGTCGTTGCGCGGGGGATCGTGGACGAGCACCGCATCGGCGTGACGGGAGGCTCGTACGGCGGCTTCATGGTCAACTGGCTGATCGGCCAGACCGACCGTTTCGCGGCGGCCATCACACAGCGCTGCATCTCGAACTGGGTGAGCGACTACGGCACGAGCGACCTCAGCATCCTCAGCGCGATCGAGGAGTTCGGCGGGCCGCCGTGGGAAGCGATGGAAACCTATCTGCGCCTGTCGCCGCTCACCTATGTCGGCAACATGCGGACGCCCCTGCACATCGAGCAGCAGGAGCAGGACTATCGCTGCGCGATGGAGCAAGGCGAGCAGATGTTCATGGCCCTCAAAGCGCGCGAGGTGCCCGTCGAGTTCGTCCGCTACCCGAACGAGAGCCACGGCATGGCCAGGGGCGGCCAGCCCCACCACCGCGTCAGTCGCCTCATCCGCCACCTCGCCTGGTTCACGCAGTATCTCGGCGGATGAACGGGAACGAGCGCAGAGGGCGCAGAGGGCGTAGAGAACACAGAGGAGGTTGAGAAAAGATGGAATGGAAAACTCGTTCCTATCTCTACACTTCTCTGCGTCCTCTGCGCTAACTCTTTCCTGCCACGAGGCTGTGGGCGGTTTGGAAGCGGGCGACGGCGGCGCGGTTGATGGTAATGCCGAGGCCAGGGGCGGTCGGAACGGCGACAGAGCCTGCGGCGTAGACGGGTGGGTCGGTGACGATCTGGTCACGGAGCGGGTTCGGGGTGTTATCCCACTCGACGAGCAGCGGGTCCACGTCGGCGTATGCGGCTTTGGTCGGCATCCAGCCGAGGAAGTGCATCGCCGCCGCCTGCGCGATGCCGGTGCCCCAGACGTGCGCCCAGCAGCGGACATTCCAGGTGCGAGCGAGATCGGCAATCGCCCGCCCTTCAGAGAGGCCGCCACAAAGGCAAAGGTCGGGTTGCAGAATATCCACCGCGCGTCGTTCGAGCAGATCGCGGAAGCCGAAGCGGGTGTACGCCAACTCGCCCCCCGCGACCGGGATCGGCTGCCGCGCGCGTACCTCGCAGTATCCGGCGATGTCCTCAGGCGAGACGGGTTCCTCGAACCAGGCGATGTCGTATGGCGCGATGCGTCGTCCGAGTTCAATCGCCTGCACCGGCTTGTAGGCGTGGTTCGCATCCACAGCGAGCGCGATATCCGGGCCAATCGCCGCGCGGACGGTGCGCACCGCCTCCACATCGAGCGAGATACCGAAGCCAACTTTCATTTTGACGACGCGAAACCCCCGCTCCACGTACCCGACCGCCTCGGCGGGGAGCGCCTGAATCCAGTCATCGCCCGGCTGGCGGTACAGACCCGTCGCGTACGCTTGCACATGCGTCCGCGCGAGGCCACCAAGCAGGCGATGCACCGGCTGGTTGCACTCCTTGCCAACGATGTCCCACAGGGCGATGTCGAGCGCGCTGAGCGCCCCGACGACAAAGCCGCGCTGCCCGGCATCAATCGTCGCGTTGTACGCCGCCTGCCAGAGGACCTCGCGATCCCACGGGTTCGCGCCGAGGAAGTGCGGTGCGAGCAGTTCCGCGATGATCGTCGTGTAGACGACGGGCGGCGCCTGGCAATAGATTTCGCCCCATCCCTCGATCCCATCATCCGTCTCGACGCGAACAAGCGCCGCCCGCCGCTTCGTCACCCACGCCTGCGACCACGCAAACGGTGTTGCCAGCGGCGCTTCCAGCCCGAACGTCTCGATCATCGCGATGCGCATAGGGCGAGAGTAACAAGTCGAAAGTCGAAAGTCAAAAGCGGCGGAAAAGGTCGCGCCTTCTCCGCCACTCGATGCTTGTTCCTTGTTCCTTCCGACTTTTGGCTGCGTTACCGTGCTCCACCCGGCGGCGGATCGGGCCGTTCCGGTCGGATGACGCGGATCAGTTGGGCATGGAAGGCGCCCTCGCGGTCGCGGCGACCGAGGATCGTGACAAGATCGCCGCGCATCAATTCAGACGCCTTGATGTTCTTGCCCCGGAAGCGGATCGTCGTCGTTGGGTCAATTTCGACGAACGCGAGGCGCTTCGACCGCGTGTAGACGACGATCCGGTCCGGTCCGACGCGCGTAACCGCGCCGGCGATGCCCGTTTGTGCCTGGGAAACCGGCAGTGGTGGCCCATTTGTCGGCCCGCGTGGGCCGACAAATGGGCCACCACCGTTCTGGGCTGGGCGAGGCGTCCCGTTGGCCACCGCAGTCGCGACAGCGTCACGTCCGATCACGGCGGGCGCGCTCGGCGGCGTGCGGCGTGCCAATGCCACACCCGCCGGCACACCAAGCAGGAGCACGAGGAGCGGCGCGACGATCAGCAGGAGACGGAGCGACCGTTTCACCGGATTGCTCCCGTCGCCGTTTGCGGGGTGAACCCGGTCGGCGGTCGCGACGGCGCGCGGCGGCGCAGGAGCGCGATGGTCGTCACGGACCATGCGGTCAGCGCGCCGACGAGGAAGAGCAGATGGAACCAGGGCATGTGCTCCACCAGTGCGCTCCCAAAAAGGCTGGGCGATTGCCGTGCGAGGTCGAAATCGTGCCACGCGAAGGTGAGATAATCGAGCGTGCCCGTCGCGTGGAGCGCCTGCCCGAGCAGCACCGCGCAGACTAATACGAGCGAAAGCGTCACGCCGTACGCGATCCAGAGCGCCATACGTACCCGCTCGCGCGCTACGACCGCAGCGGGCGAGGTCGCGATTGTCTGCGCGAGGATATTCGGGATCAGGTTGGCCGGTGGCGCCGGTGACGCGAGCCGCGCGAAGAGGCGGTCGAGATCATCGGGCGGCGTACCATCCATACCATTGATTGTCATCCGTTCGTCTGTCATGGTGCCCATCCTTTGCGCCCACGTATTCTACCCATTCCACGCGGCAGGTCGGCGGAAAGTTTCACATATCTCTTACACTATCCTCGCGCACCCACTCGCGTAGCGCGAGGCGCAACATCGTTTTCGCTCGCTGGAAAAGCGTTTTCGCGCTGTTCTCCGGGATGCCGAGCGTTTCCGCGATCTCGCCGAATGTTAAGTCGCCCTCGTACCGCAAGACGACGACCTCGCGGTACTTCGACGGCAACCCCGCAATCGCCTCCGCCAGCAACCGCTGGAGATCGTGCCGCTCTGCCAGCGATTCGAGCGAGGGGCCGCTGTCCGCGATCATCGCAAGGGTGTCCACCTCATCTTCGTTGTCGCGCAGCAAATCGGTGGGCAACGTGCGCCGCTGGCGGATCAGGTCGAGGCAGCGATTGCGCGCGACGCGGTAGAACCACGGGCGGAGCGCGGTGTCGGAACGCAGACGGGGCAGCGCGTTGTAGCACTGGATAAAGGTGTGCTGCACGACATCCGCCGCATCGTCCGCGCTGCCGAGAATGCGGGTGGCGAAGGCGTATAAAGGCTGCGTGTAGCGATGGACGAGCATTTCAAAGGCGGCGGTGTCGCCCCCCTGCGCCAGCACAAGCAACGCCTCGTCCGTTGCCGCACCGAGATCCGGCGCGGCACCACCCCGTCGCCGTCGCCATCCGTCCAGCACCCGTGCCCGCTCCTCACCGCACTTCGATTCCCCGCACGCCCCCTATACCATACACGTACGACGCAAGCCCGCTGTTTCATCTCATGCCCGCGCGACAACGAGTGCGTGGACCGATGCCGCGCCCGCCGCGCGGAGCGCCCGCGCGCAGGCATCGAGCGTCGCACCCGTCGTCGCCACATCATCGAGGAGCAGGATGTGTTGCCCGCGCACGGCAGTCGGATCGGGGCAGGCGAAGGCGTCGGCGACATTCGCGTGCCGGGCCGCGCGGTCCTGGCCAACCTGCGGTGGCGTGTCCCGCGTGCGGGCGAGCCAGGCGGGCAGCACCGGCAGCGTATCGCCCGCGAGCTGCCGCGCGATCAGCAACGACTGATTGAATCCGCGCTCCCGTTGCCGTTCCCGCGAGAGCGGCACGGGCACGATGGCATCAGGAACCGGCAATCGCGGCAGCGCCGGGCGCGCCATCGCCGCGAGGACGGCGGCATAACCGCGCTGACCCTCGTACTTCAGCGCGTAGATGCATGCGCGCACCGGCCCGGCGAACTCCGTGGCAGCGACCATGCCATCGAGCGCGTTCGGATAGGCGCGGCAAGAGGGGCAGAGGCCGGGCCGGGCGGCGCGCCGTCCGCATTGCGGGCAAGCGGGCGGCTGAATCGTGAGGATTGCCGCCGCGCATGTCGGGCACAGTAGCACCCCGCGCGCCCCGCACCCCGCGCACCGGGGCGGAAAGATGACATCGAGCGCCCGTTCCCAGAGATCGCGCATCGTTTCCGCCTTGTTATGGTCAAGGTTTGCTCACAGGATGGTAGCGAACCGACAGCAGATGCACAAGTAACGATCAGGCAGGCGGCATTTTTCTCAGTGATCGGATACCCTCTCTGCTACAATACGCGCCTGTCCGGTCGATGCCGGGCGGATGGAGGACTGAGAGCAGGATGACGGTCACGGAAACACGGCGCGGCGAGAAACGACCGCAGAGCCTGAGCGGACACGAGCGGACGGCGCGAGGCCTCGTCGAGCGGTTTATGGCGGAGGAACTCTGGCGGCGCCCCCGCTATGCGTGGCATCGCTTCTGGGGCGATGTCAACCCCTTGCCGCGCACGATGCGGCAGGTCTGGGATTTCGCCGCCGGGGACGCCGACTACGCCGCGCACATGGTCAACGGCTCCCCCGATGAGGCGACGCTCCAGCGGACGGGCGCAAAAATGGCCCAGCGATTAATCGCCGCGCTCGCCATCGCGCCAGACCACTGCGTTCTTGATCTCGGCCCCGGCGTCGCGCGTGTCGGGCGGGAACTGGCGCCGCATGTCCGCCGCTGGGTCGGCGCGGACGTTTCCCGCAAGATGCTCGACCGCGCCGCCGAGCGGATGCGCCACCTGCCGAATGCCACCTTTGCGCACATCTCCGGCGACGGCGCGCTGCCGTTTCCGGACGACGTGTTCGACCGCGCCTATGCCCACCTCGTCTTCTTCCACATAGATAAGCAGGAGATGTGGGAGTCCGTCCGTGAGATTGGGCGCTGCCTCAAACCGGGCGGCATCCTCTACGCCGACACCTGGAACCTGCAAAACGAGGACGGCTGGCAGCGTTGGCTGGCGGAAGTCGAACATTATCGCGGGCGGCGGCGGCCCGTCCACCATAACCGCTGGAGTACAGAGGCGGAGATGCGCACCTTTGCGGAGCGCGCGGGCCTCGTCACGCTCGCCTGCCTGCACGATTCCTGCTGGCTGCAACTGATCGCGGCGCGCCCCTTCGCGGACGGCTCGCTCCCCACGCTCGGCGACCTTTCCACCCTGCCGCCGCCGGCGGGTTCGTGGTACTACAACGACTGATGCGGGGCGGGACGATCCTGCGGCGGGGCGCGCTGGCAATTGGTGGCCTCGGGGCGGCGTTTTTTGCCTACGCGGGCGGCATCGAACGCCGCTGGCTCGAAGTGACGCACCACCGCGTGGAGATGATGGACCTACCGCCCGAATGGGACGGTGTGCGCATCGTCCAACTGACCGATTTCCACCTCGGCATGGTAGCCACGCCGTACACGATGCTGGCCCGCGCCATCGCGGAGACCGTCGCCCTGAAGCCCGACCTGATCGTCCTCACCGGCGATTACGGGAACGACGGCATCCCGCGACCGCTCGACTTTCTCGCCCCGCTCGTCCAAACCGCCCCGACCATCGGCATCCTCGGCAACCACGATTATTTCCAGCGGAAAATCGGCGCGGATTTGATCGTTAAAGAGTTGGAGAAGCAGGGCGTCGCCGTTCTCCGCAACGATCTCACCGCATTCGTCCACAACGGCGTCGCGGGGATCGTCGTCGGCTTCGAGGACGACCTGCTTGGCCCCGGTGCGGACGTCAAAGGGATTGTCGCGCGGATGCAGGGCAAAAGCCCGAGCCTTGTGCTCGTCCACGAGCCGGACGCGATTGACCGCTTCCCGGAGCGCTGGGCGGGCCTGACACTCTCCGGCCACACGCACAGCGCGCAGATCCGTCTGTCGCCCATTCGGCGCTACGATTGGATTGACTGGCCAATCAGTGCAATGCAGTCTGCCTACCCGCGCGGCTGGTTCAACGTGCATGGCAACCGGCTCTATGTCAGCCACGGTCTCGGCATCTCGTCCGTGCCCCTCCGGTTCTGCGCCCGCCCCGAACTCGCCTGCTTCACCCTCACGCGCCCTGCCCACGATAGCGCCTCGCACGCATAGCGGGGAACGAAGCCGGATCGCCGCAAAGAACGCAAAGACGCAAAGAACGCAAAAAAAATGCCGGTGTCTTGCTATTTCTCTATTCCTTTTCCCCTTTTCCCCTTTGCGCTCTTTGCGTCTTTGCGGTTCTCCCCGGTTTCCTCCCCCCGATCCCGCCGACGCTTATTCGTAGCGGAGGGCGTCAATGGGGCGGAGGCGGGCGGCGCGGCGGGCGGGGAAGACGCCGAAGATCATCGCCGTCATCACCGCCACGCTCACCGCGACGATGATGGAACCGGCCGAGACTGCCGATGGCTTCCATGCCGCGCTGACCAGGAGTGCTATCCCAAATCCGAAGGCCACACCGACCATCGCGCCGAACAGACCAATCAGCATCGCCTCGATAATGAATTGCACGAGGATGTCGCGCTGTCGCGCCCCGATGGCTTTGCGGATGCCGATTTCGCGTGTCCGCTCGGTGACGCTCACCAGCATGATATTCATGATGCCGATGCCGCCGACCAGGAGCGAGATACCCGCGATAAAGGCGAGGAAGACTTGCAGGAGAAAAAGGATCGTCTGCACCTGTTTCAGCAGATCGGCCTCCGTGTCCACCTGGAAATCGGCATTGGCGTCCGCCGCGAGGCGATGCCGAGCGGTCAGCGTATCCTTGATCTCTGCGGCGGCGGCATCCGCCGTTTTCTCGCTCGTCGCCTTGACCCAAATGACATTCACGACCTTGCCGTGATTCGCCACCGACCCGTTCGCCTGATCGCCGAAGAGAACGTTGAGGTAGGTCGTCAGCGGCACGAACGCCTGCTCGTCCGGCGAATTCACCCCACCGCCCGCCGGGAGCACGGCAAGGACGCGCATCCCAACGCCTGCGACCTTGATTGTCCGGCCGACCGCATCGGCCCCATTCGCGCCGTACAGCGCCGCCGCCACCTTGGACCCGAGCACGACGACGCGCCCGTTCGTGCTGAGGTCCGATGTGTCAATGAAATCGCCCGTGCCGGTATCAATGTTGTGGACCACCGCATATTCCGGCCAGACGCCGTTGATCGTCGCGAAGAAGTTCGCGGAATCTGCGGCGATCTGCCCGCCCCTGTTCACTTCGGGCGAAACGGCGAGTCCGTCCGGCACAAAGCCGGGATCGGCGAGCGTCTGGGCGTCTTCGACGCTGAGGCTCGCCACCCGCTGGCCATTGGAAACGCCGTTCGCTCTCGCGGCCTGGCCGCGAATGAGTACGAGGTTCGTGCCATTCTTTTCCAGCTCGCCGGTGATGTAGCGCGTCACCCCATTGCCGATGGCGAGCAGGCCGACGACCGAGCCGACGCCGATGATGATGCCGAGCATCGTCAGCAACGTACGCAGTTTGTTCGCGGCGAGGCTGTGCAGCGCCGACCCGACACTCTCCCCGATCGGGACGCCGCCCTTGCCGCCGCGCTCGTTCGGCGGCGAACTGAGGAGCGTCAAGTCCGCCGACATCGGCTGCGGCGCAGTCGGCAGTTGCGATGCAGCAGTGCGGAGGTCGAAGTCGAATACCGGCGTGTGGCCATTGTGCCCCGCCGGGGCGGATGTGTGGAGGAGCGCGCGGGCGATATCGCGGAGGTTGAGCGTGTCCTTCTCGCCCGATACCCCGTCCGCAACCGTCGTCAGATCCATCGTACTGGCGCGCCGGAGGAGCGCGCGCATCACATCGCGTTCGGTGGCGTATACCGCGCGCACCGCGCCGAGCGCGACCCCGGCCTCGGCGGCAATCGCCGGGAGCGTTGCCCGCGCGATGCCATCCCGCGCAACGACCGCGAAGGCGGCCATCTCGATGGCCGCCACATCGTCCCGCGTCAGTGTCTCGGTCGCGTCCATGCGATTCCTTCGATTATCGTCGGTGACCGGACAGGAGTCTTCCGCCTGTCGGCGATCGGTCAGGTACGAAAGCCAGTCTATCAACGTTCGACACGGCTCCGGTCGCGTTGTTTCATGGTCTGCATGAACGCGACTTGCCCCTGCCCTAATGCACACCGCAGGAATGTCTTATTCGCACATTGCCGCCCCCCCTTCCCCATGCGAGAATATGCACGCCTGTACAGCACGCATCTTCGCTTCGTTGCCGATACAAGGAGGACCGCGATGACACTGACGCATGTCACGGAAACCGGCAGCGCGACGCTCGACGATGTGAAGCAGCGCGTCACCGCCGCCATTCAGGCGGACCGGGATGCCATCTACGCCGTTGGCGACGCGATCTACGCCGATCCCGAACTCGGTTTCAAGGAGTTCCACACGGCGGAGCGCGTCGCCGCGTATTTCGACCGGCTCAACCTCTCATATCGCACCAACCTCGGCATCACCGGCGTCAAGGCGGTGCTCGACACCGGGCGACCCGGCCCGACGGTCTGCATCATGGGCGAACTGGACAGCATCATCGTCTTCGATCACCCGGACGCCAATCCCGTCACCGGCGCGGCGCACTGCTGCGGCCACAACTGCCAGATCGCCGGGATGCTCGCCGCCGCGACGGGGATCGTCGAAAGCGGCGTGATCGAGCATCTTTCCGGCAAACTCGTCTTCCTCGCCGTCCCTGCCGAGGAGTACGTGGAGATTGACTACCGCTCCCGCCTGAAGCAGGAAGGGAAACTCGAATTCCTCGGCGGCAAGAGCGAACTCGTGGCGCTCGGTGAGTTCGATGACGTGGACATTTCGATCATGATGCACAGCGGCTCGCAGGATCGCTCCCCCGCCAAGTTCACTATTGCCGGGACGAGCAACGGCTTCATCGGCAAACTGATCCGCTACACCGGCCACCCCGCGCACGCGGGCGGCGCGCCGGACAAGGGCGTCAATGCGCTCAATGCGGCGATGGTTGGCTTGATGTCCATCCACGCCAACCGCGAGACGTTTTCGGACGACGACAGTGTGCGCGTCCACCCGATCATCACGCGTGGCGGCGACCTCGTGAATGTCGTGCCGTCCGATGTGCGGATGGAAACCTACGTGCGCGGCCGCTCGATGGAGGCGGTACTGCGCGCGGCGCGGAAGGTGGATCGGGCGCTGAAGGCGGGCGCGGTTGCCGTCGGCGCGCAGGTCGAGATCACCACCGTGCCCGGCTACCTGCCGCAGATCAACGACCACGCGCTGAATATGCTCTTCAAGGCGAACGTCCTCCGCCACTTTACCGAGCGGGACGTCAATGAGGAGCATCATATGGCGGGCAGCACCGATATGGGCGACCTCGCCCACATCATGCCCGTCATTCAGCCGAGCATGAACGGCAGCCGCGGCACCTTCCACGGCAATGATTACGCCATCACCGACAAAGAGATTTCGTACCTCTGGAACGGCATCCTGATGGCCGAAACCGCCCTCGACCTCCTCTGGGGCGACGGCCACACCGGCGCGGAAATCGCGGCGAACTACGACGCCCCCATGACCAAGGACGACTACCTCGCCTTCATGCGCGGCATCTCGAATTCCGAGGTCTTCGGGGATGTAGAAGTGCTGTAGGAAACCTCACCCGTCGCTCCTCTCTATTGTTTGACAGCAATAGAGAGGGGAAGCGAAAGCGATATGCACAGAGTAATATACTCTAGTTAGACATACTGCCGCACGTCGTTGACGGATGCCTCCCATTCAGTAACACTGTCTCGGTCTTTGCGTCCGTATAAACAGTACTTGCCACAGATCACAAAGAGGGGCGGGGATGGTTCTCGTCCTGCGTTGTCTCGTTCGGCTCTTGCTCGAGCGACGCGCGCCAATCCCCGCCGGGGAGGGAGAGCGAAATCCTCCCGCTGCTCTGGTACACTTTTCGCAGAGGTGGAGCGCACTGGGCGGGTACACCGCGATGACGATCGCGCACGCCGGTGCACCGGATGAAAAGGGGATGGATCGGCATGGTCGAGAGGACACAGCAGGAGATTACCTTCGCCTGGGGCGGCATCCACCTCGCCGGCACCTTGCACGTGCCCTCATCGCCCCCGCCCCACTCCGTCGTTCTGATGATGCAGGGGTCCGGCGCCGCCGACCGCGATGCCGACGACTATTTTCCGCCGATCCGCGACGCGTTCCTCAGCCGCGGCATCGCGACGTACTCCTTCGACAAGCCCGGCATCGGTGGCTCCTCGGGGGACTGGCGCGACTATGCCCTCAACGGCCGTACCGATCAGGCGCTCGCCGCGATCACGCTGCTGCGTGCCCACACGGCGATTGACGCGGCGCGCGTCGGTGTCTGGGGGCAGAGCCAGGGCGGCTGGCTCGTACAGATCCTCGCCGCCCGATTGCCGGACCTCGCCTTCGCCGTCGCCAACTCCGGCGCGGCCATCGGCGTTGAGGCGCAGGACCGCGCCGGCTGCGAGCATAGTATGCGCGCCGAGAGGAAAGCGGAGGCGGAGATCGCGCGCGCCCTTGCCTTCATTGATGCCGTGCACGCGGCGGCGCGGCGCGGCGACGACTACGCGACCGTCGAGCCGACGCTGCTCGCCCCGGCGCGTGACCAGCCGTGGTATGGCTATCTGCGGTTCGATGACGCGACGGATTGGGAGGGGACACGCCGCTTCGTGACCGAGGGGTACGAGCCGGAGGCGGCGCTGATGCGAGCACACTGCCCCTTCCTCGCCATCTTCGGCACGCGGGATGTGCTGGTACCCGCGTGGGAAAGCGCGACGATCTACGATCGGGCGCTGCGGGCGGCGGGGAACCAGGACGCCACACTCGCCATCTTCCCGCAGGGAAACCATCGCATCCGCATCGAGGAGAGCGGCGAGTTCTGCGCCGGCTACCTCGACCTGCTGGGAGATTGGGTGGCGCGGCGGGTCACACCAGGCGGTAGAGCAATCGAAGTGAGCGGGGACGGGAATTAGTAAGCGGCGCGCAGCGCAGCGAATGGGCAAGCGGGACACCCTCCCCATCGTACCCGTCGACTAGGAGAACGATCGATGCGCTCCCTCTAGCGAACACCCCTTGGCGCGTCTCCTCAGTGCGGCGGCCGCAGGTAACCTGCGCATACTGGTTGCCCGGCGTGCTGGCCCCGCCGTCGCGATCACCGTACTGCAGCGGCGGCACTACTGGGGCTGCCCTCACGAAAGGGACAAAATCGTACGCTTCGGTCGTGACGCCGAGCGAGGCGACAAGCGGTGCGCGGAAATCTGTCTAGCTGGGGTACACCCCATCCTGACGAATTTCCGCGCCCTGTTCGTTGTATCGAGAGACGCAACACCCTTAGCGTTCAATATTTCCCTTTCGTCAATCGCCCCCCACCGGTGACAATAAGTGATATACTGCCTTCCCGTTCGCGTGACGCCAACAGGAGTGTGGAATGACCGGAATGCGACCTGAACGATTCGATGCACCCCGGACGGACCGTGTTGCCCCGACCGTGCGCGAGGTGGAGGCGCATGAGACGGCGCTGACCTATCGCGCCATGGTCGCATTGCGGCAGGGCCGTGCCCCGCTTGCCACGGTTGAGACCTTCGTCACCTGGGTGAATACACAGCAGCGCCCGGAGGGGTATCGGCTCGTGGCAAGTTTCGCGGCGGGGAGCGATGACGCGGTCGCGGTGGCCGGGTT
>JBBRLR010000107.1:0-15572 GCA_038231255.1 Thermomicrobiales bacterium | reverse complement strand
GGATGCCACTCGGGAGCGAGGAACGGCTTCAGTTCCTGCAAACTGGGCAGATCGTTGTGGATATCCGTGTCGATTAGACGCAATGCCGCCGCCCGGTCGGCAACGGTTTCGGAACGGGGCTTCATCGCGACTGCCATGCTCAGACCCTCCTTGCGGAAACAATCATCGCGTCGTTATCGTAGAGTATCACCCAATGCCGCACATCCCTCAACCATCTGCGGCGACGTGATCCTGCGACGTCCCGGTCGGGGCGCCCGCAGCCAGGAGCTGCGTCAACTTCGGGTCCTCGTAGCTTCGTGAAGTTCGAGTTCGGCGCGTTCAGCGTGACCTTCACGTTGAGCGGGTCGATCGCCACGATGTCCTTCACGGCGTTCTTCATGTCGAAGGCGAAGTTGAGGGTGGACGCGCTCACGCCGTTGTCGCGCAGCATGTTGATGGTGAAGACGACATCGCTACTCGTGAACGTCATGCCGCCGCTCCAGGTGATAGTCGGTCGCAGCTTGACCGTCAATTCGGTGAAATCGGGATTGAAGGCGTAACTCTCCGCTGCTCTGTGGGTTCAGGCAGGGCTTATGAGTTCGCCATAAGAGGGATCTCAAGCAAGGTGAGCGCAGCGAAAGGATCGCCACTGTAGCAGCGTAATCGTTCGGCAATCGTCCGGCATCCCACCCGGTGCAGCACACCGACAACCGTATCGCGCAGGATCGCCATGATGGTCGGCCCGTTTCCCTTGCGAATCAGGCTGCGATCCTCGCCCAGCGTCACCCTGTCCAAAGGGCGCCCGTTCACATCGTGCAGCCCGTTCTCGATCTGCCAGTGTCCGCACACTGATATTGTCCGGTTTCGGTGGCGCTTCCAATATTTGGAGGACTTACGCAGTTGAGGTCTTTTCTTGGTGGTAGCAGGCTTTCCAGCCTGCTTCTCGGGCGGGAAGGCAGGCTGGAAATCTGCCCAGAGGGCGCCCGTACCACCAGATTCCATGGTCGAACTGCGTAACTCCTAATTTACTAATCGACGGGGCGAGGGCCGGGATCGCTGAGGTCGGTATCGTGCAGGTGATTGATGACGCGGACGGTCAGGTCGGTCTCGCAGCGAATCTGGCAGGAGAGGCGGACATTCTCCGGCAGGTCCTCCTCGCGTGCGAGCCGTCCCTGCTCCGCCTCACCCATCGGCCCGGCGTCGCCCGTCAGCAGCTCGACGCGGCAGGTCGTGCAGCGCGCGTTGCCGCCGCAGCGGTGTAGGATGTCAATGCCCGCATCCTCGATGGCGAGAACGAGTTTCTTCCCTTCAGCCACCTCGAATGCTTTTTCTCCCTCGGCCGTGATCGTCGGCATGCGTGATCCTTTCCCTGTCCATACACGAAACCACACTCCGCCCGTCGCAGAGGCTACCCGACATCCCTTACACGCGCAATGCCGCCGGGAGTTGTGACCCTGTCGGAATCGTTGCCCTGTAACGGCCGGTTCCACATTTCACCCGCCGGAGTCCCGCCCGATTGCCATTCTCCCCTGGGCTTCGCGCGATGCTGCCTATGATAGAGTAGGCTTGCCTTGCACGTCGGTGGGGCAGGTTTTCAACCTGCCGAACACAGGGTAAAAACCTGTGCCACCTTCTGCTCATGAAGGGGGAGTCTGATGCCACGAACGGAAATACGACCGGGAAATCTCATCGGCATGGCGACGACGGCGATTGACACGCCCGCTTTGGTGATTGATTGCGACGCGATGGAGCACAATCTGCGGACGATGGCGGAGTTTTTCCGCGACAAGCCCGCCAGTCTCCGCCCGCACGCCAAGACGCACAAAAGCCCGACAATCGCGCACAAGCAGATCGCCCTCGGCGCGGTCGGTATCACCTGCGCCAAACTTGGCGAGGCGGAAGTGATGACCGAGGCCGGCATCAAGGACATCCTTGTCGCCAATCAAATCATCGGCCCAACCAAGATCGCCCGGCTGATCGGCCTCCTTCATCACACGCGCGTCACGGTCGCGGTGGATGATCCGGAGAACCTCCGCAACCTCGCCCACGCGGCGGCGGCGCAGGGTGTCGAACTCGATGTACTGGTCGAGGTCAATACCGGCATGAACCGTTGCGGCGTCGAGCCGGGTGAGGCGGCGGTGCAATTGGCGCGCATCGCCTCCGACTTGCCCGGCATCCGCTTCCGGGGCATTCAGGCGTACGAAGGTCATCTCGTCAACATCCAGGACGACACGGAGCGCGCCGGGCGGGTCGCGGCGGCGATGGCGCCGATTATCGAGACGCGCCGGGCAATCGAGGCGGCGGGCATCCCGGTCGGCATCGTTTCCGGTGGCGGCACCGGCACCTTCGCGCACACCGGCACGACGGCCGGGTTCGATGAGGTGCAGGCGGGGTCGTACGTCTTCATGGACAGCACGTATGTGGGTGTCGGCGGCATCGGCGAGCGATTCCGGCCCGCCCTCACCGTCCTTGCAACGGTGATTAGCCGCCCGCTGCCGGAGCGCGTCATCCTCGACATCGGCCGCAAGACGCTCGGCACCGATCACGGAACCCCGACGCTCAAGGGCTACTCGGAAGGCATCACGTTCAAGGGATTCTCCGAGGAACACACGACGATGATCGTTGAAGGCCCTGCCCGTGAACTCCGCCCCGGCGACACCGTCGAGGTGATCCCCGGTCACGTCTGCACGACCGTCAATCTCTACGACTGCTACTACGCCACCCGCAACGGCGCCGTCGAGGCCATCTGGCCCGTCGCCGGTCGCGGCCGCTCGCAGTAAGTGGACTAACGATTGAATCACGAAGACACGGAGAGCGCGAAGAGAAAATGAGGACCAGAGAAGAAGACAATCGTCTCTTCCTCCCCCTTCGTACTCTTCGTGTCTTCGTGGTTCAAATGTTACGGAGGAGTTACGATGACTGGAATTTACGAGCGTCTTGGGATTCGGCCGCTGATTAATGCGCGCGGGACGCACACGCGGCTCGGCGGCTCGATCATGCCGCCGGAAGTGCTCGACGCGATGCGCGATGCGGCGGGCGCGTACATTCTGCTCGACGAGTTGCAGGCTGTCGCGAGTGAGGTGATCGCCCGTGCGACGGGCGCGGAAGCGGGGATGGTGACGGGAGGCGCGGAGGCGGCCTTGCTGCTCGCCACCGCCGCCTGCATCGCCGGAACCGATCCGATCAAGATCGCGCGATTGCCGGACAGCAGCGGCATGAAGAACGAGGCGATCATCCATCGCGCCCACCGCAACGGCTACGATCACGCTATCCGCGTGGCAGGCGCGACGGTCGTTGAGGTCGGTTACGGCCACGGCACGATCCCCTACCAACTCGAAGCGGCCTTCACGGAGCGGACGGCCCTCGTCGAGTATCTCGCCTCACCGTGGGCAAGCCGGGGCGCGCTGTCGTTGCGTGAGACGTGCGCGATCGCGCACCGGCATGGCGTCCCCGTCCTCGTGGATGCAGCGGCGACGCTACCCCCGCCGGAGAACCTGACACGCTTCATCGCCGAGGGCGCGGACCTCGTCACGTACAGCGGCGGCAAGGGGCTGCGCGGGCCGCAATCCTCCGGCATCCTCGCCGGGCGCGCCGATCTGATCCACGCCGCGCTGGCGAACGGCAGCCCGAACCACAGCGTCGGCCGCGCCGCGAAGGCCGCGAAGGAGGACATCGTCGGACTGATCGTCGCCATCGAGCGTTACCTGCACCTCGATCACGCCGCCGAGATGGCCCGTTGGGAGGCGCAGGCGGACTACATGCTCGAACGGCTCGACGGCCTGCCCGGTGTCGAGGCCCGCCGCCTCTACGACGGGCGCGAGCACATCACGCCGCGCGTCGAACTCCGCTTCACCCCGGAAAGTCGCATTGACGCGCACGCCCTCGTCGTCGCGCTGGAAACCGGCGACACACGCATCTATCTTTTCGAGCCGACCGGACCGAGCGCCGCACCGAATAGCGTCATCATCAACACCCAGACGATGCAGCCGGGCGACGAAAAGACCATCGCGGACGTCCTCCGCCCCGCGCTCCGTCAGCGCCCGACGGATGGATGATGCGGCGGCCATCGCGGCAATCCGGCTCTCAGTCGAAGTCGGGGATTTCAGGATGCACCAGCAGCATTGCGATTACCACATCTTCAATGAGGGATTTACCCTTGAACGAGCGATTCAGGTCGTTGTCTCCGGCGACATCAGTAGAAGCGGACTCGCACCGCAACCGCTGGCTCTTTTGTGGTACGGTACGTGGTGTGCGACAGGAGATACGTTTTCACGGTCGGTGGCTTCATGTCTGCGTGGAACGTGACGATGCGACAGGGGTTGCGATTGTGACAATGTATCGCCCACTTGTGCGGCTGTAGCGGACAGAGCGTAATCGGTGGTGAGAAAGTGACAACAGAAACGACCGTGACAAAGATTATCGGCCCCTATCAGGGCAGGCAGATTCCCGGAACATCGAACGATGTTGTCAAAGCAATCGTCGCGACTACATACAATTTTGACGGGTTCTCGATACGTATCACGGATATTCCAACGTGTATCGAGCAGGAAACCGGGGCGAACTACCTGGCGGGTCCAGTCGCACTTCGCCTCAACAATAAAGTGAATGAGATCATTGCGGAGGTACAACGCAAACAGCGAATGAACCCCAAAACCGCACAGTACGATACGCCCCCTACCTTCGAATTGAAGGCGCCTGATTTCCTTTCCGACGCGGCGTAAGCGCGTCGTCACGATCAACGAGCGCCGCGATGAGTTCGTCCATCCGCCGATCCCACTACATTGCAGCCCTGTATGCGGCGTATCCGAACCTGCGCATCGAGCGGATGCGCCTGAACGACGAGGGGCAGTACAACGACATTCTGATCGTCAACGACGATTTGATCTTCCGCTTCCCGCGCCACAACGAGGGGATCGAGAAGCTGGAAAAGGAAATCGCTCTCCTCGACCGAATTCGGCTCACACTTCCCCTGCCGGTCCCTGAACCGACCTATCATCGCTTCGTGCCCCGCGCCGTCGGGCAGGTCTTCACAGGCTACCGGCTGCTGCCGGGCGAACCGCTCTGGCGTGAGACCGTCGCCACGATCACCGACCCGGCCATCGTGCGGCGGCTCGCGATACAACTGGCGGGCTTCCTGCACGACTTGCATAGTATCCCCAACGATCACGTCGCAGATGTGCTGGCCGTCGCCGATTGGCGTCAGCTCTGGGACGATCTGGAAGCGGAGATCCGGGCCGCGCTTTTCCCGCACATGCCGCAGGGCGCACGGGAGCGAATCGCGGCACGGTTCGCGGCCTTCCGCGATGATCCGGGCACCTTCGCCTTTACGCCGACCGTGATCCACGGCGACTTCGGTAGCGGCAATCTGCTCTGGGACGCGCGTGCGGGGACAATGACGGCGGTGATTGACTTCGGCTCGGCGGGCATCGGCGACCCGGCGCTCGATATCGCGGCCCTCCTCACCTATGGCGAACCGTTCGTGCGACACGGGTTCGCCATCTACCCGGCGATGGAAGCGATGCTACCGCGCGCCCGCTTCTACCTCAGCACCTTCCCGCTTCAGGAAGCCCTCTACGGCATCGAGCACGACGACCCCGACGCCGTGGAGCGCGGCCTCGCACCGTATCTGGACTGAACCCATCAAACGCACCCGCCATATTTTGACCTTATCGGCCAAGTCTTTTTACACTTTCTTCACCCCCGCATCGGTGCTCATCCGTGGAATCAGTGTGCCCCGGCGTAGAAATACCCGGCGGGGCGCACGGATGGAGTCTTTTCATTTATGGAGGTCACGATCAATGTTGCTTTCTCATCTCACGCAATCCAGCAAACGCAAGCTTGCCGGCGGTCTGCTCGCCACAACACTGGCGCTGACGGGCGGGGTCGCTGTCGTCGGTGCGGCGAATGGCGCCGCAAGCCCGACTGCAAAAACGACCACCTCTCGCTGCGCGGACATGACGAATCGGCTGGCGAGCAATCTCGGCATTGACATGGCGAAATTGCAAACGGCGGAAAAGGCGACAATCAACCAGGCGATTGACGCCCGGCTCGCTGCGAACACGATCACGCCCCAGCAGGCGCAGGCCGCGCACGACAAAGTGAACAGCAGCGCCGATGTATGCACGCTCAAAGATGGCACGCAGACCGGGAAGCACGCGACTGGCGCGCTCCGCAAGGACGAGTTGCTGGCCGTCGCCAAGCAACTGAACATCAGCGAGCAGCAGTTGACGCAGGACCTCAAGGGCGGCAAGAGCCTCGCCGATGAGGCCGCGGCGCACAATGTCAAGACCGATGATCTGAAGGCGACGCTGCGCGCCACGCTCAAGACCGACCTCGACAAGGCGGTCGCCAACAAGAAGATTGATCAGGCGAAGGAAGACAAGGCGCTCGCCGCCTTCGACAAGCACGCCGACACCCTGATTAATCGCCACCACGGCACAAAGACGAAGTAGGGTCTTGCGGTCGTAGGGAAAGGCGGCCGTCTTTCCCTACGGGTGCCGCGCGGCGGGAGTTGGCGCGGGCAGGGGCGCGTCGCCACGAGCGGCATCGGCGATGGATTGAGGCACTTCGCGCCAGACCCAGAGGGCGGCGAGCAGGAGCATCAGGCCGGTGAGGAAAAAGGGGACGCGCAGACTCGTCACAGCGGCGAGAGTAGACGCGCCGAGCGGGCCGATCAACCCGCCTGCCGCAGTCGAGGCCGAAAGAAGGCCGAAAACCGAGCCGCGCTGCTCCTCAGGCGTGATCTGCGCGATCAGGGCATTCGTTGTCGGGCCGACGCCGCCCGTCGTCAGGCCGAAGAGCAACCGGAAGCCGATCAGGACGATAATCGTCGGCGCAAGCCCCTGCGGGATGTACGAAATGCCGCCGATCAGCAAGCAGCCGAGCAGGACGTACTTCGGATTGACTTTATCGGACATCCGCCCGAAGAAGATCGCGGAGATCGCGCCCGCCACGCCGCCGAGGCCGAGCATCAGGCCGGTGATCGAGGCCGGGTTCGTCCCCCCATGGACGAGGCGCTGCACGAAGAGCGGCACGATCGGCGCGACGGACTGGTTCGCCGTTTGTTCGAGCATCGGCACGACGATCAACACGAGCAGGAGTTTATTGCTCAGGTGGCCGCGCGTCGCCGTGAGGAACGACGGGCGTTTCGCGGCGGTCGCGGCGCGCGGTACGAAGTTCTCTTGTACGAAGATGAGGGCGACAAGCGCGCCGAGGCCGAGGAGTGAGCCGGACACCCAGAGCGTGTGCCGGTAGCCGATTGCGTCCGACAGATAGCCGCCGACAAGCGGTCCGATGGACGCGCCGGAGAAGACGGCCATCTGCATCAAGCCGAGACTGAACCCCAGTCGCTCGCGCGGCACCGCGCTCGCCACGAAAGCGACCGATGCCGAGACGGTGCCGAGTGTCGCCCCTTCGAGCAGCCGCAGGATCAGGATGTGCCACGGGTGCTGCGCAAACGATGAGAGCGTGGCGAGGATGAATCCGCAACCCATCGCACGCACGACCATCGGTTTACGCCCGTAGCGATCCGCTACGATACCCCAGATCGGCGCGGTAATCATCATCGTCAAGGCGCCCGCCGAGTTCAGCACGCCTGACCAGATCGTCAGCGCGCGTACTGAATGGACGCCGAGATCGTCGCGCAGAAAGAAGACGTAGAAGGGGGCGCGAGTGTTGAAGCCGACAATCGCCAGCATCTGCGCGGCCCAGATCGCTGCCAGATTCCGCCGCCACTGCGCCACGCGCCCCCCTTTATCTCCGCCGCCCGATCCGTGCCGCGACCATCATACATCGTTCGGGGGATCGGCCCCCCCTAACTGCCCAGAGAGTCACCCCTCTCCCGCCGCAGCGGGGGAGGGGGCGTCTGCGCTACGGCGTTCGGCACGGGGCGGGGCCGCATCGTGGCGGCGGCGGCGCGATCCGGCACGCGCAGGGCGATCAACGCACCGATGATGGCGAGGGCGGCGGCGGCAAGGAAACCCGCGCGGTAGGCGGCGACGTGCGGCTGCACGATGCCGCCGACGCCGAGGCGCGTCGGCCCAAAGGCGGCGAGGACACTGCTGAGGAGCGCCACGCCGAGCGCGGCACCAAGTTGGCGCTGGACATTGGAAAGGGTGGACGCCTGCCCCGTCGCGGCGCGGGAGATCGTCGCGAAGCCTGCTGCCTGCGCGGGCAGGAAGACATACGCCATCCCGACACCGATGCAGAACATCAGGAAGCGCACGAGCCACGGGCTGCTGTCGAGGCGGATCGTGCAAAGGAGCGCCATCGCCGTCGCCACGCCGACGAGGCCCCCGGCCATCAGGCGACGCGGCCCGACCGTCGGATACAGGCGGGCGACGAGTTGGCTCGACGCCAGCACGCCGAGCGCCTCGGGAAAGGTCGTCAGGCCCGACGCCAGCGCCGACGCGCCGCGCGCCTCCTGCAAAAAGAGCGGGACGAGGAACAGCACCCCGCTGAATCCGGCGGAGGAGAACATCGTGACGAGGTTCGTCGTGTTGAAAAGCCGGTCGCCCATCAGCCGGAGGTGGACCATCGGCTGCCGCACGCGTAGTTCAACGGCAACGAACGCGGCGATCAGCACGAACCCGCCGAGCGCGGCAAGGAGAATTGCGGGCGACGCCCAGCCGCGCGACGGCCCCTCGCTCAACGCATACATGACGAGCGGGAAGCCCGTCCCGGCCAGCAGGAAGCCGGGCAGGTCGAAGCCCCCGGCGGTCGGCTCCCGATGCTCGTGCAGGAAGACCAACCCGAACACGAACGCGATGATCCCGACGGGCACATTGACATAGAAAATCCAGCGCCACGAGAGTTGGCTGATCAGCAGCCCGCCGAGCACTGGCCCGCCCGCCGGGCCGAGGATGCGCGGGAAGATCAGGATGCGCGACACCTGCACCCGCTCGTTGGGCGGGAAGGTGCGGTAGAGCATCGCCGTCCCGACCGGGGTAAGCATCCCGCCGCCCGCGCCCTGCAAGACGCGGAAGATGACCAGTTGGCTGAAATTCCCCGCCAGGCCGCAGAGCGCCGAGGCGACGGTAAAGAACGCCAGCGCAAGCAGGTAGATGCGCTTCGTGCCGAAGCGGTCGCCCAGCCACCCCGACGCCGGGATGACCACCGCGAGGCTGACGAGGTAGCCGACCACCACCGCGTCAATCGCCGAGGGGCGCACATTGAACTGCCGACTGAGCGTCGCGAGCGCGACATTGACAACCGTCGAGTCAATTGAACTCATCAGCATGCCGCAGACGAAGACGACCGCGACGACGACTTTCTGATTGGGGGTACGACGGGGCACAAACACGCTCCGAACCGGGGTGCGACGACCGCGTAGCGGCATAGTGCGAGGATAGCGCACAACCGGAGGCGAGCCAACACTCCCCGCATTCAAGTAGCCGGGTGCCCTTTGGGCAGAGTCAGCCTGCGTTCCGCGATACAGGGATGCAGGCTGATGCCTACGCTACCGTTATGCGCTAGAGCGTGCCTTCTTCCTTCAGCATCGCCAGCGCCTGATCGAAGGCGGCCACGGTCTGATCCACTTCGGCCGGGCCGTGGACGGCGGAAACGATCAGTTGCATGCCGGACGGGTCCACGCCGCCGAGTTGCAGGGCTGCCTTCAGGCGGTGGATGAACTTCCGTGCCGGGGTTTTCGGCGCGTCGAAGGTGAGCGGGATCAGCGACACGGGGCCACCCGCCTTGCCCGCGACGCCGTGGCGGGCGAACGACGCGTTGAAGCCCGCGCGGATCGCGTCGGCGGTGGCGGTGGCGCGCTGCTGAATCGCCGGGTCCCGGACGATATTCAGGCAGGCAATCCCGGCAGCGGCCGAGAGCGGGTTAGCGTTGTAGGTGCCGGGGTGCGGGATGCGCTCGTGTCGCACCCACTGCTCGTCGTCGCTCTGCATGAACGGGGCGAAGAGTTCGACCTTGCCGGCAATCGCGCCGCCCGGCAGGCCACCGGCGACGATCTTCGCCATCGTCGTCAGGTCGGGCAGGACGCCATAGTACTCCTGCGCGCCGCCGGGGGCGTAGCGGAAACCAGTGACGACCTCATCGAAGATTAAAACGATCCCCTTGGCGTCGCAGAGATCGCGGGCCGCCTGCAAGTATTCCGTGCCCGCCTGATCGGCGATCAGGATGATGGCGGCGATGTCGTCCCGGCTATTGACCATCTGCGTCAGCGCGCCGATGTCGCGCGGTGCCACGCTGACGACCGTTCGCACGAGCGCTTCGGGCACCCCGGCGGCGTTCGGCTCGTTGTAGGGGGGAGCCATTGCCATCGTCGCGTAGTCGTGCCAGCCATGGAAGGCGCCCTGCGCCTTGCAGATTACATCCTTGCCGGCGACCGCGCGGGCCATCCGCATCGCCAGCATGGTCGCCTCGGTGCCGGAGGCGGTGAACTTAACCATGCCGCCGCGCGCCGAGGGGACGATTTCTTTGATCTGCTCCCCCCAGACAATCTCCTGCTCGTGGCATGCGCCGAGGTGCGTGCCGAGCGCCGCCTGCCGCTGGAGCGCCTCGACGATCGCTGGGTGCGCATGGCCGAGCAGCAGCGCGCCGTGCCCGCCGAAGTAGTCTATGTACTCGTTCCCGTCCACATCCCACTTGCGCGGACCTTGGGCGTGGGTGCAGTAGAGCGGAAACGGCTCCATGTACCGCCCGTCGTGCGTGACGCCGTCTGGGAATGTTGTTGTAGCGCGGGCGTGGAGCGTCGCGGAGCCGACCATCCGGCGGGCGCGTTCCTGATCAATCGTCTCGGTGCGAACCGGTGCGGCCATGCGACATCCTCCTCGACGCTGTGGAGCGGGCGCATGCGATCCGGCGGAGCGATGCGACCTCGGGACAATGGACGATGCCCGTATCCTAAACGTCTCTCCCGCACGGGGCAAGGCTGTCGCACGGTATTACCGCAATTCCTTTCAATGCTTGCCGGTGTGCTGCTCAGGTTGGCTTGCCGTCGAGCGAGACTTTCGGGACCCATTCGCCGCCGCGCGCATAGTCGCTCTCGTAGAAGAAGTTCTTCACCCACGGCTGCGTGGCAATCGTCGTATTTCCGGCTACGCCGAAGACGTAGTATTGCTGCTCGCCGGTGTACCGCTGAATATCGAGGATCATCGCCTTGCGCGCCGGCTTGTCGAGTGTGATCGCCTGCTTTTCGACCATCTCGGTCAGTTTCGGGTCATTGACGCCCGCGTGGTTGCGGACCCCCTTCGGGTGGTACATGTTGAACAGGTACTCGTGCGGCTCCTGGAACGGCGTTTCCAGCCCCCAGACCATCGTCCCCGGATCGAACTTGCCGAGGAAGGTGCTGCCGACGTACGCGGCATAGTCCTGCGGCCGCAAGTCCGCCTGGATACCGGCGTCCTTCAACTGCTTGATGACCAGTTCGATGCTGCTGTTGAACACATTCCCGTAGGCATTGAGGCTGGAGATGATCGGCACTTTGAGACCGCCCGCGAACCCTGCGTCGGCGAGCAGTTTCTTCGCCGCGTCTACGTCGCGCTTGTAGTATTTCGCGCTCGGCCCCATGTCCGCGCTGCGGGGGTCGAGATACCAGGATCGCTGGCCCGCCGGGAGCGCATTGTTGAGGAAGCCGGTGCCCTCCCAGAGCACACTGATCATCTCGTCCCGATCGAGCGCCAGCGAAACGGCCTGCCGCACGCGGATGTCGTTGAACGGCGGCGCGTCCACTCGCCAATACATGAAGTAGAGCTGATTCTGCGGGTAATCGAGCAGCTTGATCTCAGGGTTCGAGGCGACGATCCCCTTGCGATCCGACTGCGAAAGGGCGTTGATGTCAATCTGCTTCGCGCGCATATTGGCGACGGCGGTCGCGTCCTCCGGCACGATCAGCAGGTCCACCTCGTCCACGTTCGGCGTACCCGTGAAGTAGTAGTCCGGGTTCTTCTTCGCGACGACCTGCACCCCCTTGTCGTACTTGTCGAAGATCCACGGCCCGCTGCCCACCACCCGCTTGCGCGCATCCCCGTCCGCCTCGATTACCTCCTTCGGCATGATGTAGAAGACCGGCGCGGCGACGGAGTTCTCGAAGGGGGCGAAAACGTTGTTGAGTGTGAAGACGACGGTGCGCGGGTCGGTCGCCTTGACCTCCTTGACGACATCGAAGTAATTCCTGTTCGGCGAGACCTTGCGGAAGCGGTCGAAGGACCAGACGACGTCGTCGGCGGTGACGGCGCGGCCGTTCATCGGCTCCTTGTTCTGCCATTTGGCGTTGGCGCGGAGGGTGAAGGTGTAGGTCAGCCCGTCCGAGGAGACCTCGTACTTCTCGGCGAGATCGGGGACGGGCGCGAAGGAGTTCGGCGTAACTGATGGGCCGCTGTCGTACTTCAAGAGGCGGCTATAGAAGAAGCCGCCGAATTCCTGGGAGCGGAAGGTGACGTTCAGGTACGGGTCGAGATCGGGCGGATCGCCCGTCCACCAACGGATGACGAGTTTCCCGCCGGGCTTGGCCTGGGCCACGACCGCAGCGGGCGATGGCGCGGCGGCAACGGGGGTTTGACCGGGCTTAGCGGGGCTTGTGGCTGAATTGGTAGTAGCAGCCGGCGACGCTTGTTGCGTTGCCGGGCCGGTCGCGCCTCCGCAAGCGGCGAGGATCGCGGCAGCGGCGCTGGTTCCCGCGATAGCAAGGAAGCCGCGCCGCGTCAAACGATACGATAACTGACCCGTCGGTGTGGTGCGCATGTACCCTCCCGTAAATCGGCGACAAGCCCCGAGGGTGGATCGCGTGCGGGCACAACGTCCGCATGCATACTGTGGTGTTCCGTGATTTCTATTCTACGTCGTGCGTCAAGCAACCGAGGAAACCCGGCGTGAGGTTGTCACCTGGCTGCGGTTCGGCGATACTGAAACCTGAACGAACACCCGCGCGGGGAACGCCGATGCCACCTTCCCGTGGCCCCGCCCAGCACGACCGAGAGGCAGCATGGACGCCGAGAAACCCGCGATGCAGACACTCTACCGCATCTACCGCCCCACCACATTCGATGCGGACGAACTGGTCGGGCAGGAGCACATCACCCGCACCCTCAAGAGCGCGATCAGGCAGGGGCGGCTCGCGCACGCTTACCTCTTTTGCGGGCCGCGCGGCACCGGCAAAACGAGCACCGCGCGCCTGCTCGCGAAGGCTGCGAACTGCCTCAACCCGGACCCGGACAGCCGCCCGTGCAACCAGTGCGAGGCGTGCCGCGCCATCGTCGAGGGACGGACGATGGACCTGATCGAAATTGATGCCGCCTCCAATCGCGGCATTGATGAGATCCGCCAACTACGCGAGACGGTGCAGTTCAACCCGTCGCAACTGCGCTATCGCTTCTACATCATTGACGAATGCCATCAACTGACCCCAGCCGCGTGGAACGCCTTCTTGAAGACGCTCGAAGAGCCGCCGCCGCACGCGAAGTTCGTCCTTTGCACAACGGAGCCGGAGAAGTTGCTCGACACCGTCGCGTCGCGCTGCCAACGGTTCGATTTCCACCGTATTCCGGTTGCGGCAATGACCGGGCTGATGCGGCGCATCTGCACGCGTGAAGGGCTGATCGCCAGCGATGACGCGCTCGCCGCCATCGCGCGGCAGGCAACCGGCTCGATGCGCGACGCGCTCAGTTTGCTCGACACGCTCGCGTCGTACGGGTCGTCCGGTGACGGCATCACGCTGGAGACGGTGCGCGCGGTGCTCGGCGCGGGGTCGAACGAGCGGGTGCTGGCAATCATTGACGCGCTCGCCGCACGCGACGCCGGGTCGGGGATCGCCGCGATCAACGCCGCGAGCGAGTCGGGCGTCGAGCCGGGCGTGCTGACTGGGCAGATCGTCGCCGCCTTCCGCGCGCTCCTCTACGCCGCTTACGCCGTGCCACGCGCCGGTGAGGTCGCGGACGCCGCGATCCAGGAACGCGTCGGTGCGTTCGCGCCCGCCGAAGTGGCGTACATCACCAAACTCTTCAGCCAGGTCGAGTTCCGCCTGAAGCACACCGCGTACGGCCATCTGCCGCTCGAACTCGCCGTCGTGGACGCCGTGCTGATGCGGAGCGGGCAGTCCGTGCCGATCCCACAGCCGATGCAGAGCATCCCGGCCACGACGCCGATGACCGCTCCCGCACCGACACCGACGCCGATCAGCGCCGCCCGCCCGTCACGTCCGCCCACCGAACGATCCATGCCGCCCGCTGCCGAGCCGGAGACGACGCCCATCGCGCTCCGCCCCGACCGCTTCCGACCGGAGCGCGACAACACGCCCACGCCGCCATCGCCGATCGTGGTGGCCGCGAGCGCCACCCCGATTCCGACGGGCGGCGATTTGACCGTCGAGCGATTGCACGAGGTCTGGGGGCGTATCAAGCAGGGTGTGAAGATGGAGGGGAGTGCGAAGACGCGCGCCATCCTGAATGACGTTGACCCGCACGAGGTGCGCGGCAATCTCATTGTCCTCGCGACCGCAGGCAAGTTTTATTATGATCACATGATCCAGGACGAGACACGCCTGTTGCTGGAGAAAGTGATCAGTCCGCTCGTCGGCCAGCCGGTGCGCGTGACTTGTGAACTAATCGGCAATCGCCCAGCAATGGTTTCCGCGCAGAATGGCAGGCCCCTCCGGCCCGTCGCATCCTCTACGCCGCCACCGATGGAGATCATTGCGCCGATTCCGCCGCCCGTCGCGGTCGAACCGCCCCCGCTATCCAACGGCGCGAGCGTCACGCCGACGCCACCCATCACGACACCGGCGATCACCCCAGACGAAGCCAACGCGCACATCCAGCGCCTCGCCAACCTTTTCGACGCGCAAATCCTCGACGACGATGAAGCGCCCCTCTTCCCGGAGCAATGAGTAAGGAAACCCGTGCCTCATTGCTTCCCCGGTTGGTCTTTCTGCGGCTCGTAGTCGAAGAATTCGATCATGTGGCCGTCCGGGTCTTTGACGTAGATGCTGCTGTCCTTGCCATCGTGCTGGACAGGGCCTTCGACTGATAAACCGTTGCCGCGCAGTTCGCCGGCGAGATGGGGCAAGTCATCGCGGTGGACGCGCATCGCGAAATGGACGTGTGCGCCCGGCTCATCACCGAATTGTCGCTCACCGGGAAGCCAGAGGCCGAGCCGCGTCCATTCGCCCGCCTTCAGCCAAACAAACCCTTCCTCCGGTTGCCGCCCGACAACCGGGAGGCCGAGATTCTTTGTATACCACCGCTCCGATGCATCGAGATCCGCGACCTGCAATGTAAGTTCCGAGACGCCCTCGATCTTCACCGTCATCCAGTCGGCCGTTTCCTTTCTCCTAGACACATGCGGCCATGAGGTGATGGCGCTCCGATTTTCGCAAGAAGCGTACCGCGTTTTACCCACCCAAAACCCCTCCTGGCGCGAGGGGGTTTTCTCCAGAGTGGGCAAGCAGCGCGTAATGAGAGGAATCGCTCCGTCTCGTTACTCGCTACTTCCCGAATGCTTCGATGGCATCGAGCAGCCCCTGCATGTAGCCGATCGCGTGCGCCCGCCCCCGGTGCCCCCACGGCGTGTCCCCCGCCATCTGCGGCACGTGGTCGTCCAGCAGAAAGCCCGTGAAGCCGCCCCGCTTCAGCAGCAGCATCGTT
>JBBRLR010000106.1:0-15686 GCA_038231255.1 Thermomicrobiales bacterium | reverse complement strand
GCGGGATCGTGCGGGCATGGGCGAGGCGATGGATCATTGCCGCTTCGTCGTCGGCGAGGGGGCGCAAGGTCAAGCGTCTCGGCATCGGGAACCTCCTTGTCGGCTCCCCACTATCCTACAATGGACTTCCCGGATGCACCAGTAAGTAGAACCACTGTCCAGCGATGTAATGTTGACATAGTCCAAGCCCGAGTTCGTGTAATCGTATGCGTGAATTTGAATAGCTAGTCTTTGACCACTCCCAACGGTAGTGCCATCACTTGGCGTTGGTCCGACATACCATCCCCCCGGCAGCACTACTGCTGCATATGCTTCACTGCCGACAAATGTCCCACAACCCGCCCCTAATACACTCTGCCCCTTCAACCAGAAGTTATGATACCCACTCAGGACTGGCGCGTATGCATGCGTTACGTCTTGATTCCATGGCGCGTCATCCGTTGCGGCGATGTTTTGGAATACGACGAAGTGAAGGTGTACGTTATCTTGACCTGATATTGGGGGTATTCCATCATCACCAGCAGTGCCAATTTTTTGGCCGCGAGCTACTGTCGGCTTACCATTAACAATTGGGAGATCTGCAACGTTCTGGCTATTGAGATGTGTATATAGAGAGGCATAACCATTCGAGTTGCCGCTGGTGTCCGTGTGATGCACGATTACATACCGACCGAAGTTTGGTGCACCGACGGTGTACGCACTACCGGTCGTTACAGTGCCTGGACCGATAGAGGATATTTCCTGACCTCGCGAGAAATGAAAATCCAGAGCGTAGTATTGGCTAGGCGTCCCGCCGAGTGACCCACCATGGTCACCGCAACCCGCAGTATAGCCTGAGATGGAGTGCGTTCCGCTGGGCCACGGAAGTTGGAAAGCGAGCGAGCCCGCGTCCGATGATGGCATAGGATAATCCGCCGCGCTAACCGTCACTAGAGACTGCACGCCTAAAAGGTTGCTCGCCAATTGGAGAGTCAATACCAGGACGGCGACGGCTAGCCAAATTCTTATAGACTTATCGGTAAATGCGGAATGTGGGCGCCGTGCGTTGGATCCCATGCGTCATCCTTTCGACGGTGCCGCGTACCGCCGTGTCACAGCCCGCACGCGACGCCGCCCATGAGGGGATAGGCGCGCCGCTGCCGACGGGTTCTTTACGCGGGAAATCTTGTTGTGATTATTTCATTCCCCCACCGACCAGCATATGCTGTACGGCAATAGAAGGTTTCTGGTGTAAAGCACTTCTTATGACAATATACGAGGAAATAGAATCATCGGGCGCAGGTCCTCGCATGGAGTCGAAACCACGTCCAGGGCGGTTCTCGTTGCATACGATTGCCAAGAATCGCGAGAGGATTTTGTTATTGTACAAGGGAAAAGAGTGGTGCCGAGGGGCGGAATCGAACCGCCGACACTACGATTTTCAGTCGTATGCTCTACCGACTGAGCTACCTCGGCACTGAGGCGAAGTGCATCCTACGCGGCCTGTCGGGTCCTGTCAAGGGCGAGACGCGAGCTCGGTGTTGGGGGTTCGGAGCTCGATGCGGCTCACATCAGGTCACTGCGAACTGTGAACAACGAACATCGTTGCTCATTGCTCGTTGCTCGTTGCTCCCGTTATGATGGCAGCGCGATGCATTACGACAATGGGAAGGGGAATTGGGATGCGCGAGAACACGACGAAGGCGAAGATGCTCCGGGGCGAGGCAGTGATCGGGCCGTTCATCCCGATGCCGTCGCCGATGGCAATGGAATTGACGGCGTTCGCGGGGATGGACTTCGGTATTATTGACTGCGAGCATGGCTACATTGACTACGAGGGCGTTTACCCGATGGTGCTCGCCGCCGAGGCGCGTGGCATGACAGCGATCGCCCGCTGCCCCGTGCGCGATCCGCAACTGATCTTGCGCTACCTCGATCTCGGCGTGCAGGGCCTCCATGTGCCGCAAATCAATACCAAAGACGAGGCCGAAGCGTTTGTGCAGGCCTGCCGCTACCAGCCGCGCGGCTGGCGAGGCAGCGCCTCCCCGCGTGCCAGCGACTACGGTCTCAGCGGCATGAGCATGTATGACGCGATGCAGCACCTCAACCGGGAAGTGCTGACCATCGCGCACATCGAGAACCCACGCGCCGTAGATAATTTGGAAGAAATCTGCACGGTCGAGGGGCTGGATGTCCTTTTCGTTGGGCGCGGCGACATGAGCCACGCGCTCGGCGTGCCCAACCAGTTCGATCATCCGTCGGTGCAGGAGCAGATGCGGCGTGTCGTCGAGAAGAGCAAGGGGAGCGACAAGATTCTCGGCACTGTCGTACGCGATGCCGCACAGGCGCGCGAGGCGATTGAGATGGGCTTCCTCTACATCGCCTGTGGTTTCGCGGGCTTCATCGTCGGCGGCATGAAGCAGTTCCTGGCGGACACGCAGAAGAAGTAATACATGAACCGCTAAAACACCGAGGAGAGATGCGAACGCAGAGGGCGCAGAGATCGCAGAGGACACTGAGGAGGGGAAATTTATTCTTTCTCTGCGATCTCTGCGTTCTAATTCTCTTTCCCGAATTCTAAGTAGACATAATGCAGAGGACGTGCGATACTGCGGCCCGCAGCGGACGGGGATTGGGCGTGTCCGTACACAAAGGCGAGGGTCTTTGCTACACTAGCGGCATGAAGGACATCGTGCGTTCCGGTGTGGGGCAAATGGGAAGAAGGGGATGCGTGGGAACATCCGCATGCTTGCGACGCGCGGCCACCCGTTGGGCGCGCCGAGGCGTCGTCTCGCTCCTAGCGGTACCGCTCCTGCTTGTGGCTTGTGGAAAGGATCAGGGCGAGACGGGCGTCAAAGTGATTATTACGCCCGCACCGCCGACGCCGACGAGCGTCGCGCGCAGCCTCACCCCACCGCCAACGCTCTCGGCCGCCACCGCCGTAACCTTCCCGGCCAATGCGCCGACGATCACGAACGCAACCGGTAGCCAGCTGATCGTCGGTGTCAAGGCGAAGGTGAAGGACAGTGCGGACGGGCTTGTCCTGCGCGAATCGCCCTCGACGAAAGCGAAATCGCTCGAATCGCTCGCGGCGGGCACGGAGTTGAGTATCCTCCAGGACCCGCAGGAGGCCGAGGGGCGAACCTGGGTGAAGGTCGGCCACGGCGGTAATCAAGGGTTCGTCGCGGCAGAATTTATTGATCGGATCAAATAAGCGATGGGCAATGAGTGGACGATAGCAAAGAGCATAGTGGATGTTACGAGGTACCGGCGCAGGCTCGGTCGCGCCGCGCTCCTCATTGCTCATTGCTCATTGCTCATTGCTCTCCTTGCCGCCTGCGGCGGGACAAAAGCGCCCGGCGTGCCGAATGCCAGCGTGCCGCCCGTGGGGGCGTCGCCGACCGCTGCGGCGCGGGTAGCGCCGAGTGTGGGTGTGGTGACGCAGATTCCGGGTGTGAAAGCCCCGACGAGCGCGGCGCCAAGCCCCGCCTCGCCGCTGCCCGCGAACCCCGCTGATCCGGTGACGACGGGCATTACCGAGGTCGGTTCGGCGGATGCGCGGACGCTGAACCCGATCCTGATCGCCGATCCGACCTCACTGGCGCTGTCGCGACTCTTTTTCAGTGGCCTCGTCACCATCAGCCCGAAAGACGGCACGGCGACGCCCGACCTCGCCGAGGCGTGGACCGGCTCGGATGACGGCCTGGCCTATACCTTCACGCTGAGGAAGGGTGTCAAGTGGAGCGACAATCAGGATCTGACGGCGGATGATATTACCTACTCCTACAATCTCTATCTGAACCGCGACGCGAACTCGCCGCGCTACAACACTGCGTATGCGGTCGTCGAGAGCGTGAAGACGGTCAACGACCGGACTGTGCGATTCAAACTCCGGTTGCCGACGGCCAGTTTTCTCACCGATATCGCCGCCTTCGGCATCGTGCCGCAGCACAGCCTCGTCAACACCCAACCGGCGGACCTCGCGGCGAGCGACTTCGGTACGACGAGCAACATCGTCGGCACCGGCCCCTTTCGGATGGTGCGCTGGCTGCGCTCGGAGCGGATGGAGGCGGACGCCAACCCGAGCTACCATCTCGGGCGCGTCGCCGCCCCGCACTATACCTACATCGTCCTGCCGACCGACGACGCCGTGCGCGACGCGCTGGCGACCGGTAAGGCGGATTTCGGCGTCGTCTCGCCCATCGTGCAGAAGGGGCTTGCGAATACGCCGGGCGTCAAACTGACGACCTACGACACCTACGACATGACCTATGTCGGGTTGCAACTCGACGCCGCCAAGCCCGCGAGCAAATTCTTCGGCGATACCAATGTCCGCAAGGCGCTGATGCTTGCGCTCGACCGCGCCGCGATGCTCCAGAGCGCGCGTAATGGCGTCGGCACCGTCGCCGATGGCGTGCAGCCGCCGCCCTCGTGGGCCTACGCGCCGGTGGACCCGACGTACCGGCAGAACGTGGATGAAGCGAAGCGGCTCCTCGACGCGGCGGGCTGGAAGGCAGGCGTGGACGGTATCCGCGTCAAGGATCGCCAGACCTTCTCGTTCACGCTCGCCACGAACTCCAGCGACCCGATTCGCGAAATCTACGCCGGGCTGCTGCGCGATGCGTGGGCGAAGGTCGGCGTCAATGTCACCGTCGTCTCGGAGAAGTGGACGGCCTTCGTGGATCGCGTGACGCGGACGCATGACTTCGATGCCTTCGTCGCCAGTTATGCGAGCGAGGTGGACCCCGATCTCTCCCCGATCTTCTCGATTGACGCGGCGAAGACGGGCCTCAACGCCGGCCGTTACCTCAATACTGACGTGGACAGCATGCTCGGCAAGGCGCGCGGCATCTCCAAGCCGGAGCAGCAGCCCGAGCGCAAAGACTTGTACACGAGGATTCAGCAGCGCATCATGACCGATCTGCCAATCCTTCCGCTCGACTTCTCCAAAAATACCGTCGCCGTGCGCGATCTCGTCAAGGGTTTCGATCCCTCCGCCAATGATCTCGGCCTCCGCTTCCGCGCTCTCGCGTATACGTGGAGCGCCGGATAATGACGAGTCCTCAGTCCTCAATCCTTGCTATCGGTGATGCGGCGCTCGCGCGGTTGGAGGCGGTGAACGCGGCGCGGGAAAAGGCGCTGGCGGACACGCGGCAGATCGTGCGGTCGAGCGCCAATGCGATTCGCGCGGTGCATCGGGGCGAGTTTGCCGAGGCGGACGTGTTGCTCGAACGGGCGCATGCGCTGCACGCCGGGCTGGGCGCATATCGAACGGACTTCCCGCCGGTCTACTGGGCAGGCTACGTGCAGGACGCGCAGAAGGAATACGCCGAGGCGTGCATCGTCCGCGCGCTGATCGGAGAAACGGCAATTCCGTCGCCCGCCGACCTCGACATAGACGAGCCGGTCTACCTCAATGGGCTGGGCGAGGCGGCGGGCGAACTGCGGCGGCATCTCCTCGATGCGCTCCGCGCGGGCGACATCGCCGCCGCCGAGACGACGCTCGCCATCATGGACGACATCTTCGGTCTGCTCGTCACCGTGGATTACCCCGACGCCGTCACGCACGGCCTGCGCCGCACGACCGACCTCGTCCGCAGCGTCCTCGAACGCTCGCGCGGCGACCTCACCCTGACCGCCCGGCAGATGCACCTCGAAGCCGCCCTCCGCGCGAGGACTGGGGACTGAGGCCGGGTCGCATGACCTTTTTGTTCCGCGCTACCACGACCCGATCATCTCTCGTCGTGGACCTCCAGCCGAAACCAATAGAAGGCGTGCGGGCCGAGGGTGAAGAAGTAGGGACGGTCGGTGATTGCCGGGAAGCGCGTCTCGCCGATCAGTTCTACGGGCTGCATGCCGATAAAGCGGCTCAAGTCCACTTCCGCGCACTGCACGAACCGGGAAAGGTTGAGGACGACGAGCAGCGTCTGCCCCTCGTACTGCCGGATATAGGCGAGCACTTTCGGGTTGCCGCCGCCGAGGAATTCGAGCGAGCCGCGCCCGAAGGCCGGGTATTTCTTGCGCACGCGGATCAGCCGGGTAATCCAGTTCAGCAAGGAGGTCGGCGTCCGCTCCTGCGCCTCGACATTGATGGACTGAAAGCCGTAGACCGGGTCCATAACTACTGGGCTATACAGCCGGGCGGGGTCGGCGCGCGAGAAACCGGCGTTGCGGTCGCTGGACCACTGCATCGGCGTGCGGACGCCGTTGCGGTCACCGAGGTAGTAGTTGTCGCCCATGCCGATCTCGTCGCCGTAGTAGAGGATCGGGCTGCCGGGCATCGAGAGCAGGATGCTGTTGAGGAGTTCGATCTGGCGGCGGCCATTCTCCGCGAGTGGCGCGAGGCGGCGGCGAATGCCGATGTTGATCTTCATGCGCGGGTCTTTCGCGTACTCGTAGTACATGTAGTCCCGCTCGGCGTCCGTCACCATCTCCAGCGTCAGTTCGTCGTGGTTGCGCAGGAACATCCCCCACTGACAGAGTTCGGGGATGTCCGGCGTTTGTTCCATGATCTCGACGATCGGCATCCGCTCCTCGCGACGGATCGCCATGAAGATGCGCGGCATGATCGGGAAGTGGAACGCCATGTGGACCTCGTCGCCGTTGCCGAAGTAGGCGATCACATCGGCAGGCCACTGATTCGCCTCGGCGAGCAGAATCTTGCCGGGGAAGTGCTCGTCCACATAGCGGCGCACCTGCTTCAGGTAGGCGTGCGTCTCCGGTAGGTTCTCGCAGTTGGTGCCGTCGCGCTCGTAGAGATAGGGCACGGCGTCGCAGCGGAAGCCGTCGAGCCCGAAGCCGAGCCAGTACGCGATCACATCGAGCATCGCCTGCTGGACGGCGGGATTCTCGAAATTGAGATCCGGTTGGTGGCTGAAAAAGCGGTGCCAATAGTATTGCCCGGCGACCGGATCGAACGTCCAGTTGGAAATCTCGGTGTCCGTGAAGATCACCCGCGCATCCTTGTACAGCGTCGGGTCGTCGCTCCAGACGTAGTAGTTGCGGTACGGCGAATCGGGCGAGCGGCGCGCCTCCTGGAACCATTGGTGTTGATCGCTCGTGTGGTTCAGCACCATATCGGCAATCACGCGCATGCCGAGTTCGTGCGCGCGGTCGAGAAACGCTTTGAAGTCGTCCAGCGTGCCGTAATCCGGGTGGATGTCGTAGAACTCGGCGATATCGTAGCCGTCATCCCGCAGCGGCGAGGGATAGAACGGCAGCAGCCAGATGCAATCCACACCGAGATTGCGGATATACGGCAGTTTCTGCGTCAGCCCGACAAAATCGCCGCTGCCGTCGTTGGAACTGTCATAAAACGAGCGCACGGGCACTTCGTAGAAGATCGCGTCCTTGAACCAGAGCGTGTCATCCATTGGCACATCCTCTAGTAGTCAGTGTCGGTAGTCAGGGGTCAGCAGAGCGGTCATTGCGGTAGCGTGCTTCCCATCGCACCTATTCTGCCACAGGCGAAACGGCGGAGGGCGATTTCTAGCTCCGACTACCGACTACTGACTACTCCCTAAAGGATCGTAAACGAATTGGCGAGGATCGGCCCGTAGCCGGGGAAGTCCTTCGCCTTGTCCGCGAGGACGGAGTAGGTGAGGACGTATCCCTTGCCGTCCTTGACGATAAACCACTGGTGCAACTCGAAGATCGTGCCATTTCCGTTGATGTCTGCCGTGTAGATCTGCAACTTCGCGGGTTGACCGGAGATCGTCGTGTCGCTCTCACTGACCTTCTTGTACGCCTTGAAGCCGGACGACGGATCGGCAATCGTCTTGATGTTCCCATCATAGTATTGCTGGATCGTACTCGATGTCGTGCCGATTACGACATTGAAGCTCGGTGTTCCGTCCGTGGGGGCGACGAGGGCGGCGACGGAGGTCGAATTTGGTTTCTTCTCCGACCACGCCTTCGGGTAATCGAAGGTGAACCGGCTCTGCGGGTCCGCGTAGGTGTTGTCGAGCGCGACGCCGCCCGTGAACGAAGCGGCGACGCTATCGAAGGTCGGCACGCGGCTATCGAAACTGTCTTTCGCCGCGTAGCAACTGAAGAGGACGACCGTCTTATCCGTCGCAAAAGTGAAAAGGTAGCCGCCGAGCGTCACGGTGTTGTTCTTGTCCGTGAAGGTATAGAGCATCCGCACGCCGTCCTGTCCGGCGACTTTCACCTGCGTCGCTTCGACCAGTTTGAAGTTCGTCAGTTGCCGGGCGAAGGTCGTGTTGATCTGATCGGCGAGTTCCTGCGCGGTCGGCTTCTTTTCGCCGTTGAGATCGGAGGTCGTGACCCCGGCCGTGGTTGTGCCCTGTGCGGTGAACTGCACGTCGGTGTCGGCATCGCCCGGCGCTTGCTCCCACTCCTTTGGGTAATGCAGCGTGTAGCGGTTCTCGTCATCCACGTAGATATTCGGTCCGACCGCCGTAGTTAGTGGCTTACCTGCGGCGAGTTTCACCTGATTCGAGGCGGTCGGGAACGGCGTGCTGCCGCTCGCGGAGGGGGGCGCGGCGCCCACGCTCGCCGTGCCGGTGGCCGGAGACGGCGTTCGCGCCGCCGTGGCGACGGGCGTTGTCGTGCCGCTCGTGCCGACGGGTGCCGTCTGTGACGCGACCAGCGGAACAACAAAGGTCGGCACGGCGAACGTCCCGATATTCGCGGTCGGGATGCCACTGGTCGCGGTCGGGGCGTCGCCAATCGCATTCGTCGCCGTCGCGCCCGCATTGGCGACCGAGGTGCCGACCGGCACCGTCGCGGTCGCGGATTGCCCGCCGCCGCGCGTCGCCGCGAGCGCGATGCCGCCAATGGCGACAATCAGCACTGTCGCAATGATGCCGATGATTGCCACAAGCGGGATGCCGCCGCGCTTCTGTTGCGGGAGCGGCGGTGGCGCCTGGCTGTACGCATACGGCTGCGTGCCGGGGGCGCCGTACGTGCCGGGGGGGGGTGGCTGCGACGGTGGGCCACCATACGCGTTTGGCACGCCGCTCACCGGTCCACCATAGCCGCCCTGCTGCGAGGGCGGTCCGGGCGGGTATGCTCCCGGCGCGGCGCTGGGCAGGGCATACGTGTCCGTCGCGGTTGGTTGCTGGGGAGCGCCGGTGAGTTTCGACAGATCGGCGATCAGATCGCTCGCGCTCTGGTACCGCTGATCGGGGTCTTTCTGGAGTAATTTCTCGACGATGGCGACGAGCGCGGGCGGTGTTCCGGGCCGTGCCTGCCCGAGCGGCACGCGGCGGCGCGCGTACGGTTCGCCCGCAAGCATCTCGTAGATAACGAGGCCGAGGCTGTACAGGTCTGAACGACCGTCAATATAGCCGAAGCCACTCGTTTGCTCGGGACTCATATAGAGCGGCGTACCGGGGTGGCCGATCACGACTTGCGTGCGCTGGCTCTCCGTGCCGACCTGCGCGATGCCGAAGTCGCCGACCTTTGCGCCGCCGCGCCGCGAGATCATGATGTTCGCGGGCTTGAGGTCCCGATGCACCACGTCCGCCTCATGGACGACTTCGAGGCCGCGCGCAATGTCGAGGGCAATAGCGACGACGCGTTCGACCGGCAAACTGCCGACCTGATCGAGCAGTGCGCCCAGATTCATGCCGTCTACATATTCCATCACGAGGTAGGTATTCTGGGCGCTGTCTATTTCCAACTCATAGACGGTAACGACATTCGGATGGGTGATCGCGCCACCGGCCCGTGCCTCGCGCCCGAAGCGGTCGAGATAGGTCTGGAAGAGTTCCGGGTCGGTCGCGTTGCGCGTCGCGAGCAGTTCCTTGATGGCGACGGGGCGGCGCAGGCGGGTGTCCGTCGCGAGATAGACCCTCCCGAACGTCCCCTCGCCGATTACCCGCTCGACGCGGTACTTGCCGCCCAGCAGCGTCTCCGGCGACGCGGGTGTGTCGGCCGCGACCCGCGTCTCGCCATCGGCGTTGTTGTCCGGCGTGCCCGGCGGATGTGTCACCATGTTCGTGTTCCCTCGTCCTTCCCACCCGTATGCATTTGCGTGTATCTCGCTGGCACGATCCCCCACAGATCGGTTCGCGATGCCGGGCAAAAACGCCGTATACTGGCGCCCGGCGACCCGATGCGCGCATGATGCCGTAGCGGTTCCGCAGTGTCAACGAGACGCAGTAGACAGTATACGGAATGGTAGGGGCGCACAGCCGTGCGCCCTCCCTTCTCAGTCCTCACTCCTTCGTTCTTTGGAGGCCTCCATGAGCCAGCAGACCGTTTCCGAGGAGCAGTTCGCGGGGTGTATGCTCGGCCTCGCGTGCGGGGATGCGCTCGGCGCGACCGTGGAATTCCTGTCGCGCGATGAGATTCGCACGCGGTACGGCCAACTGCGCGACATTATCGGCGGCGGCTGGTTGCGACTCGCGCCCGGCGAGGTGACGGACGACACGCAGATGGCGACCTGCATCGCCGAAAGCATCGTCGCGACGGGCACGGTGGACGGCGACGATATCGCGCGCCGTTTCGTGGGCTGGTTGCATTCGGACCCGAAGGACATCGGCACGACGACGCGGCGCGCTCTGATGTACCTCGACCGGGGTTTGTCGTGGCAGGAGGCGGGCGAGCGGACGTACCGCGAGGCGGGCGGGCAGGGGATCGGTAATGCGGGCGTGATGCGTTGCGCGCCCGTTGGCCTGTTCCGCTGCAACGACCTCGACCGGTTGATCGCCGATACGCGGCTCTCGTCCGCGATCACGCACGCCGATCCGCTAGCGCAGTGGGCGGCGGTTGCGGTTAATGCCGCGCTGCGCGAACTGCTCCTGAACGGCCAGCAGCCGGATTTTCTGGAGCGGATCGCCGCCGTGATCGAGGAACGGGCGGTCGCGCAGGCGGTGCGGGCCATCCCCTATATCAGCGAAGCCGAGGTGCGTAGCACGGGCTACGCCTTGCACACGATGCAGACCGCGCTCTGGTCGCTGACCCATTACCCGACCTTTGAGGGGGCCGTCATCGCCGCCGTGAACTTCGGCGATGACGCCGATACAAGCGGCGCGGTGGCGGGTGCGCTCGCCGGTGCGCGGGAGGGCGCCGGGGCAATCCCCGAACGCTGGCTAACCGTCTTGCGGCCGCGCGAGGAACTGCGCGCTTTGGCACATGGCTTGCATCAACAGACCATGGATCGGGGCGGGGAATATCCCACATGATCTCTTGTTTCTTCGGGTAAGATGGGCTACGCTTTTTCGCGTAGGGACGATGTGCCGCGATCGCCTTTTTTTGTGCAACCAAATGGCGTATGAGAACGTTTAAACAATCGTAACAGTGTCTGACGTGCTGGGGTGCATGGGTGGTTGGCTGAGGAGGAATGGGCGTGAGCATCTGGCACAACCCGCGAGTGAGACTACAAAGGGCTTGGCGGGCGCTTGCGGTGACGACTACCGCGCTCCTCGCGTTCGCGCTGATTGCGCCGATCGCCGTCGGCGCGGAATCGCCGATGGCGGGGCCGACTATTGTCTATTTCCCAGTCACCGGGCACAATGTGAACGGCGATTTCCTCGACTTCTGGCACGAAAACGGCGGCGTGGACCGGATCGGCAACCCAATCACCGAAGAGGTGAAGGACGGCAAGACGACCAAGCAGTACTTCGAGCGCGGCATCGTCGAGTACACACCCGCAATCGGCATCTCCTTTGGTCGCCTCGGCGCGGAGGCCGTGCTCGGTCGCCACGATTCGCCCTTCATGCCGCTTTCCCGCGATCAGTTCGGTCCTGACCGCGATGGTCGTATGCTCTTCACACAAACGGGGCATAGTGTCACGGGGCTATTCGCCACCTTCTGGCAGCAGAATGGCGACCTCGGTGTTTTCGGCTTCCCGCTTTCCGAGCCGACCCGCGAGGCCGTCGGTGACACGAAGGCCGTAACGACGGTCCAGTATTTCGAGCGGGCGCGCTTCGAACTCGTCAAAGGCGCGAACGGCCAGGACACCGTCCGGCTCGGTAATCTTGGCAAGGAATTCGCGCTGGCGCGCGAACTCGGCGTCAACCCGGTGCCGAAAGACGGCGGCGCGATGGATTATAGCGTGAGCATTTGGCCGAAGTGGATTGATGTAAACCTCAAGACGCAGCATTTGGTGGCATATGAGGGGAATGCAGTCGCGCAGCAGTTCGACATCACCTCCGGTGAGGCCGCGAACCCGACACCGCCCGGAGTCTTTCAGATCTTCGCCAAGGTGAAGGACGAACGGATGAAAGGCGATATTGGCCTCCCAACCGCATATGACATCAAGCACGTTCCGTGGACGATGTATTTCGCCGGTGGTGGTTACGCGATCCACGGCGCGCCATGGCGAAGTGTCTTTGGTCCGGGTACTGAGCGAGGCGGTAGCCACGGCTGCGTCAACTCGCCGGTCGCATTGGTCGCGACCCTCTACCAATGGGCGCCCCTCGGCACGACGGTGATTGTTCACTTCTAGCAGGTAGCAGACCGCAGGCAGCAATGAACGGCGGGAATCATCCCCGCCGTTTTTATTTGCTCTTTGTGATTTCGGTGGCGGCGGGTTGATGAACATTCACAACTGAATCGGGTAATCGGGTGGGGCAGGTTTCCGGGTGCCCTTTGGGCGGCATGCCGACTGCACAGGTTGCAAACCTGTGCCACCGGGCCATTACCCATTTCAGTTCGTAATGTTCATCAGGCCGCCGCCTTGTTGCTGTGACACTCTTGCTCATGAAGTTTCCTCTATGTCTTTCGGATCGTAGCAACCAGGGTCTCGACACTTGGCCGATCCGCCTGGTTTTTGGAGCAGTGGGCGAGGATGATTCGACCGTCCGGGCCAACAATTACATCGCCACCGAGTTGGCGGGTGTCCTCGTCGGTCTTCATCTGCATCTTCATGCCGCCCCGGATCAGGCGGGCGTACTTGGCGATCACTTGCGGCGAGTAAATCTCCCGCAAGGAGCCGACGCGCATCCCATACGCTTTGTAGACCGTTCGGCCCTCATCCGCGAGTAGCGGAATGCTGTCGGGAATCTCGAAATGCGTGCGGTACTGCGGCAGACGGTGAACCTGGCTGAAAAAGAGCGCGGCAATGCCGACGCCCATGTTGGCGAGTTCGGCGGACTGCCGCAACTGCGACAGATGTTCCTGGCAGGGCAGTCACTGCAAATGGCGATGGAACATCAGGATCAGCGGCTTGCCGAGATGCTCGGAAAGCCGCCATTCGTTGCCACGGTCGGTAGGCAGTGTGAAATCCGGCGCAATGTCGCCGATAGAGACGCACGTCATCGTTCTTGCTCCCCTCGCTAGGTCAGCACATCCGTTATGATGGATTGCAATGCCGCAAATCGCTCCTCGCCGAGGATGGCGATGTACTCGGCTTCAATCTCCTGTTTGATCTCGTATGCATCGCGCACGAATTGCCAGCCAGCGTCCGTAAATATGACGCGCACGGCGCGGCGGTCGGCACGATCTGGTGCGCGGAGGATATATCCGCGCTGCTCCAAATCGAGTGCGAGTTGCCCCATGCTTTGCTTCGTCATTCCCGCCCGCTCCGCAAGCGTCGTGACACGCGAGCCTTCGAGATCGAGATTGGCGAGCAGGGCAGTATGCGCCAGTGTTAAACCATTATGCCCGCGTGCGTGCAACTTCTCCACCGCGCGCGTGTCGAATGCGCGGTGAACACGCTGGAAAAGCCGCCCGATATGCTGCGCACGCAGCTCGCGGATACGATCCATATCTGTCGGTGAAGCGGTATCGCCAGAAGCGTCCGACCCCTTGACCAAGTAGACAGCCTGACTTACTATAATCGAATGGCGCGCCGCTGTTGAGCATGAATATAACGCAAAGGAGCATCCTATGTTGATTGTACACGAGGAAGACATCGCCTTGATCGAAACGCCACATGGCAATGCGGTGAACGGTGTCGTCACATCGCGACAGGGAGCGAGCGAGGTTCGAGTGATCCGCCATCGGGAGGAAGCAGGCGGTTTCAACCCGCCGCATACGCACGACCGAGAGGAAGTGATGCTGATGCGCGCGGGTGCAGTGACCGTGACGGTTGGCAATGAATCTGCCGCGTTGCGCGCGGGGGATTTGCTGATCGTGCCACCGAATGTCGTGCATCATATCGAGAATACCGGCAGTCAAACCGGAGAATGGTTGCTCATCTCCCCTACCGGAACGCGCTTCTTCCGTTCTGACGGTGAGGAAGTTATCCCATCATGGGACGTGTAGCGAGGTGCGAAAAGGGGGCGGCGATTCGTCGCTGCCCCCTTTCCTCTCACGCTGTTGTGTCAGCCCGCGTATCGTTGCACGCCTTCGACAATCCGGTCGCCCATCGCGACAGTGCCGAGGGTGCCGCCGAGGTCGTGCGTGCGCACACCATCGGTGAGTAGACGGTCTATGACCTGCTGGATGGCATCGGCTTCGGCGTCGAGGCCGAAGGAGGTGCGGAGCATCATCGCGGCGGAGAGGATCATGCCGAGCGGGTTGGCGATGCCCTGACCGGCGATGTCCGGCGCGGTGCCGTGGATCGGCTCATAGAAGCCGAAGAGTTTCGCGGGCGAACCCGTGCGCTCCGGAGGCTGACCATTCAGCGACGCCGACGGAAGCATGCCCATCGAACCGGCGAGCATCGCCGCCTCGTCAGTCAGGATGTCGCCAAAGGTGTTCTCGGTGACGATCACATCGAAGGCGCGCGGGTTGCGCAGGAGCGCCATCGCCGCCGCGTCCACGAGAATATGATCCATCTCGATGTCGGGGAACTCCGCCGCGACTTCCATCGCCACCTCGCGCCAGAGCCGGGAAGACATCAGGACATTTGCCTTGTCCACGCTCGTCACCTTGCTGCGCCGCTGCCGCGCGATCTCGCAGGCGAGCCGGACGATGCGGCGCACTTCCCCCTCGGTGTAGTAGAGCGTGTCCACGGCAGCGCGCTGACCATCCGGAGCGATCATCCGCTCCTTCGGGGCGCCGTAGTACAAGCCACCCGTCAATTCGCGCACGATCAACATATCCACGCCTTCGAGGACGGATGCCTTGAGTGGGGAGGCGTCCATTAGGGCGGGCGTCGCGACGACGGGGCGGAGATTCGCGTACAGGTTGAAGTCTTTGCGGAGGCGGAAGATCGCGTCTTCGGGGCGGACGGTAGCGTAGGCGTCCTGCGTCGCGCCGCCGACCGCACCAAAGAGGATGCTGTCGCTGGCGCGGGCGAGGCTCATCTCCTCGTCGCGGATTGCCACGCCGTACGCCTCGATGCCGGAAACACCAACCTGGCCTGTCTCGAATGCGAAGGCGTGCCCGAACCGCTCGCCGATCGCGTCGAGCACTTTGCGCGCTTCGGCCATCACATCGGGGCCGATACCGTCGCCGGGGAGGCAGAGGACGTTGTACTCCGTCATGCCGTCGCACCGGCGGTGGCGGCCTGCCGCTCGGCCTCGGCGGCGATCTTGTTGCGGATCGAGTTGATCAGACCGCCCGCCTTGATGATCTCCATGATCGCCGGCGGGTAGGCCGACGCCTGGTACTGCTCGCCGCGCGTGACATTGAAAATCGTGCCCGTCTCCAAATCCACATGGATTTCGTCGCCCGGCTGCACCTTCTCGGCGGCTTCCGCCGATTCGAGCACCGGCAGGCCGATGTTGATCGCGTTGCGGAAGAAGATACGTGCGAAGTTCTCGGCGATCACGCACGAGACGCCCGCGCCCATCAGGGCCATCGGCGCGTGCTCGCGCGACGAGCCGCAGCCGAAGTTCGCCTTGGCG
>JBBRLR010000105.1:0-15792 GCA_038231255.1 Thermomicrobiales bacterium | reverse complement strand
GCCTTGGTGCGACAGGAGATCTGGGTGCATGAGACTTTTTGTCTGTCCAGTGACGACGCGGAAATGGTGAAAGTCCCCCGCGTACTCATCGCACGCTTGACGGAGACGCTCTGCTACGTTGCCTGATTGGGGAAAGTCGAGCTAATACTACAGCGACAGTTACCGATGAATCGTGGTAGGCTTCCCGTGGAGGGAGTGCCATGCTCACAACCATCGCATCGAACTGCTGGACCGCGACGCTGGATGCCTTACACGCCCGGATCGCGCCGCGTTTCGCGCGTGCCGAGGCGCGTAGGCGGGTGCGCCGCTACCTTGACGGCCTGCTCGCCCCCTTGGAGCGCAAGAACGGCTGGCAACTGGCCGAGCACCTCGGAGAGGCGGGGCCACAGGGGGTGCAGCGGTTGCTCAACGCCGCCGACTGGGACGTCGACGCGGTGCGCGACGATCTGACCGCTTTCGTGGCGGAGCATCTGGGCGACCCGGAGGGTGTGCTGATCATGGATGAGACCGGCTTTCTCAAGAAGGGGAGCAAGTCGGTCGGCGTGGCGCGGCAGTACAGCGGTACCGCCGGACGGCGGGAGAACCAACAAATCGCCGTCTTCCTCACCTATGCCACCGCACGCGGGAGCGCCTTTCTCGACCGCGCCCTCTATCTGCCCGAGGCATGGGCGAGTGACGCGGAGCGCCGCGCCGAGGCGGGCGTACCCGAGGCGACACGGTTCGCAACGAAGGGGGAGTTGGCGCAGCAGATGCTGGCGCGCGCCTTCGCGGCCAAGGTCCCGGCGGCATGGGTGGTTGGCGACACGATCTACGGCAGCGACGAGATGCGTCACTGGCTCGAGGCGCAGGGGCGGCACTACGCACTGGCCGTGCCCTGCACGCAGGGTATCTGGAGTGCAGGACGACAGGTGGAGGCGCAGGCACTGGCGGACGGCGTACCGGAGGAAGGATGGGCGCGCCTCCCGGCGGGGGAAGGGAGCCAAGGGCCGCGCTGGTACGATTGGGCCTGCCTCGCCCTCCCGTACGCGGCATCGTCGGGGAACGCGCACTGGCTGCTCGTGCGGCGGAGTGTGAGCGACCCGACGGAGCGCGCCTACTATCGGGTCTACGGACCGGCGGAGACCACCATGGAGCGCATGGTGCGCGTCGCGGGGCGACGGTGGTGCATCGAGACGGCCTTCGAGCAAGCGAAAGGGCTGGTCGGGTTGGATCAGTACGAGGTGCGCAAGTGGGAGGCATGGCACCGGCATATCACGCTCGCTCTCCTCGCGCATGCCGCCCTGGTGGTCACTCGCGCCGGTGCAGTGGCCGGGGAGGAAAAAGGGGCGGTGGCGTGCTGATCCCGCTGACGGTGCCGGAAACGCGGCGCCTCCTGCACATGGTTGCCGACACGCCGGAGCAGCAGCGGCACGGCCTGCGCTGGTCGCACTGGCGGCGCGCGCACCAGGCCACGGCCCAGCGGTGTCAGGCCGCCCGCCGTGCGCGTCGCTCTGTACCGACCGGGATCGCGACGACGATGGCGGTACCCGGCACGCCCATGCTGACCGAAGAGTTGTGGGCACGACTCGCGCCTTTCCTGCCCCCGCGCCATGGGAAGCGCGGCCGCCTGCCGGGCAACCACCGCCCGATCCTCGAAGGACTGTTGTGGATGATGGGCACGGGGAGGGGGTGGCGGGACATCCCGCCGCAGTTCGGCCCGTGGCACACCATCTACAGCCGCTATCAGCAATGGCGTCGCGACGCGGGTGCCCTTTGGGCGGAATGGGACCGAGTCGTGGCGATCATGCCCACCAACCCGACATGAACCCTAACTGTCGCTGTAGTACTAGAGGAACGGATAACTGAACGCGTCCCATCTCGGGGTTGTCTCTTTGACGCTCGTTTCGTGGAAGTGGAACAACGTAATGCTAACTACACCCTACATTGACATGCCGCCATGCTCCGTCGCTCGTGTTTCTTTCCATCGCCGCCTTGGCGTACGATTTTTCTCCGTTTCGTGAGGTGATCCCTATTTACCCGCATCTTTGGTCCATGCGGCACGATGGCGTTCCTTCATTCGTTCTCACGAAGCGAGAGAGTGGCGGTAGGCGGTGATCGGCGTACGATTGGTAATGCGATGGATTGAAGGATACGAAACAGGGTCGGCGCGGCCGTCCCGCCCAGATTGGAGGCGGTCGTGCACAATCTGGGCATCCGACCGTTCTGGCACCCATTTTGCGATCTCCCGTTTCGGCACAAACAGCGTCGGCGTTGAACGCAGCACCCCGACTGAAGCGGCGTTGTCCCGCGCGATTACCGAATGAGGAGAATGTTATGAAGTCTCGCCATCCATTCTGGCAGGTCGGCGACGCGCCGCAGCCCTTCAGCGCCGTCTCGGTCGCCAAGCACTCGCGCCTGCGCGGCGCGACGGCGGTCAATGGCGTCTGCCCCTATTGCGCCGTCGGCTGCGCCCAGATCGTCTATGTCAAGGACGGCCAGTGCATTGATATCGAGGGGGACCCGCGCAGCCCGATCAACGAGGGGAAGCTCTGCCCGAAGGGTGCGAACACGTTCCAACTGGTTCAAAATCCGCACCGCATCACGACCGTCCAGTATCGCGCCCCCTACAGCGACCACTGGGAGGAAAAGCCGCTGGACTGGGCGATGGATCGCATCGCGCATCTGACCAAGGAGACGCGCGACGCCACCTTCGTTGATCGCGATGCGGACGGCGACCTCATCCGGCACACGACGGCGATCGGTCACCTCGGCGGCGCCACACTGGACAACGAAGAGAACTACCTGATCAAGAAACTCTTTAATACGCTGGGCATCATCTCCGTCGAGAATCAGGCGCGGATATGACACAGCGCCTCGGTGCCCGGTCTGAGCACCTCATTTGGACGCGGCGCGGCGACTTCCTTCCAAGGGGGACCTGCAATATAGCGATTGCATCCTGATTATGGGATCGAACATGGCGGAGGCCCATCCGATCGGCTTCCGTTTCCCGATGAAGGCGCGCGCCAACGGTGCGCGGATTATCCATGTGGACCCGCATTTCAGCCGGACCTCGGCCTCCGCGACCGATTACGTGCCGATCCGCGCCGGCACGGACATCGTCTTCCTCGGGGGTATCATCAACCAGATCCTCGCGCAGGAGCGCTGGTTCAAGGAGTATGTTCTCGCCTACACGAATGCGGCGACGATCATCAGCGACGGCTATGTGGACACGGAGGAGGACTGCAGCGGCATCTTCTCCGGCTACCACGCCGATGACCGCGCATACAACCTGCACGAGGCGCACTGGAACTATGCGGACGATGCGGAGCCCGCCCGCGCGCAGGCGCCCGTGCATGTCGGCGCGATGTCCCGCAGCGAGACGTTGGGAGAAGTCGAGCATCTGCCGCCCCTGCAGGACCCGACGCTGCAAGACCCGCACTGCGTGCTGAACATCATGCGCCGCCACTATGCCCGCTACACGCCCCGGATGGTCGCCGAGCAGTGCGGCTGCACCGAGGAACAATTCCTCGATGTCGCGGAACAATTAATGGCGAACTCGGGGCGGGAGCGGACGGGGGCGGTGGTCTACGCGGTCGGCTGGACGCAGCACTCGACGGGCGTGCAGATGATCCGCGCCGCCGGGATCATGCAGCTGCTGCTCGGCAACATCGGCCGCCCCGGCGGGGGCATCATGGCGATGCGCGGCCACGCGAGCATCCAGGGCTCGACCGACATCCCGACCCTCTACAACCTTCTGCCCGGCTACATCCCGCAGCCAGCCAAGGCGCGCGACCACACCACGCTGCAACAGTACCTCGCGCAGGAGCATGTTCGCTACGGCGTCTGGTCCGATTTCCCGGCCTATACGATCAGCCTGCTCAAGGCGTGGTACGGCGACGGCGCCACCGCCGAGAATGAGTGGGGCTTCTCGTGGTTGCCGCGCATCACAGCGGATCACTCGCAGTTGCCCTTCGCGATGGAGATGGCGGCGGGCAAGGTGCGCGGCTTCTTCCTGATGGGGCAGAATCCCGCCGCCGGAAGCCCGAATGCGGGGCTCAACCGGATTGCCCTGCGCAAACTCGATTGGCTGGTCGTGCGGGACTTCTTCGCCATCGAGAGTGCGACCTTCTGGAAGGAAGGGCCGGACACCCCCGATCCCGCGACGATCGCGACGGAGGTTTTCTTCCTGCCCGCCGCAACCGGTATCGAGAAGCCCGGCACGCTGACGAACACCGAGCGGCTCCTGCAGTGGCACGACCAGGCGATTGACCCACCGGGCGATTGCCGCTCAGAACTCTGGTTCGCATGGAACCTGGGCAGGCGGATGAAGAATCTCTACGCGGGAAGCACCGAGGAGTATGACCAGGGCATCCTGAATATGACGTGGGAGTACGCGCAAGACCGTCCGCTCATCCTGCCCGATGGCCGTCTGAGCCTGACCGCCGACGAACCGGATGCCGAGAAGGTCCTGCGGGAGATCAACGGCTACACGGTTGCGGATCGCAAGCAGTTGCATCGCTATCAAGACCTCAAGGATGACGGCTCTACCGCGTGCGGCTGCTGGATCTACTGCGGCGTCTACCCTGAGGCCGGACAGAATCGCGCGAACGAGCGCACGGGCGATCTCGACCGGCACGTCCACCCCAACTGGGGATGGGCGTGGCCCGGCAACCGGCGCATGCTCTACAATCGCGCCAGCGCCGATTCGGCTGGCAACCCATGGAGCGAACGGAAGCGATATGTCTGGTGGGACAAGGATCAGCAGCAGTGGACGGGGCTGGACGAACCGGACTTCGAGCGAACGAAGTCGCCAGACTACCGCCCCGCCGAAAACGCGAGCGGTATGGACGCCATCTCGGGCGATTCCCCCTTTATCCTCAAGCCCGACGGCAAGGGTTGGCTGTTCGCGCCGGGAGGGGCGAAGGATGGGCCCATGCCAACGCACTACGAGCCCGTCGAATCGCCGGTGCGCAATGGCCTGTACACCCAGCAGGAGAATCCGACCGTTTTGCTCGACGCGGTGCCGCTCAATCCATTGGCCGCACCGGAAGATCCAGCTTATCCGATCGTCGCGACGACCTACCGCCTCACCGAGCACTACCTGAGCGGCCCGATGAGTCGCTTCAATAGCTGGCTCAATGAACTCCAACCGGAGATGTTCGTGGAGATGAGCCCTGATTTGGCTGCCGAACGCGGCATCGCGCACGGCGACTGGACGATCGTCACGAGCCGACGGGGCGCGATCGAGGCGCGCGCGATGGTCACGCCGCGGCTGCGCTCGCTGCGCATCCAGGGGAAGATCGTCCACCAGATCGGCTTGCCGATCCACTTCGGCTGGGCGGGCGAGGTCGCCGGGAGCCAGGCGAACGACCTCACCTCGATCCTCAGCGACGCGAACGTCAGCATGCACGAGGGTAAGGCGTTTACCTGCCAGGTGCACAAAGGGCGGCTCGCCGTCCGCTCGGACATCGCCTCGACCGAGGTCGCGCCCCGGCCACAATATGCGCCGATGGCGGAGACGCACGACCAGGCACAACCGGAAGGGAGGACGGCATGAGCGGTAACGCGGCGATCGGTGGGCAGGACGCGGCCCCGGCTGAATTTCGGGTCACACACGAAATGGGCGGCGATGAGGTTTCGGCGGGGCTGTTGGAGGGGATGATGATTGCCCTGCCGCCGCCGACCGTCGAGCCGATGGGCTTCTTCACCGACTCGACCGTCTGCATCGGCTGCAAGGCGTGCGAGGTCGCCTGCAAGCAATGGAACGCGCTGCCGTCCGATGGCATGACGTGGAGCGGCCAGAGTTACGACAATACCCTGCATCTCTCCGCGACGACCTGGCGTCATGTCAGCTTCACGGAGTTCGAGACACCGGATGAAGGGGTGCGGTGGCTTTTCAACAGCGACGTCTGCAAACACTGCACCGCCGCGCCCTGCCAGGAGGCCTGCCCGACCGGCGCGCTCGTCTACAACGAGTTCGGCGCCGTCTATCTCCAGCAGGACATCTGCAACGGCTGCGGCTATTGCGTCGTCGCCTGCCCCTTCGGCGTGCTCGGCCGGAGCGAGGAGGACGGCGCGGCCCACAAATGCACGCTCTGCTACGACCGGCAGAAGGACGGCCTGGTGCCGGCTTGTGCCAAGAGCTGCCCGACCGACGCGATCGTCTTCGGCCCGGTGGCCGAACTCCAGGAGCGGGCGGAACAGCGCGTCGCCGCGTTGCACGCACAGGGGAACGAGACGGCATATCTGTATGGCGCGGACGACGCCGGCGAGTACAAGCGGCTGAATGCCTTCTTCCTGCTCACCGAGGAACCGGCAGCCTACAATCTCCCGGCGGCACCGCGCCGCCCGGCGGCGCATATGCGGGCACGCTATCTGTGGAGCGCCGTCGTCGGCATCGGCCTGAGCCTGGCTGGTGTGGCGGCAGTCGCGAAGGGGGACCATCCATGACGTGTGCCACGCGCTCGGACCGCGCGCACGCCGTCCCTACGCAAGCGCGCGACGCCTACAAAGATGTGCCGATCCTGCAAACCCCGACGTGGAACAACGACATCGCCGCCTATTTCTTCCTCGGCGGCGTTTCGTCCGGCGCATTCGCCCTCGGGGCGCTGCTTGACGGCACCGGATCGGGACGGCGAAAGCTCGCGCGCACGGCGCAGATCGTCTCGTTCGCGACGATGCTCCCGTGCCCGGCGCTCCTGATCGATGACCTCGGCAAGCCGTCGCGTTTCCACCACATGCTGCGCATCTTCAAACCGTCGTCGCCGATGAACCTGGGGTCGTGAGCGCTGACAAGCCACGGCGCGTTCGCGACCCTGGCGGCGGCGCGCCAACTGGCCGAGGCGGGCAAACTGCCGCTCGGCGGCGCGCTCCTGAAGGCGATCCCGGGGCGGGCATTGGCGGTCGGCGGCTTCCCGACCGCGCTGACGCTCGGCGGCTCTACCGGCGTGCTGCTCGGCACGACGAGCGTCCCCGTCTGGTCCACCAGCCCGCTGCTCGGCGGATTGTTCATGGCGAGCGCGCTGAATACCGGCGTGGCAGCGACTGTCGCGGCGGTCGTTCTGACGGGCACCGACGAGCCGGGGGATCACGCGGCGCTCGGCCCGTTCAATGTCGCGATCGGCTGCACCGAACTGGCGCTGCTCGCCGGGTATCTGGCGACCTCCGGCGGGGCCGCGCGCCCCCTACTGCGTGGCCGGGAAGGGCTGCTGTTCGCGGGCGCGGTCGCCGGGTCTATCGTCGCCATCGCGCTCGATGGCGCGGCGATACGCGCGCCCGCGCATTCCCGACCCTTGAGTCTCGTCGGTGCGATCGCGGCGCTGATCGGTGGCGCGTGCCTGCGGTGGTCGATTGTGCGCGCCGGCCACGTCTCCGCCACCGGCCGGGAAGCAACGCTCACCGCCACGAAACCATCGCCCGAAGCGCCGGGCTGGAGACTGCGCGGATGAGCAGCCGCCCTGAACATGAGGAATTGTCGGGGCACTGCGGCGGACTCTCGCAGTGATGATGCGGGCACCGGCAACGAATTTCGAACTGGTCGCCAGTTTTCGCTCTAACGATGGGGTTTATCCGGCATCCCAGCGTCAGACGCCGGGTCGCGTACTGCACGGACACGGACGCAGCGCACCACCATCGTGTTGTCAATGTCGCAACGGAGAAGTGCCTGCGAAAAAGCCTACCGGTCCGGCAGGGTGCAGATGCACCGATCTTCTCCCGGCTACGGCTACGACGCGCCCCGCAAGGACTCAATGACCGACTGTTGGGCGGCGTGTTGCGCGCTCCGCACGGCGATAACCGTTGAGATACTCGCCGCGACCGCTAACCACACGATGTAGAGCCAGGGGACGGAGAACGTTTCCGGCGGCGGGTCGAAGACCCCGGTGAGTACCTTGACTAGCATTGCGGCCACCGCGAATCCGGTGGCAATGCCGATCACCGCACCACCAATGAGGATGAGTAATCCTTCACTCCAGACGAACGCCCCCATTTGCGCCGGTGTCGCGCCGAGCGCGTCGAGCAGCGCGTACCCGCGCCGCCGCTCTGCCATGCCGAGCGCCAGCACCAGGCCAGTCGCCCCCGCGACGAAGAGCACGGCGAACACCAATTCCAGCCGCGTGAGGCCGTGGAGATTGACAGAAGTCAGGCTCGAACCAATTGCATGCCGGGCCGATCCGATGTCCGTGACGCGCGCGCCTGCCAATGAACGCACTGTAGCCTGCGCGCGTGCGGCAACCGACGCCGCGTCTCCACTCGTGCCCAGCAGCACGATCTCTGCGGCGGGCGATCCCGTTTGCTGAGCGATATAGGCCGCGTTGGCAATCAGGAACGAATCCTTCGGCGCTGTGGGGAACTCGCGGACGATGCCGATGAAATGGAATGGCACGACATGGTACTGCTGGTCGCTCGCGCTCTGCAGGCGAAGATTGATCGGATCGCCGGGTCGCAACTGATAATCGCGCACCGTCTCGTCCGAGACCAGCACACCGTCGGGTTGGGCGGCGAGCGCCGCGAGCGTCGCGCGGGCGTCGTTGTTCGCGAAATAGCTGTTTGCCATCGTCGTCGCCTGGCCAATTGTCGCCGGGTCAATGCCGTACAGGTCCTGCAAGTCGTTACCCACATATGCATAGCGATGCTGCATCGGCTGCGCCGCGCTGACACCCGGTAGCGCCCGGAGTTGCGCGAGGAGCGCGCCGGGCGGCGCGGCCGTCGTGCCCGTGACCGTGACGTCCGCGCCGTTCGTCAGCGCGGCATCAATGCCTGCCTGCGCGTTGTACGTCGTATTGAAAACCGCCGTGGCGACCGCGAAGGCAAAGGCGACCGCCACGAGGACGACACCGCGGGTCACCAGTGCGTGCTGCCGCCCCAACGAGGCGGAAACGACACCGGAAAGCCCGCGCGCGAGGGGTCGGAGCAATCCGGCGACCACCGGCCGCCCCCGACGGAGACCGAGCGACCAGAGCCGCATCGTCAGCAATCCGATGCCGAGCCAGAGGCAGAGGGGGGCGATGAAGGTCTGATAGGAGACCGCCGTCTGGCTGACTCCCTCGGGGGCCATCACGACCTGATAGCCCGAACTCGCCGATTGCCAGAAGGCGACGGCGGAGGCGATCAGCAACAGGATGTCGAGATAGATGCGCTGCCAGAGCGGCCGGTACTGCCGCCCGATCACCGCCCGTGCCGCTGCGACGGTGGAGCGGCGCGCGTCCGCCCACGCGGGATACATCACCGCGACAACGGCCAGCACGACACCGAGCAACGCCGCGATGCCCATCCAGGCGAGCGTTGCCGCGCTCGTCAGCATCGTGGCGGGCGCGGTTGTCTTCGCGGCGATCACCGCGAGGAGAAGCCCGAGTATGACCCCGCCGATGGCGACGATCACCGCTTCGAGGCTTTCAAGTCGCAGCACTGCGGCGAGCGATGCGCCACGGGTGCGGAGAAGCGCCTGCTCCTGGCGGCGGCGTTGCGCCCCCGCCGTCGTCACACTGAACGTCAGCAGCATGGCGAGGATGACGCCCGGCAAGCCGAGGAAGACGAAGAGCACGCGGGCATAGAGCGCGTCCGCCCGCGCTCCGCCCAGACGGGCAGCGAGATTATCTCCCACGATGCCGCTCCCGGCGATCCGCGCCTCGACATTGTGGGCGAGTTGCTGCACCGTGATATATGCGGCGCCGGGATCGGCGGACAGATGATGCGCGAGGCGGATGTGCAGTTGCGTCCGCACCGAGTCGGGCCGCGCGCTCGCCTGCGGATCGAAGAACTGATGCCACTGCGCCGAGGGAAGCAGGAGCACGTTGTCGGGCGGCGCGTGCGGCGCGGCACCCGCCGGAACGCCCACGGCCTGAAAGAGCGAGTCGGCATTGGGGAGATCAACCACCCCACCGACCGTCACCGTGACTGCGGGCAATCCCACGCGCTCGATCGTCACCGTGTCGCCGACACGCACATGCAGGTTGGCGGCGGTCTGCTGCGCAACGAGGACGCCTCCGAGCGATCCCGTCAGCAGCCGCACTTCACCCGGAAAGAGTGCTGCGTACTGGTCGCTGATGCCGAGCGCTTTGCCCGCCCCCGTCACCTGAGTTGTCCCGCCGCTATTGGCAGAGAGGCCGGAGACCGTGGCATAGCCGACTTCCTGCAACGCCGTGTAGGGGGTTGCCGCGCCGACCGCCGCCGTGACCGCTTGCACATCCGCGCCGGGCGTCACTTGAATCTGCCAATCTACGGGCACGTCGGCAATCGCCCGCTCGGTCATCGTGGCGGCACTCGAGACAATGAACGCGCCGATCGAGGCGAGCAGTGCGACAGCAAGCGCGACGCCGAGCATCGCCCCCGCGAGTCGGGCGAAGCGGCGACGAACTGTTCCTCTAAGCCATAGCAGGGCGAGCATCGGTACTACCATCCAGTCTTCCATGGTGGATATGCCAGATCGTCTCCATCCGCGCGGCAATGCGCGGGTCGTGTGTCGCGATCACCAGCGCCGTATTGGTGGGCGCGAGCGCGTCCAGCAGGGTCTCCAGGAGGTGATGCGCGGTCGCGCCATCGAGTTGCCCCGTCGGCTCGTCGGCAAGGATGAGCCGGGGATGGTAGGCGAGGGCGCGCGCGACGCCGACGCGCTGCATCTGCCCGCCGGAGAGTTCCTCCGGCAGTTTGTCGGCGATCCCGGCCAGTTCGATCCGTGCGAGCGCGTCCATCGCCGCGCGCCGCGCCGCATCCGGCGGCATCTGGCCGAGGAGAAGCGGGAGTGCGACGTTCTCGACCGCCGTCAGTGACGGGAGCAGGCTCGGCGTCTGAAAGACGAACGCGATATGCCGGGGCCGCAATGCGTCGCGGTTGCCCAGCGCGGGCCAGGCGATCTCGCCGTGTGTCGGCTGGTCGAGGCCGCCCAGGAGGTGCAGCAAGGTGGACTTTCCGCTCCCCGATGGCCCGACGACGGCGATGCGGTCGCCATCGCGCACCGTGCAGGTAGCCGAAGCCAACGCCACCTCGGTCGTGCCACCATGCGTGTACGTCCGTCCGAGATTCTGCGCGGCAACGAGCGTTTCATCCATCGGTGATCCTCCCATCGCGCAGGCGCATGATCCGGTCCGCATTCGCCGCGAGCGCCTCACTATGCGTAACAACGAGCGTCGCGCCCCCGTCCCTGCTCCGCTGGGCGAAGAGTCGGAGAATTTCCCCCTCGGTTTCGGCGTCCACCTCACCCGTCGGCTCGTCCGCGAGGAGCACGGGCGGCGAGGCAGCGAGCGCCACCGCCAACCCGGCACGCGCCGCCTCACCGCCGGAGAGTTGCGTGGGGAGGGCATGGCGTCGGCCTGTCAGGCCGACTGATGCGAGCAGGTTATCCAGCCGTTTCTCGTCGCTGTTATGGGCGAGACGCATCTGCACGCGGACATTATCCGCCACGGAGAGATGATCGAAGAGGTTGCCCGATTGCAGGAGGATACCGATATGCGCGGCGCGTAACGCGGCCTGCTCAGGCTCCGGTCGGCGTGTCAGGCGTTGCCCCATCAGTTCCACATGCCCACCGTCCGGCTCGTCCAGTCCTGCGAGACAGGCAAGCAGCGTTGTCTTCCCACTACCGGAAGGGCCCATGACGGCGACCATCTCGCCGGCGTCAAGGCGCATGCTCACGCCACGCAGGGCAAGGGTTTCTTCCTCCCCCGCATGGTAAAAGCGATAGAGATCAACGGCTTCCAGGACGGGCATCATGCCGACCATGTGAAACTCTCTGCCATCCGCTTCCATTGATCCACATTGTCCGACCCCTGCGGCGCTGAGAGTGTGAGCATCGCCTCTTTGCCGTTCTTGAATAAGATGTACCGCTCATTTTCGAGGCGAATCTGCTTGCCCGTCACCGCGTTGGGATCGGAGTTCGCGGTATAGGTCACCCGCACCGCCGCACCGCTCGGCAACGACAGCTGCTCGACCTTCTGCACCTGCACCGCTCTGCCGGACTGCTCCAGCACAGGCACGACATCACTGCGGACACTTGCCACCGTTGGCGCGGAGGAAGCGTTCGTCACATCTATCGCGACGCCATTAAATTTGTCGGTGAAGGTGGCGCTTGCGCCGTTCGCGGTGCGCGCCCACCCCTCCGGCACATCGAGTTTGTAGCCGCCAGCGGCGGAGGCGAAGGAAACGAAAACCTGATTGTCCGGGATGTCTCCCGGTGGATTACTCTCAGGCGCGACCGGCGTTTCAACGCGCACCTTTGGCGCCTGCGTCGCGGCTGAGGCCGCAGACGGTTGCGTCGTCACTGATGCCGTCGCCGGGGAAGATTGCGTCGTCGCTGCGGGTTGCGCCGGTGATGGAAGCGCGGTGGCGCTCGTCCCGCCGCATCCGGCAAGCAGGAACGTCCCGATCATCAATACAGCGACCGAGAGGCCGATTCCTTGAGGTCGTTTCATGGCAGTGTCCCTTTCTTTCGCGAGCGGAACGCGCGTTGCTCTCCGCGCAGTATTGAGCGCAGAGATGAAATCGAGATGAAGTCACATGAGGATGGCGGGCCTCAAGACTTCATCAAAACTTCATCTTGACGCGGTACGCTCAAGCGATAGACGAGAAAGGGCGGATCGTGTGCGTATTCTGGTTGTCGAAGATGAACATCGGATCGCCGCCTTCCTCAAGCGGGGCTTGGTGGAAGAGGGCTATGCGGTTGATGTCGCGTACGATGGTGACGAGGCGCTCGATTGGTACACCATCGCCCCGTACGATCTCATCGTCCTCGATGTGCTGCTGCCCGGCCAATCCGGCATCGCCGTCTGCCGCACGCTACGCCAGCGCGGCGCCCACACGCCGATCCTGATGCTGACCGCGCGGGACGCCGTCGAGGATCGCGTGACCGGCCTGGACGCGGGCGCGGACGATTACCTGACCAAGCCCTTCGCCTTCAGCGAATTGCTCGCCCGTATCCGCGCGCTCTTGCGTCGCGAGCCGGGCGCTCGCTCGCTCGTGCTGCGGATCGCTGATCTCACACTCGACCCGGCGACACATCTCGTGACGCGCGGGGGTACGGTCATCTCACTCGCGAACAAGGAATATCAAATCCTCGAATACCTGCTGCGCAACGAGAACCGGGCGCTGACGCGGACGATGATCGCGGAGCACGCCTGGGATTATGAGTTCGACAATGCGAGCAATGTCATTGACGTGCATATTCGCTCGCTGCGGCGCAAACTGGATGACGACTATCCGGTGAAACTGATCCACACCGTCCGCGGCGTCGGCTACCGGCTCGCCGTCGGGGGTGAGGGCTGAGATGCGGGGTATCCGGGCACGGCCGCACTGGCAATCGTTGCGCCTGCGGCTCACCCTCTGGTATGTCGCGCTGCTCGCGGTCATCCTCGTCCTTTTCAGCGGTGTCCTCGCGATCCGCCTCAATACCACCCTCCACGACAATCTCGATGACACCCTCCGCAACCGAACGAATCTTCTCGCGGGGACGATCATGAGCGATAATGGCGTCCCACAACTGACCACCACCCGCCTGCCGCTCGACGGCAATCAGGGCAGTCAGTTCATCCGCCTCTACGATGCGTCGGGCAACCTCGTCACGGACATCGCGGCGATCAATGGAACGGCGGACAAAACGCCGACCCCCGCCCTGCCCGGCGAGGTCGCAGCAGCGCTCCGTGGCGCGACCGTCATTCGCTCCGCACGCGTGGACGGCGAGCGCCAGCGCGTGCTGACGATGCCGCTCCGCCCCACCGCGCAAGGCGTGCTGCAAGTCGGCCTCTCGGAAGACGACATCCGCGAGACGGTGCGCGCGCTCGTCACGATCCTCGCGGCGCTCGTGCCGCTGATGCTGCTGATCGCCAGCGGCGGTGGGCTGTTTCTCGCCCGCCGCGCGCTCGCCCCGGTGGATCGGATGACACGCGCGGCACGGGCGATCGAGGCGACCGATCTCCATCAGCGCCTCCCCGAACCACCTGCACATGATGAGATCGGTCGCCTCGCCCGCACCCTGAATGCCCTGATTGGTCGCCTCGAAGCGGCGTTCGCGCGCCAGCGCCAGTTCACGGCGGACGCTTCGCACGAGTTGCGCACCCCACTGACGATCATGCGCGGCGAACTGGACGTAACGCTCCTCCGCGAGCGTGACGCCGACGAGTACCGCGAAACGCTCGTGACCGTCCACGACGAGGTGACGCGCCTGCAAGACCTCGTCGCCGATCTGCTCCTGCTCGCGCGCAACGACGAACCGACGCCCCCGCCCACGACGATCGTTGATCTCGGCCAGATCGCGGCGCTCGTCGCGGCGCACCTCCATCCCCTCGCGGACGCGCGTGGGCAAACGCTGACGCTGACGATGAGCGCTGCGACGGTCTACGGGGTTGCCGACGATCTGGAGCGCCTGATCCGCAATCTCGTGGAGAACGCAATCCGCTACACGTCCGAGCACGGCACGATCGCCCTGACGGTGCGGCGCGATGGCGCGCACGCGCTGCTCCTGGTCGAAGATACCGGCCCCGGCATTGATCCCGCCGCGCTGCCGCACCTCTTCGATCGCTTCACGCGCGCGGACAGCGGGCGCAACCGCGCGGCGGGCGGCACCGGCCTCGGCCTCGCCATCGCGCAGGCGATCGCGCACCGTCACGGCGGCGTGATCCGCGTCACAAGCACGGTGGGGGTGGGGAGCGCCTTCATTGTAGCCCTCCCGCTGGCGCACATCTCCTTGCTCGACGATGGCAGCAGCACGCCAACCGGGGAAGCATCCTGATCGCCCAAAGATGAAGCCCGACTTCATGCCCGGTTCACGGCCATTTCATCGTGACGGAGCATACTGCGGTCAGTGGACGATGATGGCGCTGCAGCTCCCATCCCGTTCACCGGATTGAATCGCCTCGTGCGCCTCAGGCGCGACCGGAACCACAAAGGGAGACGCACATGATTACTCGTCAGAAGTTGGCTGCTGGCCTCGGTGGATTGACGCTGATGCTCGGCACACTGGGCGGTGCAGTTGCCGTCCACGCGGCCTCGCCCCCTGCAACCGCGATCGTCCAGCCCGCGCAGGCGGATAGCGAAACCGCAGACGGCCCGGACACGGACAACGTCCAGGACGGTTCCGGCTCACAAGTCGAGGATGGCACGCCGGATGTTCCAGGGGCCGTCACCCCGTAACGGAAATGCAGCCGAGGGAATCACACGGGAGGGGTTACGCGGCCCCTCCTTTTCGCCGCCGGGCGCGCGGTATACCGATTCCCGCGAGACAGTTCCCGGATCGCAGGCTTTCCTGCCTGCGCTCCCCGGAGAAAGAACGCGAACGATTCATCCGTCCGTTTTCGGGGCTATGCGCCGATCCTGTCTCCGGATCGGTGGGAGGCCAACGATGTCGTACGTGGCGGAGGCGATGCCGATACCCGCCGCATCGAATGCGTCGAGGATGTCGCGGGCCATCGCGTCCTTCAGATCGCGGATACCGTGGTCGCGCACCATGAAGCGCACCGTCAGCTCGAGCCAGTTGTCGGTGATCCGGTAGAAGACCTTCGGCGTGAAATCCTCGATCCGCATCCCGTAGCGGTGTTGCATGACGGAGAGGGCCTCCTCGCCCATCTCCCGGATCGCCACCGTGTGCCGCGCGGCGCAGTCCAGCAGGATGCGCTCCGCCGCGCCACGGTCAGCCGCGTAGGTGATCGGGATCGGCATCTCCTCCCAGATGTAGGGGAAGTCGCGCGTGTAGTTGTAGACCGGCTCTTCGAAGATCTTGTCGTTGGAGACAGTAACGATCCGGCCCGTGTACTGGCGGCTGCGCACCCAGACCGCCGGGTCCGCGCTCTGCACCGAGGGCGGCTGCCCCATCTCCATGATCGTCGTCTGGAT
>JBBRLR010000104.1:0-15816 GCA_038231255.1 Thermomicrobiales bacterium | reverse complement strand
GTGTGCCCGCCATCTGATCGGTGAGTTCGTTGGGGACGGAGAGCGGGACGATGCGGATCAGGTCGCCGTGTGCCGGGATAACCATGCGATCCGCCTGCGGTGTACTGGCCATGACGCGCTCCTTTCGGTTGACTGCGCTGCCCCGGATGGGGCGTCCATCATTGTCGCGTCCGATCGCGACGATTCGCCGCGTGTCCCCGATCCACGCCCGCTGTCCGCTTCACCTCCTTCCCGGTGCGACTCGCGACTATGGACCGGGTGCCCAGGTCGGGCGGTCCGGGCGCTTCGTGGCGAAGTCGAAGCAGTCCGCCATGTCGTCCGCCGCCCCATCGAGCGCGCCCAGCGTGCCCACACCAAACACCGTCTCGCAGAAGCGCACCAAGCTGGCGTGCGAGCGCACCGCCGTCGGACCGCTGGTCACCGACGAGAGGTGGTTCCGCTTCGCATACGGGCTGAGCGCCAGGCAGCCGACGCGTGGGCCGAAGCGGAACTGCGAGCCAGCATACCCCGGCGGCCCCCCGTGTTGCCATGCCTCGGCCAGCGGCGGCTCGACGTGGTCGAACCACCCGCCCCAGTCGTCCCAGGTGATGAAAATGACCGTGCTGTCCCAGTATGCGCTCTGCGCGACTTTGTTCACCCGGTCGACCGTCCACAGCATGCCCGCGCGCACCGAATCGGTCGGATGCTCGCTCTGGCCCCCACCGCGACCGTGGCCGTGCGACTCGCTCGCGTACAGCCACGACACGCTTGGCAGCGTCTTCGCGGCGATGTCCTTGTCAAAATCGTCCGTCGAGACGTTGTGCGGGCTGGCGGCGAGGGCCGCGATGTGCTGATGGTAAAAGCCGCCGTAGTTCCGCCACGTCAGCCCCGTCGCCTCCAAGCTGGCGGGCAGCGATGGGAGGTCGAAGGGCGGCTGCGGTTGGTAGGTGCGGTGGGCGTTGCTGTTGTCGATGATCGGCGAGGCGGCGGCGATCAGTACCAGATGGTTGGGCTCCGACTGGCTCGCCACGGCGGTGAAGTAGTTGTCGCAAAGGGTGAACTGGCGTGCGTAGGCGAAGTAGGCGGGGATGTCCGCCTCGAGATACTGCTGGGAGAGTGCGCCATGGGGCGGCGGGTCGGCGCGGTGCAGCCAGGCATAGTGGTCATGGCGGGGATCGAAGGGCGGCTGGTCGAGGGCGCGCGGCAGCCCCGCGACGCCGTTGGCGCCCGGGAAGGTGCCGAAGTAGCTGTCGAAGGTGTGGTTCTCCTTGACGATGATCACGACGTGTTCGATCGGGTTCGTCGTTGCCACGGGAGTCCTCCTTCGGTTCATGGGCGATTGGTTCGCTCACAGAGTAGACGTCATCGCGACGACCACGGTTCTTCGTCACACCGCGCCCGTTTCCCCCACCTCTTCGGCCCGCCCTTCGGCGCCGGCAGGTAAGGCTGTCGGAAGAGGCCGGCAGCCTCGTTATCATCGTCACCACACCGCTCTCAGCGCGAAATTCGGCCGGTTCCGTGATGGCGTCGGCTGTTCGCACCAGGATAACGCGCCCACGCCGCCGAAAGGATTGCGGCGGCGTCTCCGCGACGAGCAGCGATAGCACGCCGAATCAAGGCCGACGGAACCGTTCGCACAGGACGCGCGTTGTAACCGGGTGTATCCCGCGTAATCTTTCGCACGCGCATCGCGGATCGGAGTGAACAGTATGGCACTGTATGCGAGTTGGACGCACGGCAATGCCCTCACGGTCGAGTCGCCCGAGAATCTCGCCCGGGTGGGTCATTTCGGCTGGGGTGCCGATATGTACATGCAACCGGGCAAGGGGAGCTGGTTCCACATCCCGATCCCGACCCCGGTGATCGTCAGCGACGTGCGCGCCACGCTGTTGCGCGTCTTCCTGATGTTCGAGATCGCCCCCGGGACGGGCAGCATCCGCAACGTCCACGTCTACGACGGTGCGTTCAAGCCCCAGGAGTTCAATGGCCTCGGTCTGGACGGGGCGCACCGGACGGGGGTGGATGGGGCGAACACTTTCGAACTGGCCACGCCGTACACGGTTATCTTCGGCATCGGGGTGACGTTCTTCTTCCAGGCAGCCATCGGGTTCGACAGCCAGATCCCGCCGCCGCTCCTGCGTCTGGCGACAGCGGGCGGGGATTTCTCGGTCTAGTGAGGCCGCTCCGCCTCCCGCTGCGAGTCGACCGACGCCGTGCGACCGCGAGCGCCGCTGGTCAAGGCATCCAGCATCGCGCTGAAGGGGAGGACGACCGCTGCGGTCGTCTCGATCACGCAGAGCGGACGCCCCACACCGTTGAGGATGCTCGTCTTCCGAGAGCGTGTTTTGGAATACGGATCAACAGGCCGCGTATCGGCTGCACGCCATCGAACCGCCACACTTCGTGGCCGTTCTCGCGCATCCCGGCGCTGATTGCGCACCGTTCGGACGCGATGTCGGCCATAATAATGCATTTCCTTAGCGTGGACCGATCCATGTTCAGATCGGGCAGGTCCGTTACGGTGGCTCACCTCTGTCTCAGGGAGTGCGCGCCGTGATGAGCGGTTGATGCTGCTGCGTCTCCCCCGGTTCGTGCCACCGCAGCTCCCGGAATCCCGCCGAGCGCAACGCCCGCTCCAGGTCACTGCGCGGCAGTGCGCGCAGGTGCGAGGTGTACGACCGGGTTGCCCACCGCTCGCCCTCGCGGGTCAGGATGAAGAGTTCCAACCGATAGCTCCGTCCGTCCGCCGCCCAGTCCCAGACTTGGAAGACGATGCGTCGTCCCTCCGCGCTCTCCATCACGACCGGCGGGGTGACGCGCGGACGCTCGCGCACCAGCTGGTCGTAGTCGCGGATCCCGAGGATCAGCACCCCGCCCGACCTGAGCTTGGCGCGCATGCTCCGCGCTGCACGCCCCAGATCATCGTCAGTGAGCAGGTGTGCGACGGCGTTGTCGGCAGCGAGGACGACGTCGAAGCTGCCCGGCACGTCGTCGATGAGCGAGCGGAAATCTGCCACCCCAACGGTCAGGGCGACGCCGAACGACGCGGCCTCCTGCGCGGCGCGCGCCACCGCGCGAGGAGAGAGATCGGTGGCGTGCACCCGATGCCCGAGCAGGGCGAGGCCGATCGCCTGCGTGCCGATGCCGCAGGCGCAATCGAGCACCGCGAAGGGTCCCGGACCGAGCGCCGCGCGCAGGACGGCATCGAGCACCGCACCCTGGTGCGGGACGGCGCGTCCGCGCCAATCGCCGTAGATGAGGTGATACTGCGCGGCCAGCTGATCGTAGAAGGCCAGCACCGGATCGGACGACGGCGCGGTGGGATCGTGCTCGCTACGCATTGGAGCAGTATAGCAGGGGAAGGTTGGCCGGGGTGGGGACGGGGCGCGAGGCCATCGGTTGTGCGCCACTGGCGTAGATACCGCTTGACGCTGGCGAGGCCGACGATAAAGCGGGCGGCGGCCTGAGATTGACTCATCCCCCCATCCACCCCCCATACGATCCGAATGCGAAGATCGTCACTCTATACTCTACTCATGCCCCACACTCGCGTACTGGCTCAGCAATTACGCAAATCGCTCTAACGGTAGTTTGTTGTCAGCGGGCATAGCAGTCGAGCGGGTGTCCGTCCCGGAGTTGGTCAAGCAGTCGCTGCAACCCGGGCGGTGGGGGCATGTCGCTCCACGCCCGCCACCAGCGCGTCAGCAACACCCACGGTTCGAGCCAGCCCCGTACCGCCCGCAACGCCACCGGCCACGACACTGACGCACGCATCCGTCCGCACCGCTCCCCCATTTTCCCCCCGCCCCGCCACCGACTCGGTCGCAGGGGAAGGTCCATCGGTCTCCGCGCTCCCGTGCTCCGCTTCGTGCGGCATCGCCTCCCTCACCGCCTGTCCTGTGGCCCACCAGCAGAAGGCGAAGGCGCAGCAGACCAACTGCCAATGGCGGCGGATCGCCCGGTCGCTGCGCACCTGATATTGTGCCCAACCCAGGCTCTGTTTCACCTGTTTGTAACTCTGTTCCACCCAGATGCGCAGCCCATACAGGCGGACGATCTCCCCCACATCAGCGGTGAAAGGTCTCCGCTCCTCTTGTTCTGGGCCGGGTGCGGGCAAGTTGGTCACCAGATACCACGTCGACGCCTCCGGTAACCTCGTCGGATCCGCCGTCGCCACCACGGCACGCGTCGCTTTCGTCGGCCCGTACGGTCCCGCCACGATCTCCAATGCCCACCAGGTCGCCGTGTGTCCATCGCGGAACGCGCGCTCGACCGGCACCCACGCGCCGGAGTGTTCGCTATCCTCCCATACCGCCGCATCGGCGATCTCCCCCAGTGAGCCGAGCGTGCCGACCGGATGCCACCAGGCGTGTGAGGGTTGCAGCGCGAGGACATAGCCGATCCCTCGCGTATGCAACCCCAAGCGGAAGGCGTCGTGTTCTCCGTAGAAACAGTTCGCCACCACCGCGCGGAAGGGGAGGTTGGCGGTCACTGCTTGCTCGACCAGCGCCAGGGCGATCTGTGGCTTGGTGCGGAAGGCCGGGTCGCTTTTGCCCCGTGCGAACCAGTGCGCGGGCGTGTACGGTTCGACATCCACGGGATAGTAAACACGCTCATCCGCCCATAGTGCTCCAACCGAGACGACACCATTGTCGATCTTGCCGATGCTGCCGAGGTATTGCCGCCCGACGTGCGCTGTGTGTGTGCCGTCCTTACGATCCCCCGTCTCGTCAATCACCAGCGCGCCATCGCTATCTGGAGCGGTCGCGGGCAGCGCATGCAAGGTGGCAAGGCGGCAGGCATTGACGGCGTCGGCATCCCAGGTCGATTCGGAGAGGAACCATTGCAAGCGTTGGGCGGGCGCGGCTTGCGCTCCGACAATCGGCTCGGTGTTGGCGAGCGCGGTCAGGGTCTTGTTCCGCTCGGCGGGCAAGAGGAGACCGGCGAGGTAGTCACGAAATGCTTGGCGCTGATTGCGTTTGGGGAAGAGGGGATCGAAGTGCTGGGCGAAGGGTTCAAGGGGACCGGGCGCGGGGGAGACGGGTAAGCGGGTGGTCATCGGGCACCTCCTGCCCGTCACCTTCGCACCTCCTTATCCCTCTGTCAACAAACTACCGCTAAGGACGAGACGCTAGCGGGAACGGCAGTGCGTGCGACGACCGACTGTCCAGACAAGGTATACCCATACATGACATTATGAAAGAGGTGACTATACCTGGACAGCACGTACTTATCGGCGTGAGCGCGGTGACCGACGCAGTGATCGTGCCAACGATGGATGACGGTAAGGCGTCGTCCGACGGTCATTCGCTCCCCGCCTGCTGCCGCTCCCAGTCAGCCTTCGTCAGCGCGTACTCGACCTCCCCGTGCTCCGTCCCCGGCAGTGGGTCGTCAAAGGCTTCGTGGAATGTCCGCACATACGCCAGGCCCGCTTTCTCCATTACCCGCCGCGAACGGGTGTTCACGGCCATCGTCTGCGCCCACACGCGACGCACGCCCCACGCGGTAAACCCCGCGCGGATCAGCGCGCGCGAACCCTCGGTGGCATGCCCCTTGCCCCACGCGGACGCGCGCAGCCGGTAGCCCAACGCGTAGTCGTCGGGGTCGCGGCCCTCGATCGGGTGGAAGGCGAACCACCCGAGAAACGCTCCGCTGGACTGCTCGATGGCCGCCCAGTAGCCATCGCGAGCAAAGCGCGCGTCGTATTCGCGCTCGATCTCGTCACGCGGCGTGGGTTTGCCACCGGTGAGGAAGCGCATCACGTCGGGGTCGTTATGGAGGGTGAACAGATCGTCCACGTCGGCATCCGTGAACCGGCGTAGTCGCAGTCGGTCAGTTTCTAAGAAGATCTGCATCGCTCGCTCCTTCATTCAGCAAAGCAACCACGGGCAAGACCTGAGCCGCGATGGCGGACGCCCGCCCGATCCCGGCAGTGCGACCGACGGGCGACAACGGTGACGACGTGGGACGTACACGCCAGATACGCGGAAAGGCGAGCCGCCGTGCCTTAGATCAGCGAGCCGATCCGTGCTTTGCGGGTATAGTCACCTCGCAGGATTATCCTGACGCCACATGGCGGCTGGAAAAGTCGGGGAGGAGACGAGAATGCGAGGATTGGCGACACATTCCCGATTCGGGATCATGCCTTCCGTGCGATAATTGAGCTACGCGGACCGCAAAGTGTGAGGCCTCCATGCTCAATCACTTTGGTTTCTATAATGTTAGGACTTACGCAGTTGGATGCGTTTTTCTTGGTGGTAGCAGGCTTTCCAGCCTGCCCCCCCCGCCCGAGAGGCAGGCTGGAAAGCCTGCTACCACCGGGTTTCTTGCTACGAACTGCGTATCTCCTATATGTTTATGAAGGGGAGTTTTATGCCCGCCACGATGAAAGATGTCGCGAGAAGGGCGGGCGTTTCGCTCATCACCGTCTCTCGCGTCATCAATGAAACGGGTAATGTGCATCCGGAAACGCAGGCACGGGTGATCGCTGCGGTCGAGGATCTTCGCTACATCCCGAATCAAATGGCGAGCAATCTTCGCTCTCGCCAGACTAATACCCTCGCCCTCCTCCTACCGACCATCACAAACGCTTTCTGGACGACGATCGCCCGGGGTGCCGAAGACGAGGCGGAGTCGCGCGGGTACAGCCTGTTTCTCTGCAACACCGATGACGACTCCGCGAAGGAGGCACGCTATCTCGATGCACTGCTGCGCCATCGCGTGGGTGGCCTCATCATCGTGCCGACGCCGGAGAGCGGACCCGCGCTCCACCGTCTCCAGCACCATGGGATGGCATTCGTCCAGATCCATCGCAGCGTCGAGGACATTGAGAGCGATATCGTCCGGAGCGACGGCTACGGTGGGGTACTGACACTGACGAGCATGTTGCTCGATGCGGGTTGGCTACGGATCGCCTTCGTCGGCGGCCCGCTCACGACGTTCACGGGGCGTGAACGCTTCTCGGGCTACCAGGAGGCGATGGCGCGGGCGAACGTCCCAGTTGACCCCACACTCGTCCAATTCGGCCCCATCGGGCCGCAGAGTGGTTATGCGCTCGTCGAGCAACTTCTCGGCGCGTCGCCTCGTCCAGAGGCGATCGTCATCGCCAATAGCCGCCTCGCGATGGGCGGGCTTCGCGCCCTCACTGCTGCGGGGCTTCGCCTGCAGCAGGATATCGCCGTCGCCTCGTTCTACGATATCCCCGCGCTCGACGACTACGCTCCCCTGATGACGACCGTTATCCAGCCGGCGTACGACATCGGACGCGTCGGTATCCGCCGGCTGCTCGGGCGGATCGTGGGCCAGCACGATACGACGGATGAGATCATGCTGCCGAACCGCATCGTCGCCAGCGCGATAGCCCTTCGACAATAGGCGTCGGCAGTCCGCATTGCCGGCAGAATGATTGGAATGATAAGACACTATTCGAGATCGCACAGACGTTGCTTGACAGCCTCCGTATGCGAATGTTATCGTTACCATACGGCGATTTCGACAACGCACGCATGCTTCTACTAGGCATTTGACCATCCCGTCCGCATCATCGCGATGTCTCTATCCATGACAGTGATCGCGGTCGCCCGTGGATGTTTCTCCCTTTTCCCGCCGAGATGTGCGGCCGCGCTCCGCACGACCCATGAAGGAGATCGGTGACGATGGTAGAACCACTCGGCGTTGCGCTTTTCGGGTGCGGTGGCGTGTCCGCAGGCCATTTCAGCGCCTATGCGGCGAATCCCCGGGCACGACTCGTTGCGGCGGTTGATGTCCGCCCGGAGCTTGCGCAAGCGGCGGCGAAGAAGTGGGGGGCCGATCACTGGTATACAACGACGGCCGAAGCCCTCGCGAATCCCGACGTGCAGATCGCCGACCTCTGCCTGCCGCATCATCTCCACGCGCCGGTCGCCATCGAGGCGGCCAACGCCGGGAAGCATGTCTTTGTCGAGAAGCCGATCGCCAACACGCTCGATGAGGCGGACGTGATGATCGCGGCCTGCCGCGAGAATCATGTGCTCCTCATGGTGGATCAGACGAAACGGTACCAGAACCGTCACCGCAAGCTAAAGGAGCTGCTGGATGCCGGCTATGTCGGCGATCCCATCCTCGTCCGTGGTGCGTACTTGCAGGACATCACCTACGCGTGGCAACACATGGAGCCCGCGCGCCTGCAGGGCTACTGGAAACACGACGGCGTCATTTCCGGCATCGGCATCCATGCGCTCGACCTCCTGCGCTGGCTGATTGGTGAGGCGAGCGAGGTGCAGGCGGTCGCCTCGACGAGCGACATGATCGACCCCGCGCGCCGAACCGAAGATAGCGGCCTTGTACTCCTCAAGTTCGTGAACGGTTGCATCGGCGAGGTAACCGTCTCGTATGTCCTGAAACACCCGCACCTGGGGGCTAGTTGGGACGTCATGCCCATCGAGATCTACGGTCGTGATGGGTCGCTCCGCATGGACGAGCATGACACGATCACCGTCACGTCGAACAAGGGCGTGAGCGATATCGGCGTAGGCGTTTTCCAGGTCCAGGCGCGACCCGCCGTCGGTGCGCCGCGTCCGCCCGACGAGGGGATGGCCGGGGCAATCGAGCATCTGCTCGATTGCGTCATCCATGGCACACAGCCACTCACGCACGGCGACGATGCACGCGCGTCCCTGGAATTGGTTGAGGCGGCCTATCAATCGATCAACGAAGGCCGTACGGTGTACCTGCCGCTCCGTCCCGCGACGGCGCCCGCGCACGTGGGGATCGCGCGATGAAAATTTGCTTGCGTACCCATATGGTTTCCGACGATCCCGCCGTGCGCATCGACTATTGCCGCCAACTCGGTATCACGGCGGTGCAGGAGTCGGCGAAATCGATCGCGAGCGCCGTCGAGCGGGGGTGGCCCACGACCGGCGAACTGCGGGCGTACCGTCGCCCGTTCGACGATGCCGGACTGGAGATCATCGGCTTGGAACCAATCAAGGAACCGGTGCGCGAATGGGCCGATGAGACGGCGACGGGCGCGGAAGCGTTCGCGATCTTCGCACGCCATCTCGACGCTGCGGGCGAGGTGGGTATTCCCTGCGTGACACTCCACCCACCGCTCGATGGCGCGGCGTCCGCAGAGGAAGCGGCGGATCAGTTCGCGCACAACTGTGCATTCTATGCCCGCGCTTCGGAGCAGGCGCACCAGGCCGGGACACGATTGGCGACGCACTCGCCGTGGCCGCCTGCGAAGGGCCTCTGGGGCGCACGGGAATACAACTCGCTCTTCGACGCCGTACCCACCCCCGAGAATGGCATGATCTTCTGCTTCGGCTGCATGGCCATGCGCAACGACGATGTGCGCGAGGTCCTACCCCACTTTATTGATCGCACCTTCATGGTCCACGTCCGCGATGTCGTCATCCACGCCGACGGGCAAGTGGACGAGGTCTTTCCTGGCGATGGTCAGGTCCAGCCGGATACCGCGATCGCTCTCCTCCATGCACTTGGCTATCGCGGCGCAATCGCGCCCGAACATCTGCCGCATGTCTTCGGGGAGCACAGGAACGAGGTTTCCATGGCATTCGCAGTCGGGTACTGCCGCGCGGCTCTTGCGGGGCGCGCGTGAGATTTGTGGGGTGGAATGTGGGAGTATCACGGGAGGATTGCGCACCATGACGACGCGACAGTTGCACCGACGTGAGTTCCTTGTCGCCGCGAGTGCCGCCGCTGCGGCGAGCCTCCTTGCGGCATGCTCGAGTGGCAGCCAGGCAGTCGTCCTCCCCACAAAGACGCCGAATCCGTCGGGGTCTGCGCCCGCGACAACTGGGCAGTCGGCAGCCAGCTCACCGGCGGCCGTGGGGCAGGCATCGCCCGCCGCCGTCCCGTCGAACGTCCAACAAATCCCGCGCAACCAGACGCTGATCATGAGCGTCTCGGACTCCGTAGATCAGATGAACGATGCGGAGATCCATAACCCGTTCCTCCTCAACGTCGCACAGCGCACGGGCTGGCATTTCGCCTTCGAGCCCTTCTATTTCTATGACTCGGTCTGGAACGAGAAAGTGACCGCGCCGCCCGGTCTGACCGGCAGTAAAGGCGAGATTCCTTATCAGGCGGAGAGTTACCAATTCAACCCGGATTACACCGAACTGACGGTCAAACTGCGGCCCAACATCACCTAGAGCGACGGTATGCCGTTCACCAGCAGTGATGTCCTCTTCACGATCAACATGCTGCGGAACAATGCACCGGACCTCTTCTCCTCCTTCGACATTAAGAACGCCGTGAAAGACATCGTGGCGCTCGACCCGCTCAATGTGAAATTCACGCTCAACGCGCCGAACCCGAACTTTATGATCCAGTATTTCCAGTGGGTGCAGGATCAAGGGTTCCCGATCGTGCCGGAGCATATCTTCAAGGGCCAGCCGGACCTCAAGACCTTTACCAATCACGACATTTCGAAGGGCTGGCCGGTTGTGACGGGGCCGTGGAAACTTGTCTTCTCCTCGCCGACGCAGAAGATCTGGGACCGCCGCGATGATTGGTGGGGTGCGAAGACCGGCTTCCATCCGCTGCCTGCGATGAAGCGAATCATCATCCTTCCCCGCTACGAGGACCCGAAGCTGACGCAACTCCTCGCTGCGGGCGAGATTGATTCCTCGCATAACTTGCAACCGGCGGACACGAGGACCGCCATCAGTCGCAACCCGAAACTGGAAGTCTTCACCACGAACAGAAACGCTCCTTACGGCGCAATTGACGGTTGGACGAACTGTATCAAGATTAACTGCGCCAAGCCGCCCTACGATGATCCGGATATCCGCTGGGCGCTCAATCACGCCATCAACCGCAAGCAGATCATTGATGTTGGCTTCGCGGGATCGGGACAATTTACGGTGCTGCCACTACCCGCCTATCCCGTGATGCAACCGTACTTCGACGCGGTCCAGGATATCCTGCAGAAATACCCGATCGACTCCTTCGACCCGAACAAGTCGGCGGAGATCATGCAGGGCAAGGGATACACGAAAGGTTCAGACGGTATATGGACGAAAGGCGGCAACCGCTTCGCCTTCACGATGATCTGCGCGCCGGGTTTCTTCGAGACGTTCGTTCCCGTCATCGCGCAGCAGTTCAAGCAAGCAGGCTTCGATGCCACATTCAAGTTCCCGACCAATGCCACGACCCTTGAGACAACCGGTGATCTGGAAGTATTCGTTGACGGACAATCCGCCTCGGTGCGTGATCCATACCTCAGCATGGTGCAGTATCACAGCCGCTATGCCCTGCCGATCGGTCAGAACGCGCTCTACTACTTCCGATGGAAGAATGGCGACTACGACAAGATTCTTGAGCAAATGTCGACGATCGCGCCCGGCACGCCGCAGTTCATGGACCTCTGGCACAAGGCGATGGAGATTTGGATCCCGAACCTGCCCGCCATCCCGACGGTCCAGTGGTATCAGATCTGCCCGGCCAACGATCAATACTGGAAGGGCTGGCCGAACTCGGACAATCCATACACGACACCGGCGTCGTGGCACCGAGGGGCGGCAGGGCTCTTCATCAATACGCTGCAACCCGCTTGACGGATGCGGCAGCGGCGCGCGCCATCACGTCAACATGCGAACGGTGTGTGCAAAGGTCCCATGGTGCGGAGGGGTGATCGGCGATGCAACTCGGCTATGTTCTCCGGCGACTGCTCCAGCTCGTGATCGTTCTCTGGGCGGCGGCGACGATTAATTTCGTCTTGCCACGCCTTGCGCCCGGCAACCCCGTGCGGGATCGTCTGCTCAGTCAGGCGTCGCAGGGCGGAGCGTTGCAGGGCGGCATCGAGGAGATGGTGCGCTCCTACAATACGAAGTTTGGGCTCGACAAACCGCTGTACGTTCAGTACGCGCTCTATCTGGAGCACGCCGCGCGGTTGGATTTCGGCTACTCCATCGCCAGCTACCCGAATACCGTGGCCGGATTAATCCGCGGTGCTTTGCCTTGGACGATCGGGCTCCTCATTGTCTCATCAGTCATCGCTTTCATGCTCGGCACCATCCTTGGTGCGCTCGTCACCTGGCCCAGCGCGCCGAAATTTTTCCAGTATCTCGCCGGTCCCGCCATGGCGCTCTCTGCGGTGCCATTTTACCAACTCGGGTTGGTGCTGATCTTCCTACTCGGTGTCTGGTTGCCTCTCTTCCCGCTCTCCGGCGGCTACTCGATCGGCACGATCCCGCACTTCGATCTCTCCTACATGCTGGACATCGTGCGCCACGCCCTATTGCCCGGCCTCTCCATTGTGCTGTCGTCAGTTGGCTTCTGGATGCTCGGGATGCGAGGGATGATGATCACTACCAAAGGAGAGGATTACATCACCTTCGCCGAGGCAAAAGGGCTCAAGGACCGGCGCATCTTCTTCTCGTATGGGATGCGTAACGCGATGCTGCCGCAAGTGACGAACTTTGCGATCAATCTCGGCACGATCATTTCCGGCCTAGTCATCGTGGAAGTAATCTTCGGCTATCCGGGGATGGGTTCGCTCCTGTACAATGCCATCACCGGCCTCGATTACTTCCTCATCTACGGGATCGTCTACATCACCATCCTCGTCATCGCTCTCGCAACGCTGCTCGTCGACTTGCTCTATCCGATTCTCGATCCGCGGATCTCGTACAGGAGGGCGTGAGATGGCCGAAGCGCCGATTGATCTCGCCGGGACGCCAAGTATTCCCTTTGTGGATCGGGGTACCTATCGGGACCGTACGCCGCGAGAAGCGGTGCTCGCCTACTGTCGGCGAAATCCACAGGTAGTGATTGGCCTGACGATGGTGGTGTTCCTGCTGATGATCGGGATTATCGGCCCACTCTTCGTCAACACAAAAGAAGCCGACCCCTTGAGCGCGCTCCCATCGCTCCATCCCTCCCGGCAATATCTGCTGGGCTCGGACGATCAGGGACGCAACCTGATCGCTGTCATTGTCGCGGGGCTGCCGGCGACGCTGAGGATCGGTTTCCTCGCGGGTGGGATCGGCCTGGGGATTGGGATCATCCTCGGCTTCCTCTCCGGCTACCTCGGCGGTGCGGTGGACGCGGTGGTCCGCGTCGCCGTCGATACGCTGATCACCGTCCCTGGTCTCCTGATCCTGATCCTGATTGCCGCCTCGATTAAGACGTTCATCAGCGTCAATATCATGGCGCTGGTGATCGCGTCGCTCGCCTGGCCGCGCCCGACGCGGATTATTCGATCGCAGGTGCTGACGATGCGCGAGCGGGCGTATGTGCAGGTCGCGCGGCGATCCGGCATGAACACGATGGAGATCATCGTCCGGGAATTGCTGCCCAATATCTTCCCCTTCCTCGCGGCGGGGTTCGTGGGCGCGGTCTCCGGCGCGATCCTCTTCTCGATCGGGCTGGAGGCGCTCGGATTGGGCCCGCAGAACGACCCGACGCTCGGCATGACGATCTACTGGTCCATCCGGTTCAATGCCATTCTGCGCGGGCTATGGTGGTGGTGGGCACCGCCGATCGTGATACTCATCGTTCTCCTGCTTGGATTGCTCCTCCTGACGATCGGGCTAGATGAGATCGCGAACCCGCGCCTGAGGAGGACAGCGTGACGGCGAGAGCGCTCCCGAAAACCGCTCCGCAGACAGACATCCTCCGGGTTGAGGACTTGCGCGTCTACTATCACACGCCGCGCGGCGCGGTGCGGGCGGTGGATGGTGTCAGTTTCGAACTGAATCCCCACGAGCGCATCGGCTTTGTGGGCGAGTCCGGCTCCGGCAAGACGACCATCGCCATGGCGCTCATCCGCCTGATCAAGCCGCCCGGCAAAATCGAGGGCGGGCGCGTGACCCTCGGCGAGACGGATGTGCTTGCGCTCTCGGAAGAGCAGATGCGACGTCTGCGCCTGGCGGACATCGCGATGGTCGCGCAGGGCGCGATGAACTCCCTCAATCCGGTCAAACGGGTCCGCGATCAGATCGCGGATGGACTCGCGGACCATGGCCAGGCCGTACCCCGCCACGAACTCGACGCGCGGATCGGCGAACTCCTGCGGCGTGTCGGCCTCAAGCCGGAGGTCGCCCGTATGTACCCGCACGAACTCTCAGGCGGCATGAAGCAGCGGGTCGTGATTGCAATCGCCATTAGTTTGCGTCCGAAGGTGATCATCGCGGACGAGCCCACGAGTGCCCTGGATGTCGTCGTGCAGCGCCAGATCATGGAGACGCTGCGTGAGGTCCAGGACGACCTGGGCGCCTCGGTCATCCTCATCGGCCATGATATGGGGCTGATGGCCCAGTTTGTGACCCGTCTCGGGGTAATGTACGCGGGGAAACTCGCGGAACTGGGCGGCGTCAACGACCTCTTCGAGGAACCGCTCCATCCCTACGCGCAACTGCTGATCGGCAGCCTGCCATCGCTGGAACGCAAGGGCGCGTTCGAGGGCATTCCCGGCGTTCCGCCCTCGCTCCTCGACCGGCCATCGGGCTGTCCCTTCCGGACGCGCTGCCTGCACGCATTCGACCGCTGCGCGAGCGAAGAGCCGCTGTTGCGGGAGGTACGCCCGGACCATTGGGTTTCCTGCCACCTGTACTGAGGAGCACCGATGACTGCGCTACTTGAAGCCCGGAACGTCACGAAGATATTCAGTGGCGGGGTATTGACGAAAACGCGCACCGTGGCGTTGGAGAAGTTCTCATTAGCGATCGAAGGCAGTCCCCCGTCGTTCACCGCAGTCGTCGGCGAGAGTGGCAGCGGGAAGACGACGCTCGCGCGCCTCCTGCTCGGCCTGACGGCACCGACGAGCGGTGAAGTGCTGTACAAAGGCAAGGATGTCCGGCACATGTCCCGCTCGGAGCACCGGACATACCTGCGCGAGGTGCAGGTGGTTTTCCAGGATCCCTACGAGGTGTACAACCCGTTCTACAATGTCGACCATGTCCTGGAGACGCCGATCACCAAGTTCGGCCTTGCCCACTCGCATAAGGAGCGTCGGGCGCTGATCGAGGAGGCGCTCCAGGCCGTGGGGCTCCGCCCGGAGGAGACGCTGGGCCGGTTCCCGCACCAGTTGAGCGGCGGCCAGCGCCAGCGCATCATGGTCGCGCGCGCGTTACTACTCCGGCCGAAAATAATCATCGCGGATGAGCCGGTCTCGATGGTCGATGCTTCGCTGCGCGCCACCATCTTGAAGAGCCTTTCCAACCTCAATCAACAGTTCGGCATCTCGTTCATCTACATCACGCATGATCTGACGACCGCATACCAGGTGAGCGAGAATATCATCGTCTTGTACCGCGGCGCGGTAGCGGAGGCAGGCGATGTCGAGCGGGTCGTGCAGGAACCGCAGCACCCGTACACGCAGCTCCTCATCGGTTCGATCCCGCTACCCGATCCGAAACGGCCCTGGGCGGCGGCGAAGCCACCTGCAGGGATCGGCACACCAACGGACGAGAGTTGCAAATTCACGGACCGTTGCCCGTTCGCGATGCCGATGTGCATCGAGAAGGAACCGCCGCTCTTCCGAACCGACCCCCGGCGCGCCGCCGCATGCTATCTGTATCGCGACGCACCGTCGATCGCGCGGGAAGAGCTGACGAGCATCTTCGCCGATGCGCCGACTAAGACGCCAGAGGATCAAGCTGCCGCGGACGGTTGAGAACTCGCAGACATTAACTGGTGCTCGATGGTATCGATGGTACTAGCCGGTGATTGTTTCCATAAGGAGGGTCCGAGCATGGCAGTCGCGATGAAGCCCCGTTCCGAAACCGTTGCCGACCGGGCGGCGGCATTGCGTCTAATCGACACGGATATCCACAACGATCTGCCCAGTTTGCAGGAACTGAAGCCGTTCCTCGCTCCCGAGTGGCATCC
>JBBRLR010000103.1:0-16327 GCA_038231255.1 Thermomicrobiales bacterium | reverse complement strand
TGTCAATCATGAAGGGGCGCTCGCGGTCGCCGCCGGGGAAGGCGATGCAGATCGGGTTCGTGCCGAGGATGCCCGCCGCGCCGAAGGTCGGCACGATGAACGGCCCGGTCGTCGTCATCGTCATGCCCGCGAAGTTCTCCGAGACGGCCATCAGCGGGTAGTAGTAGAGCGAGCCATAGTGGTTGCTGTTGCGCATTGTCACCGTCGCGACGCCGTTCTCGCGCGCTTTCTCGATGCACCGCTGCATCGCGTATTTGCCGACGATCGGGCCGGAGCCATTGTCGCCATCGAGGACGAGCGTGCCCGGCGTCTCGGAGACGGTGGCGATGCGCGGCTCCGGGTTCGTCAGGCCGTCGCGCAGCCGCGTGACGTACATACGCAAGCGGGGCACGCCGTGCGAGTCAATCCCCCGGATATCTGCGCCGGTCAGGACATCGGCCATCGTTTCGGCGTCCTGCTGCGTCAGGCCGACGCGGAGAAAGGCGCGGACGGTGAAGTCCATCAGCGACTGAACGGGGATACGCGCGCGGGTCTCGGTGTCGGCGGGCATCTGCTTCTCCTCCTTTCGTTCGGTCGGTTTTCTCATGGTGGGGAGTATGGCGCGATGATGGGCGGTGGCGCAAGCGGGGACCTAACCCCCGGCCGCTTCCCGCGAGGAAGGGGTGACTCATCGAGAGACCGATGCGTTCCTGTAACACCACGGTTTCACGGAAAATCCCCTCCCCTTCCTCGCGGGAAGCGGCCGGGGGTTAGGTCCCCTTATCCCCGATCCAGCTCCTCCAATACCGGCGCGAAGGCGTCGATGCCGGCGAGGGTGCGTGGCGTGAGCCAGATCTGGACGTGCGACACACCGTTGCGGGCGTACGCGCGCAGGGCGTCGGCGATCTGCTCCGTCGTGCCTTCGAGGGGTTCGACGCCGCCCGTGATCTGCTCGCCAAGTAGCGCGACACGGACACCGGCGGTGCGCCCAAGTGTGGCGGGGTCGCGACCGTGCTGGATGCACGCGGCGTCAATCGCCTCACGCAAAGGCGGCAGCACATCGGGCCAGTTGCGGCCGTAACATAAGAAACCATTCCAAAGGTCGGCGTACTGCGTCGTGAGACGGAGCATCCGCTTGCCGGTCAGGAGGGTGCCGATCAGAATCGGCGGGCCGTTCGGACGCGGGCCGCGCGGTTCGAGCGTCAGGTCGTTCACCTCGTAGTACGTGCCGTGGAAGTCGCAGTAGCCTTTGCGCAGGAGCGACGTGATGATCGTGAGCGACTCCTCGAAGCGACTGACGGCGTGATCGAAGGGGAAGCCGAAGGCGTGGAACTCGTGCGCGACATCGCCGGAGCCGACGCCGAGGATCAGCCGACCGCCGCTGATCTCGTCCAGTGTCTCGGCCATCTTGGCGAGTAGGGCGGGGTTGCGGAACCCGGTACACATCACCAGGGTGCCGAGTTCGACATCCGGCACCGCCATCGCGAGGGCGGCGATCAGTGTCCATGTCTCCCACGCGCCGACGGGCGGCTCGAATTCGACGCCGGGCGGGACGGGTCGCCCGGCGGTGATCCAGAGCTGGTCGCGCTTCATCGAGAGATGATCCGGCAGCCAGAGCGAATCGAAGCCGACCGCCGCCGCGTGCCGCGCCATCGCCAGCGTGTCCGTCCAGGGGTCAGTAATCGGGAGGTGGATGCCGACTTTGAGCGGCCGTTTGCGGGACCCGGTCGTGCGCGCTGCAACGGACATGGGCGGTATTCCTTTCGCTTGACAGTATGTGATACCGACGAGGAGAAAGAGACGATGTGCGGGTCCGTGCGCAGTATTCGCGCTATCTTCGTATTGGGCAAGAGTATCCGGCGCGCACGTTTTCAACGAATGAGAAGCGACTTCACTCGCTTGACGCTACGATGGTATCCGCGTATTGTACGATTGTTAACAGTTAAAAGCAGACAATTGCACAACGCGTTGTCGGGGAGTATCGGGATGTACGGAGAAGCGCTCGACGCCATTTTGTCCTCGCCGCTCAATCGCGGCCTTGCCGCCGATATCGTCCTGCGGTTGCGCACGGCGATTGTGCACGGCTATTTCGGCCCCGGCGAGCGGCTCCGTGAGGAGGGATTGGCGAAGTCGTTGGGCGTCAGTCGCGGCCCGGTGCGGGAAGCGCTCAGTCAGTTGGAGCGTGAGGGATTAGTCGTCATCCAGCGGAACCGGGGGACATTCGTCGCGCGGCTGACACGAGAGGATGCGGACGAGATCTACAGCCTGCGCCGTGTGCTGGAACGGCTGGCCGTCCAGCGGGCGATCCAGCACGCGACCGCCGCGCAATTCGACGCAATGCAGCGGGTCGTGGAGACGATGGACGCCTACACGGAGCGCGGGATCACGGAGCAGGAAGCGGCGGAGTTGGACATGCAGTTCCACGAACTGCTCTATCAGGCGAGCGACCATAAACGGTTATACGACTGCTGGGTCAACCTGCGGCGGCAAATTCATATCCTTCTGCTCAGTCGCAACGTCGCGAATGCCGACTTTCGCGTCATCACGGGTTCGGCGCATCAGGTGATCCTTGATGCGCTCTGCGAGCGGGACGAGGCGCACGCGGTCGCGTTGATCGAGGATCATCTGCGGGGTTCGTACGAGCGCGTCATCGGCTCGCTGCACGATCGGGTGGCGGTTAGTGGACAGTAGACAGTGGGAATGTGCCAGGACGTTATTTGGTGGAAGGGGAACAGGAATGTCTGAACACGAGATGGGTACACAGTTCGGGGCACGCACGATCATCACACGGCGGCGATTCCTCGCGACAAGCAGCGCGATCGCGCTCGGCAGCCTGCTCGCCGCCTGTGGTGGATCGAAGGCAACAGAGGCTCCAGCGGCGACGAAAGCGGGAACGGCGGCCCCGGTCTCCGGCGGTACGACCGCGACGCAAGCGCCCGCCAGCGCCTCCACGGGCAAGCCGATCAAGGGCACGGAGGTAACGATCCTCTGGATGGCGCCGTCCATCCAGGCGGCGGCGGACATTCAGGAAAAGAACATGGACGACTGGGCGAAAGGCGCGGGCGTCAAACTGACCAAGGACACCGTCGCGCTCGACCAGTGGGACGCCAAACTGGCGACCAACGCCCAGACCAAGCAGGGCGCGGACCTCGTCAGCATGTACGCGCAGCACGTCGCGACGAATGAGAATGTCATGATGGACATTACTGACCTGTCGGGGCAACTGAACACGACGGTTGGCGGCTGGTATGACGGGCCGAAGAGCGTCTGCATCCGGGGGGACGCCAAGTGGAAAGCGCTCCCGGCGGCGATCTACGGTCAGTACTGGATTTATCGCACGGACCTCTTCCAGAAGGCGGGCATCACGGAATTCCCGAAGACGTACGAGGACTTCCATCAGGCGGGCAAGAAGTTGAAGGCTGCCGGCACGCCGCTCGGCCACACCCTCGGCCACGCGGTGACGGATGGCGCGACGCACAACTACTCGCTGATGTGGAGTTTCGGTGCGAAAGAGTTCGAGGCGGACGGCAAGACGCTCGCGCTCAACTCGAAAGAGATGATGGACTGCCTGACCTTTTTCCAGACGTACTACAAGGACTCGCTGGCTGAAAACGCCTTCGCCTGGGATGAGACGGGCAACAACCTCGCCTACAACTCCAAGCAGATCGCGGCGACGAACAACGCGAACACAATCTACGCCGGTTTGCTCAAGACCGACCCGGAGTTGGCGGGAAATTCGAGCCATGGCGTCACGATCACCGGCCCCGGTGGCGCGTTCCAGTACATGAGCATGCAGTACTGGGGCATCCCGACCTACGCGAAGAACGTGGACGCCGCGAAGGCGTACCTGACTGACGCGTTCTACACCAAGGATTTCCAGACGGCGTGGACCAAAGCCGGCAATGGCTACAACCTGCCGCCGTTCCCGATGCTGGATAGCGTGGACGCCGCGTGGCCGACCGATCCGAAACTCGCCAGCGCGCGGACGCTCGCGAAGACGACCCGAATGCCCGGCTCGCCCGGCCCGTTCACGCAGGTCGTCGGCGCGGCGCAGAACAAGTTCATCATCATTGACACATTCGCGAAAGTCGCCCAGGGGATGGCCCCGAAGGACGCGATCGCCTTTGCGGTCAACGAGTACAACGTCCTCCTCAAGGGCGGTTGATCGTTCCGCATTTCTCCCCCCTCCATTGCTGACAAGCAATGGAGGGGGGTCGGGGGGTGAGGTTAGTACGATGGGAATCTCGCACGCGGTCGGCCAGCCCGAGGAGCGGCGGCGGGAAGCAGCGGGGCACCGTTGGCAGATTATCCGGGGGCGCGACGCGACGCAGGGCTACATCATGGTCGCGCCCGCGATTATCCTGCTGATTGTGCTCGTCGCCTATCCGTTCTGCCTCGCCCTGTGGTTGAGCCTGACCAATAAAACAGTCGGCACGGACGGCTCGTTCGTCGGCCTCCACAACTTCACGAACCAGCTGAACAGCCAGATATTCAAGATGGCCTTCCGCAATACGGCGTGGTACACGTTTCTGACGACGGTCATCAAATTCGTGCTCGGCTTCGCGCTGGCGCTCCTGCTCAACCAGGAATTCTTCGGGCGTAAGTTCTTCCGCGCCGCGATTCTGATGCCGTGGATCGTGCCGAGCGTCCTCAGCACGATGGCGTGGCTCTGGCTCTTCGACAGCAACCTTAGCAGCCTAAACTGGCTCTTCAAGCATCTCCATCTCATCCATAAGAACCTGCCGTTCCTGACAGACCCAAATTGGGCGATGGGCAGCATCGTGACTGTCAATGTCTGGCGCGGCACGCCCTTCCTCGCGATTACGATCCTCGCCGGGTTGCAGACGATCCCGCGCGATCTCTACGAGGCCGCCTCGATTGACGGCGCGGGTCGCCTGACCAAGTTTGCCCGTATCACCGTCCCCCTCGTGATGCCCGTCGTCACCATCGTGCTGATCGTCACGATCATCGGCACCTTCTCGGACATCCAGATCGTCTATGCCCTCACCGGGGGTGGGCCGATCAACAGCACGCAGGTACTCGCGACGCTCAGTTATTCGTCGGGGCTGAAATCGGGCCTTTTAGGGCAAGGGGCGGCGATCTCGCTCTATATGTTCCCGGTGATGCTCCTGATGGTTGCCCTGCAGGTCTGGAATGTGCGGAGGCTCGCCAAATGACATCGAAGCGTACCTTCGGCCGGACGCTCATTCGCCTCCTGACGATCTACCTGCCAGCGATGATCGTCCTCGTGCTGATTCTGTTCCCGTTCTACTGGATGATCGTCACATCGTTCAAGGCGGACTCCGAACTGACGGATCTCAAGATCAATCCGTTCTATCCGCACAGCCCGACCTGGGCGCATTACTACCGGCTCTTATGGCAAACCGCATACATCCGCTGGTTCTGGAATACGACGTATGTCGCGATTTCGAGCACGCTGATCTCGATGGTTATCAGCATCCTCGCGGGGTACTCGCTGGCGCGGCTGCGCTTTCCGGGTAGTTCGCTCTTCAGCGGCGCGATCTTCATTGTCTACCTCGTGCCGACGACCCTCCTCTTCATCCCGATGGCGCAGGTCATCCAGCGATTCGGGCTGATTAACAACCCGCTGGCGCTGATCATCGTCTACCCAACCTTCCTCGTGCCCTTCTGCACCTGGCTCCTGATCGGTTATTTCCAGACGATCCCGCGCGAGTTGGACGAATGCGCGATGGTGGACGGCGCGACGCGCTTTCAGGCCCTCGTGCGGATCGTGCTGCCGTCGGCAATCCCGGGCGTCGTGACGGCGGGGATTTTCGCCTTCACGCTCTCGTGGAACGAGTTCATCTATTCGCTCGTGCTCGTCTCGACGGACAACAGCCGCACGCTCGCGGTCGGCGTGCTGACGAAACTGGTGCGCGGCGACCTGCTCCCGTGGGGGCCGCTGATGGCCGCCGCCCTGATCGGCTCGATCCCGGTGGCGATCTTGTACTCCTTCTTCGTCGAGCAGTACGTCTCCGGCCTCACCGCCGGGGCCGTCAAGGGATAATGTGGTGAGATAGGCCTCAGCCTGCGCGAGCGACGGGGAATTCAGATCGAATCAGGAGGTAGACATGGCAGTTGAGACGGTGGCGGCGACAGGCATCCAGGTGGGGAAGGAGCAGTTGCTCGGGCTGTACCGGCAGATGCTGGAAATCCGCCGGTGCGAGGAGCAGTTGGCGCGGTTGCATCAGAGCGGGTTAATCCCTGGTGCGTGCCACACGTATGTTGGGGAGGAAGCAATTGCGACGGCGGTCTGCGCGCACCTGCGCGAGACCGACACGGTGATGAGCACGCACCGAGGCCACGGGCACGCGCTCGCGAAGGGCGTGCCGCCGCGCGAGATGATTGCCGAACTGCTCGGCAAGGCGACGGGCTGCTCGCACGGACGCGGCGGCAGCATGCATATCTTCAAGCCCGAGGTCGGCATGCTCGGCACGAGCGGCATCGTCGGGCCGAGCATCCTGATGGCGACGGGAGCGGGCTATACCTACATGCTGAAGAAATCCGATCAGGTGGCAGTCGCCTTCTTCGGCGATGGCGCGGTGAGCAACGGCGCGTTCCACGAGGGGTTGAACCTCGCCACGGTCTGGGATTTGCCCGTCCTATTCGTGTGCGAAAACAACCAGTACGCGACCGAAGTGCCGTTCGCGACGGTGACCAAAAACGTCAGCGTCGCATCGAGAGCGGCAAGTTACGGCCTGCCGGCTATCGAACTGGACGGCAACGATGTCCTCGCCATCTATCAGGCGGCGGGCGAGGCGGTGCGCCGGGCGCGGGCAGGCAACGGGCCGACTCTGCTCGAATGCAAGACCTATCGCACCCGACCTCATTCTGAAGGGATGCGCGACGCGGGCTACCGCACGCAGGACGAGGTCGAGTCGTGGCGGGCGCGTGATCCGATCCCGCGTCTGCGGGATCACCTGCTGTCGGAAGGCATCGCCACCGACGACGAACTGGCCCGGATTGACCGCGCGGTGCAGGAGATGATCGCCGAGGCCGTCGAGTTCGCCAAGGAAAGCCCCTGGCCCGATGCCGCGACGGCGACCGATCACGTCTTTAGTGGGAAGTGACGAGTGCTGAGTGCTGAGTACTGAGATGGTTACTTCGTACTCAGTACTCAGCATTCCAAAAGGAGCCATCATGCGCGAGATGACGTTTACGGCGGCAGCGCTCGAAGGTTTGGGCGAGGAGATGGAGCGCGACCCGATGATTTTTGTCGTCGGGGAGGGCGCGGGGGAGCGGGGCGGAAACTTCGGGACGACGGTTGGGCTGTATGCGAAGCACGGCCCGGCACGGTTGCGGGATACACCGATCACCGAGCGCGGCTTCACCGGCCTGTGTACCGGTGCGGCGATGACCGGATCGCGCCCGATTGTGGACTACATGTTCATTGACTTCGGTTTGGACGCGATGGGCGAACTAATCAACCAGACGGCGAAAATCCAGTACATGAGCGATGGTCGCCTGAAAATGCCGATCGTTTTGCGCGGCTGCATCGGCATCGGCAACTCGGCGGCAACGCACCATTCCGGCAGTTACTATTCGATCTTCACGCACTGCCCCGGCTTCCGCGTTGTCGTGCCGACGACGCCGTACGACGCCAAGGGGCTGCTGAAAACCGCCATCCGGTCGGACGATCCGGTCTTGTTCATGGAGCATCGCGCCGTCCTCAATACGCGCGGGCCGGTGCCGGAGGAGGAGTACCTAATTCCTTTCGGTCAGGCGCGGATCGCGCGTGAGGGCAAGGACGTAACAGTCGTCGGCATCGCCGCGATGGTCAACCGGGCGCTCGCCGCCGCCGACACGCTCGCCGGTGAGGGCATCTCGGTCGAGGTAATTGATCCCAGGACACTCGTGCCGCTCGACATCGAAACGATCCTCGCCTCTGTCCACAAGACCGGGCGATTGCTGGTCGTGGATGAGGATTACGGCCCGTGCGGCATCGCCTCCGAGATCGGTATGCAGGTGATGGAACGCGGTTTCGACGATCTCGATGCGCCCGTCGCGCGGCTGACGGGTGCGCAAACACCCGTGCCGTACAGCGCGCCGCTGGAAGAAGCGATCATCCCGAACCCGCGCACCATCGCCCAGGCGATCCGCGATTTGCTGGCAGCGTGACGAAGGACTGAGGACTGAGGATTGCGCGGCTGCCGATCCTCATTGCTCATTGCTCGCGAGGAGGTACGCGTGGCGATACAGGTTGTCATGCCCCGGCTTGGCTGGAATATGGAGGCCGGGACGGTGGTGGAATGGCTCAAGCACGACGGTGACCGGGTCAAGGAAGGAGAATATCTCTTCCTCGTCGAGAGCGACAAGGCGACGACCGAGGTCGAATCGCTCGATAGCGGCATCCTGCGCATCCCGGGCAATGCCCTGCGTGTCGGCGAGGAACTGCCCGTCGGGACGGTGCTCGCCTACCTCGTGGCGGAAGGGGAGAATGTGCCATCGGGGGAGCAGACAACGGTCAGCAATCAGCAGCCCGCAGCAGGCAACGGGCAGCAGCCAGTCAACAGCGCGCAGCCGTCAGTCGTCAGCACCTATCCCGCCCAGGGGACGCCCGGAGGCCTCAGTCCTTCCCCGGCTGCCAGCCCGCGCGCGATCCGGATCGCCGGGGAACTCGGCGTGGACTGGACGAAACTGACGGGCACGGGTGGTGGTGGCCGGATCGTCGAGCGCGATGTGCGGGCGGCGGTCGAGCAGACAGCGACTGCGACGACTGCGCCTGCCCCTGGTGCGCCGGTCACAGCGCCCGCCCTACCCACTCCCGGTGTGGAAAGGCAGTCGGTGCCGATCAGCAGCATGCGCCGCATCATCGGTGAGCGGATGACCCAGAGCGCGCACACCGCCGCGCCGGTGACGCTGACGACCGAGGCGGACGCGACCGCGCTCGTCCGGTTGCGGAGTGATATCGAGGGTGCGCTGATCGAAACCGAAATGGCGACGACGCCGACCTACAATGACCTGTTCGCGAAACTCGTCGCTGTCGCACTGCAAGAGTTCCCGGACTTGAACGCCTCGCTTGCGGACGGCGGCATCGTCCGGCACGATGCGGTACACATGGGTGTCGCGGTAGACACCGAGCGTGGCTTGCTCGTCCCCGTCGTCCGCGACGCTCATGCGAAGTCCATCCAGGCAATTGCGACAGAGTCGGCCCGGCTGATCGGGCAGGCGCGGGCGGGCAAAGCGGCGCGCGACGACTTGCAGGGCGGCACCTTCACGATCACAAACCTCGGCATGTACGCGATTGATGCCTTCACGCCGATCATCAACCTGCCGGAATGCGCGATTCTCGGCATCGGCCGGATTGTCGCGCGCCCCGTCGTGGTGGACGAGGAGGCCGAGACCATTGCCGTGCGCAAGATGGTCGCTCTCAGCCTGACCTTCGATCATCGCGTCGTGGACGGCGCGCCCGCTGCCCGGTTCCTCAAGCGGATCAAGCAATTCGTCGAGCAGCCGCTTGTTTGGCTGACGCGGTAGGGAAGCAACGAGTAATGAGCGGGCGCCCTTTGGGCAGTAGCAATGGGGGATAGCGCCGCATGTCCGTTGCACCACAGATGACCGCGCGAAAGCGACCGCTCAAGATCGGCCTCCATCTCTCGATTGCCGACCGCTGGGAGGACATTCTAGCGATGGCGCAGCGGGCGGCGGCGGTGGGGTTCGATTCCCTCTGGCTGGGCGATCATCTCCATATGAAGCGCGAGCAATTGTGGATCACCGCCGGGCGACCCGTGCCGCACGAGGTGGCGATTGCACCGCCGGTCGGTGCGTGGGAATGCTGGTCGCTCCTGTCGGCGCTGGCGATGGCGATTCCGCGTGTCGAACTCGGCACGCTCGTTACCTGCACGGGCTTCCGCAACCCGGCATTGACTGCCAAGATCGCCGAAACGGTAGACACGATTAGTGGCGGTCGGCTGATCCTCGGCCTCGGTTCAGGCGATGTGGCGTTCGAGCATCGGGAGTACGGCTTCCCGTTCGATCACCCGGTCAGCCGTTTCGAGGAAGCATTGCACATCATCACGTCGCTCCTGCGCGACGGCTACTGCGACTTTCAGGGCACGTACCATCGGGTACATGAGGCGGTGCTGGAGCCGCGCGGCCCGCGCCCGCATGGCCCCCCGATTTTGATCGGCACGCTGGCGACGGGCAAACAGATGCTCCGCCTCGCGGCCCAACACGCCGACCTATGGAACGGCTGGCTGGGGCACGGCCGTAGTTGGCCCGATGTTTTACCGCCCTTGCGGGAGGCGATTGACGCGGCGTGCGTGCGGGTGGGGCGCGACCCCGCGACCTTGCAGCGGACGGTCGTTGTCCGCGTCGCCCTGCTCGGCGAGACGGTGATCGGCGGTGTCGAACCGCTCGCGGGGACGACGCGCGAGATCGCGGACGCGTTTCGGGAGTACGCGCGGGGCGGCGTTTCGCACATGCAGGTCTGGCTCGTGCCGAATGATATCCGCGGCGTCGAGGCATTCGCCGCCGTGCTGGCGGAGTTGGATCGGGGCGAATCTGCCTGATGGGTCAAACATTCATTGTGTTGTGGGGAATTGCAGGGGAGGCACCAGAAATGACACGTTTCACTGATGACCGGTTCAGTCTGATTTCGCGTCGTCGTGTCCTCGTGGGGATGGCGATGACGGCGGGCGCGGCAATCCTAGCGGCGTGTGGCGGGAACACCACTGCGACGGACACGCCGGCTGCCAAGCCGACGGGCGCTGCTCCCTCCGCTCCCGCAGCGGTTGCGGCGAGCGCCGCCCCATCGCCGCCGGCATCGCTCTCCGCAACGAGCGCGCCGCCCGTTGCGACGACGGTCAGTGCGTCGTCGGCCGCACCCGTCGGTACGGCGAGTGGCGCACCCGCCGTGCCCTCGCCCGCCGCGACGAGTGCGGCCGCGTCGCTCCCCGGCAAGCGGGGCGGCAAGATTGTCTGGGCGCTGGACCTCGCGCCGACGGTGCTGATCCCGTACGGGCTGATCAGTTTCGACATCGTCCAGGGCCACGAGTTCTTGTACGATTCACTCCTGGAATGGGACAAGGACCTCAATGTCAAACCCGCACTCGCCGAATCGTTCGAGGCGACGAGCGACCGCACCTACGTCTTCCATCTGCGCAAGGGCGTCAAATTCCACGACGGCACGGAGATGACCGCCGAGGATGTCAAGTACTCGATGGACACGCAGGTGAACCCGCCGCTGCCGGGACAGAAGGGGTTCGGCCTCGTCATCGCCAGCACGGAGATCATGGACAAATACACCGTCAAGATCACGATGCCCACGGCGAATCCGACCGTGCCGGGCTTCATGGCGCGCGGCAATGCACCGATCATCCAGAAGGGCGCATTCGACAAGATTAATCCGTCGAATCAGGCGATCGGCACCGGGCCGTACAAACTGGTCGAGTTCGTGCCGAACGACCGCGTCGTCCTGACGCGCAACCCGGATTTCTGGAAGCCGGGCCTGCCGTATATTGACGACATCACGCTAAAGGGTTTCCCGGACGAGCAATCGCGCCTCGCCGCGCTCCGGGCGGGCGCAATTGACGGCGGCAACTTCACGACCGACACCGTGCAGGCCGTCAAGAACGACAAATCGTTCGCCCTCCAGAAGGGGCTGACGTCCAACCCGCATCTCGTTCACTTCACGATCAAGGGCGACGGAAAGCCGTGGAACGATGTCCGCGTGCGGCAGGCGATTAACAAGGTCGTCAATCGCCAGGACTTGATCGACAAGATCTACAATGGTGATGCGGAACTGACTGCGGTCGTGGCGTCCGGGTTCGGCGACTGGCCGATCTCGAAGGATGACCTCGCGAACAAATACTACAAGCAGGACCTCGCGGGGGCGAAGAAGCTGATGGCGGATGCCGGGTTCGCACAAGGCTTCCCCGTGACGATGCAGACGCACGCGACGCAGCAGGACCTCCGCCAGGCGGCGGAAATCATCGCCGAGCAAGTGAAGACGATCGGGATCAATGTCACGATCAAGCCCGTCGAGGGTGGCCAGTATGTCAAGGTCTTCGGCGATGGTTCGTACGAGTGGGCGTCGAATGGGCGGGGCGTCCGCGAGGATGTCAGCCAGTATCTAAACGACTACTACCCCGGCCTTGGCTTGTACGACGCCCAGTTCAAGGGCGGCTGGAAGAGCGACGAGTTGATCAAGTTGTTCGACGACGGCTTCGCGACCGCCGACCCGGTGAAGCGCAAGCCGATTTACCTGCGCATGCAGCAGGTCATCGCCGAGGAAGTGCCGAACCTGTACACGGTCAATCCCTTCAAGTTCCAACTGGTGCGGAACCGGGTGAAGAATATGTATGTCTCGTACACCAACATGAACCCCGGCCTGCGCGAAGCCTGGGTGGAGGGATAAACAGCCGGTGGGTAGATACGTCCTGCGCCGTCTCTCATTGCTTATCCCGACGTTGGTCGGGATGAGCGTGCTCATCTTCCTGATGCTGCGGCTGCTGCCGGGAGACGTCGTTGATGCGCTCCTCAGTGGGAGCGACCAGCAGGCAGACACGGCGTCGAAGGTAGAACTGCGGCACGCGCTCGGGCTGTCGGACCCGCTGCCCGTCCAGTACGTCCGCTGGATCGGCAATCTCGTGCGCGGCAACCTGGGCACCTCGCTGCGGAGCGGCGAATCCGTCAGTCGCGCGCTGGTGCGCGCCCTCCCGATTACGCTGGAACTGGCGGGGTTCGCCATCCTGATTGCCGTCTGTGTCGCCATCCCCCTCGGCGTACTGTCCGCCGTCCGGCGCGACACCGGCCTCGACTTCGGCGCCCGTGTCGCCGGGTTGATCGGCTTATCCATCCCGAACTTCTGGATCGCCACGCTCATTCTCCTCTTCACCTCCAAGGCATTCCACTGGGTGCCCTCGTTTATCTACATCAATCCGCTACGCGACCCGCTCGGCAATCTCGCACAGATGATTCTGCCCGCGACCGCAATCGCCGTGCAGATGATGGCGATCATTATGCGGATGACGCGCACGACGATGCTCGAAGTCCTGAATCAGGATTACATCCGCACCGCGCGGGCGAAGGGGCTGCGCGATCGTGCCGTTATCTACCGGCACGCGCTCAGGAATGCCTTGATTCCCGTCATCACCGTGATCGGTTTTCAGTTGGGCGCGCTAATGGGCGGCTCGGCGATCATGGAGGTGATTTTCGGCCTCAATGGCATCGGCAATACCATCGTTCAGGCGATCTTCAACCGCGATTACCCCGTTGTGCAAACGGCGGTCCTTTTCCTGGCGACCGTCTTCGTCGTAATCAATCTGGTGGTGGATGTGCTCTACGCATACGTTGACCCACGGATTCGCGTCGGATGAGCGTCACCGTGACGCCCGCGAACATCGCCATACCCGGTCGCGTCCGGCGCGGCGGGATCGCCCGCAAGTGGCGCAACCCGATCGGCATCATTGGCGGGATAATAATCCTCTTTACCGTCCTCGTCGCGGTTTTTGCGCCGTTGATCGCGCCCTACGCGCCCTCGGAGCAGAAGGCGAAGCGGCTCCTGGGTCCGGGCCGCGCGCACCTGATGGGTACCGATGAGTTGGGGCGAGACACCCTTTCGCGCATCATCTACGGCGCGCGGGTCTCGTTGCAAGTCGGCATCGTCGCCGTGCTGATCGCCCTTGTCATCGGCACTGCGGTTGGCGTGATCACCGCCTATTTCGGCGGTCGCATCGACACGGTCACGATGCGGTTTGTGGACATCATGTTCGCCTTCCCCGGCCTGATCCTCGCGATTGTCATCTCCGGCTTACTGGGGCCGAGCCGCCGCAACGCGATGATCGCCATCGGCATCGTCTACGCCCCCGCCTTCGCCCGCGTCATTCGCGGGTCCGCGCTCGCCGTGGTCAGCGAGCCATACCTGGAGGCGGGGCGGGTGATCGGCGCGCGCTCGTCGTGGCTGATCCGGCGCTACGTGCTGCCGAACATCCTCGCGCCGGTGATCGTGCTGACGACGATTTACCTGAGTACGGCGATCCTCAGTGAGGCGGCGTTGTCGTTCCTCGGCCTCGGCGCACAGCCGCCGGAGCCGTCGTGGGGCGGCATGCTGAATCTCGCGCGGAAGTACATGGAGGTGTCGCCGTGGATGGCGATCTTCCCGGGCCTGGCGATCATGATTGTCGTCCTCGGCTTCAACTTCCTCGGCGACGGCCTGCGCGACATCCTGGACCCGCGCCTGCGCGAGAATGGATGATGTGGTGGCGCAGGCTGCAGCCCGCGCTACCAGAAAATCAGGGAGTGTGCCGATGAAAATCACGCGGATTGAGACGATCGAGACACCGACCTATCCGAATGAAATCTGGCTACAGATCCATACCGACGAGGGGTTGATCGGCCTCGGTGAGACGTGTTTCGGCTCGGCGGCGGTTGCGGGATACATCCACCAGACTGTCGCGCCGTATCTGCTCGGTCAGGACCCGCGCGCCATCGAGCGGCACTACATGACGCTCAGCAGCAACATGACGCATCGTTCGATGGGCACCGAAATGCGGGCGATCTCGGCCCTCGACATCGCTCTCTGGGACCTTTTCGGCCAGAGTGTCGGCCTGCCGATCTACCAGTGCCTCGGCGGCCCGGTGCGGGATCGTATCCGCATCTACAACACCTGCGCGGGCTATGGCTATCATGTTCATCGCGCGGCGGGGCCGGGTAGCGGTTTCTCGGCGGGCTGGGGGTTGGGTGAGCATGAGGGGAAATACGAAGATTTAATTGCCTGGCAAGAGCAGGGGCGCGCGGGCGAGGTCGCGCAGTCATTGCTCGACATGGGCATCACGGCGATGAAAATCTGGCCCTTTGACCAGTTCGCGGACGCGACGAACGGGCAGCACATCACGGCGGCGGAGATTGAGCGGGGGATGGAGCCATTCCGGCAAATCCGCGATGCCGTCGGCATGCAGATGGAGATCGCCGTCGAGTTGCACTGGCGCTGGAATCTCCAATCCGCGATCCGCATCGCGGCGGCGCTGGAGGAGATCAAGCCGCTCTGGTATGAGGACCCGATCCGCATGGACAACGCGGACGCCCTCGCGACGTTTGCTCGCAGCACGCGCGTCCCAACGACCGCCTCCGAAACGCTGGCGACCCGCTTCGCCTTCCGCGAGCTGCTGGAGAAGAAGGCGGTTGGCATCGTCATGCTCGATCCCGGCTGGTGCGGCGGCATCTCTGAGGCGCGGCGGATCGCCTCGCTCGCCGAGACGTACCATTGCCCCGTCGCGCCGCACGACTGCACCGGGCCGGTCGTCTACGCGGCGGGCACACACCTCTGCCTCGCGACGCCGAACGCGATGATCCAGGAAGGGGTGCGCGCGTATTACCACGGTTGGTACCGCGATGTCGTGACGGAACTGCCCGACATCCAGTCCGGCTACGTCGCTGCACCCTCCGGCCCCGGCCTCGGCACGCGGCTTTTGCCGGAGTTTCTCTCGCGCGACGATGTGACGGTGCGCGTGTCTGAACTGTCGTAATGGTAGCGTAGGCTTCAGCCTGCGTCCCAATCCGGTAGCACAGGCTTTCCAGCCTGTGAAGGTTGTACAGAGACGCAGGGACGCAGGCTAAAAGCCTACGCTACCAGTGGGGGGAATGTATGGGTGTTGATTGGCTCGATTTGACGGGCAGGGTAGCATTTGTGACGGCGGGGTCGGCGCACGGCGGCATTGGTCACGCGACGGCGCTCGAACTGGCGAAGGCGGGCGCGGACCTGTTCGTCTGCGACATTGACGGCGAGGGGGCGCAGCAAACGGCCCGCGAAATCCAAGCGCTCGGTCGCCGCTGCACGGCGGTGACGTGCGACATGGGCGACGCGGACGCGATTGTCGCGATGTTCGACGACTTCGACCGCGCCTATGACCGCGTGGACATCCTCATCAACAACTGCGGCCTCGGTACCCGCTACCGGCCGGAGGAGTTGCCGCTCGAAGAGTGGCGCCGGATCGTGCGCATCAACCTCGAAGGGACGTGGGTCTGCACGCAGCAGGTCGGGCGGCGGATGATCGCGGCGGGCCGGGGCGGGGCAATCGTCAGCATCAGTTCGATTGCCGGCAGTTCTGCCCTGGGGCGCGGCAACTTCGTTTATAGCGTCACTAAGGCGGGCATCATCCAGTTCACGCGCGAGTTGGCGGTGGAGTGGGCGCCCTATGGGATTCGCCTCAATGCCATCCAGCCCGCGCAGACGATGACGCAGGCGATGACGAACATGCTCAATGACCCGCAACTCGATCCGAAGACGCTGACCGCGCGCTTCCTCAAGGGCATCCCGCTCGACCGGATCGGCGAGCCGGAGGACATCGCCCGCGCCGCTGTCTTCCTGGCCTCGGATGGCGCGAGC
>JBBRLR010000102.1:0-16402 GCA_038231255.1 Thermomicrobiales bacterium | reverse complement strand
TCCGGCCCCGCGACCTCGACGACCGTACCGACGCGCCCGCGCGCCCGCTGATAGCAGCGGAGGAAACGCCGCCCCTCGTGGATCGTGCCGCCCAACTCCGTGAAGCGGCGGCGGCAATGTGCGAGCAGCGCGTCGGCGCGCACCGCGACATCCAGCACCTCCTCGGTCGTCACCCGCGCCTCGGGCACGTCAATCGCCGCCGCGTGGAAGCGGACGATCCCCTCCCGGTAGCGGTTCGCGACGACCCCCGCCAGATCGTCCCACGTTGCCACCCCGGCGCGCACCAGTTCCGCCAGTTCCGCGAGCGAGATATTCCACTCCCGGTGCGCGTTTCCCGCCTTCCCTTCGTCCAGCACACAAATCCGCAACGGCGCATCATCCCGCGCTGCACCCGCCGCCAGCGCCGTCGCATTGATGAGGCCGAGCACGCTACCGACATAGAGCACGTCATACGCGCCATGGGTCGCCGCTGGAAGCGCGTCGCACGGGACGACGATCTCGTCTGCTGCCACCCCACGCACGACCGCCGCGAACCGCTCGTCCAGCCGCTCCACCGCCGCCAGCGACCCCTCGCCGCCCGGCATCGCCGCGAACGCCGCAACCGTCTGCGGATACCGCCCCCGCAACCGCTCAAATATCGTGACAACCTCAGGAGCGATCATGGCGCCTTTCGGATGCAAGCACAGAGGACAGAGAGGGCACAGAGAGCACAAAGAAGGATCTCTGAATAGTTTGTCTTCTCTTTCATCGAATCTCTCCGTGCGCTCTGAGTTCTCTGTGTCCTCTGTGCTTATTTTGTACGTCCCTGCCCGGAGTGTACCACCGCTCCGGTGGTACACTCCGGGCAGGGACGTGGCACATAGCGGAAGGAGCGGACGGATGGAGAAGCGGCGGCTGGGCCGGACGGAACATAGGAGTTCAATCGTCGCGTTCGGCGGCGCGGCGATTGGCAAGGTGACGCAGGATGTCGCGGATACCGCCATTCAGGACGCGCTCGATCACGGTGTCAACCACTTCGATGTCGCGCCCACGTACGGCGATGCCGAACTGCGCCTCGCGCCGTGGATGAAACAGATTCGCAACGACATCTTCCTCGGCTGCAAGACGACCGAGCGCACGCGCGACGGCGCGAAGCGTTCGATCCACGCCTCGCTGGAACGGCTCGGCGTGGATTCGTTTGACCTTTTCCAGTTCCACTCGGTCGGCACGATGGAGAAACTCGATCTGTGCCTCGGCGCGGGCGGCGCGATCGAGGCAGTGCTGGAAGCGCGCGACGAGGGCTTGTTCAAGTACATCGGCATCACCGGTCACGGTTTGGATGCGCCGAAGGTGCATGCCGAGGGGCTGCGACGTTTCCCCTTCGACACGGTGATGTTCCCGCTCAACTTCGTCTTGTACACCAACCTGCCCGATTACCGGCGCGACTACGAAGCGCTGATCACCCGCTGTCAGGCGGACGATGTCGGCGTGCATATCATCAAGACACTCGCCAAATCGCCCTGGTACGACCGTGAGCGCTCGCCGACTAAGCCTTGGTACGAGCCGTTCGACGATCAGGAAACGATTGACTGCGCCGTTGCCTTTAACGCCGGGCAGCCGATCCACACGCTCTGCGCGTCCGCCGACGTGACGGTGATCCCGAAGATGCTCGACGCGGCGGAGCGCTACCAATCCGTCTCGCCCGATGCGCTCGCTGCTCTCGCCGCCACCGCCCCCGCCTACGAGCACGTCTTCGCGACAGGAAGTATCGCCTGGTGAAGCAATGAGCGATGAGCAATGAGGGGATGCTCTCTTCATCGTCGCTCATTGCTCATTGCTGCGAACGGAGTGAGCATATGCACCCCGCCACCCTCGCACTGCTGCGCGCACCGGACGCGCCGAATGGTTCGCCGCTTTCGCTGACGGAGATTCGCACCGAGCGACGCGGCGCGATTGTCACGGGAACGGCGTGCGCGGTGGATGGCGGCTGCTATCCGATCGCGGACGGCATCCTCGATCTGCTGCCGGAACATCTCGCCGTTTCGCCAGCGCAACGCTCCAATTTCGTCTGGCCGACGACAGCCTTCTACGAGCAGGTCTGGCGGGTACGCTCGCTTTCGCTGCTGGCGCGCGAGCCGTTTTCGGTCAATCGAGAGATCGGCATTATCAACCGCTGGCTGCGGCCGGAGCGTGGCGGCGTCTTCGTGGATGTCGGCACGTCGCACGGGTTGTACGCGCGCAACATCGCCAATCGTCTCCGCCAGAGCGCGGCGACAGGCACGATTATCGCCCTCGACATCGCCTTGCCGATGCTCCAGCGGGCGGGGGAGCTGGTGGCGCGGAAGGGGTACACGACGATCAACCTCGTGCGGGCGCGAGGTCAGGCGATCCCGCTGCCCGATGGGAGCGTGGACGGCGTCGTCAATGGCGGCACCTTCAACGAAATGGGTCAGCAGGCGCAGGCGCTCGCCGAGGTGCGGCGCGTCCTCAAACCGGGCGGCTGCTTCGTCTGCATGAGTCTGCTCGCGGGCAAGACGGTGGCGGGCCGCACCGTGCAGCGCGCCCTGCACGGCAGTTCCGGCCTCTTTTTCCCGACCGTCGCGGAAACCAATGCCCTGTACCGCGATGCCGGTCTCGCCATCACCGACCAGGAACGGTACGGCAGCGTCCTCTTCACCCGCGCAACTCAGGACTAAGGACTGAGGTAGCGTAGGCTTCGGCCTGCGAAATGCCCGGAAGCCGCAGGCTGAAGCCCACGCTACCACGCTCCGGTTGCCTGTATACTCAGTCCTCATGCTGCCCAAAGGGCACCCGCAGTCCTGACATGACGAAAAGGAGCGATGGGTATGGATGCGACCGAGCAAATGCTACAGGGTACGGTTTCCCTCGACAATCTGACCCGATACAACGCGGAGATCGCCAAGGGCGTGCGCCTTTCCGGCAGCGCGGACGAGGCGGAGGCGTTCGCCTTTCTCGCCGCGCAGTGCCGCTCCTATGGGATGGAAGTGGAGCAGTACGCGATTGACGCCTATGTCAGCCTGCCGGGCGCGGCGGCGCTGACGGTTGTCTCACCGGAGCAGCACGCGTTGACCTGCATCACGCACTCCTTCTCGCTCGCGACGGGGCCGGGAGGGTTGACCGCGCCGCTTATCTACGTCGGCAAGGGCGCGGCGGCGGACTACGCGGGCAAGGATGTGCGCGGCGCGGTCGTCATGGCGGACGGGCTGGCGATGCCTGCCGTCGCGCACGCCGCCCACCGGGCCGGGGCGGCGGGGATGATCTGCGTCAACCCAGAGGGGCTGCACGAGATGATTATCTCGCCCGTTTGGGGCACACCGACGCCGGAAACCGCGCCCGATCTGCCGCAACTCGTCGCCGTCTCGATCCGCAAGGATGATGGCGACGCGCTCAAGGCGCTCGTGGCACGCGGGCCGGTGACGGTGCGACTGCAAACCGAGGTCGAGACCGGGTGGCGACCGATCCCAACGCTGACCGCCGAGATTCGTGGTGAGGAGGACCGCTTTGTCCTCCTCAGCGGCCATGTGGACTCGTGGCACTACGGCGCGATGGACAACGCCAGCGCGAACGCGACGATGCTCGAAATCGGCCGCATCTTCAGCCGGCACAAAAGCGAATTGCGGCGCGGGCTGCGGCTCGCGTTCTGGTCCGGCCACTCACATGCGCGGTACGGCGCATCGGCGTGGTACGCGGACAACTTCTTCGCCGACTTGTACGACCATTGCGTCTGCCACGTCAACGCCGAATCCACTGGCGGCATGGGCGCGACGAACCTCGCGGGCGCGGGCTGCATGGCGGAGACATGGCAGTTCGCGGCGGGGCCGATCCGCGACGTGGCGGGGCAGGAACTGACCTACCGCCGCTTGCCGCGCAACGGCGACCAGTCGTTCGAGGGGGTCGGCATCCCCTCCGCGCTGGCCGGGCTTGCGTCCCAGCCGGAGGGCGGCCTCGGCTGGTGGTGGCACACGCCGGACGACACGCTGGACAAGATTGACGGCCCGAATTTCGTCCGCGACACGCAGGTCTACCTGCTCGCCTGTTGGCGGCTCTGTACGCTCCCGGTTCTCCCCTTCGATTACACGGAGACGGCGAACGAACTGCGCGACCGGCTGCACATGCTCCAGGAATCCGCCAATGGCCGCTTCGACCTGACACCGCTGATCACCGCACTGGACGCCCTGCACGCTGACGCCGAGCGATTGAACGCGGTAGCGAAGGGTGGTGGCGACCCCGAAGCGGTGAACGCGGCGATCATGGCGGTTGGCCGGGCGCTGATCCCCATCAACTACACGAAGGCGGGGCCATTCGAGATTGATCTGGCTCTCGAAAATCCGATCCTGCCGGGCCTCGCGCCCGTCGCACAACTCGCCGAACTGGACCCGGCAAGCAACGATGCCGGCTTCCTCCGCACCAAACTGGTGCGCGAGCGGAACCGCGTCCACCACGCGCTCGCCACCGCCCGCCGCGCGATTGCGCGGGCGCTGTGAAGACGGGGGAAGCGATGGAAGAACGGACCGGTGAGGCATACGAACTGGGCGAGCGGTTGACGGTCGCGGGAACGAAACTGCAACCCGGCGACGCCGCGCCCGATTTCGCGCTCGATTCCTTCGATGGCGAGGCGATGCAGACCGTCCGGATCGCGGATTCGGCGGGCAGCGTGCGCCTCCTCAATGTCGTCAACTCGCTCGATACTCCGGTCTGCCACGTCGAGACGCACCGCTGGGAAACGATGCGCGGCGACCTGCCGGAAAATGTGCAGGTCTACACCATCAGCATGGACCTTCCCTTCGCGCAGGCCCGCTGGCAGAGCGCCGAGAACGTCACGCACCGGGCGCTCTCGGCGCACCGGGACGAGCAGTTCGGCCGAGACTACGGCGTACTCATCAAGGAATGGCGGCTCCTCCAGCGCGCTGTCTTTGTCATTGATGCGAGCGACCACATCGCCTACGCCGAATACGTCGGCGACCAAATGCATGAGCCGGACTACGCCGCCGCCATCGCCGCCGCCCGCCGCGCTGCTGGATGAAACCACTTGAACCACGAAGACACGAAGAGCACGAAGTAGGGAGAAGAAGAGCCTAATTATAATCCTTCTTTTCTCCGTATTCTTTCGTGCTCTTCGTATCTTCGTGATTCAAAAAGGAGGCTGACTTGACCGAGCGAGATGCGTGGATTCATATGGTGGCGGAGGACGAAGCGGACGGGGAACTGCGAGAGCAGTATGACAAACTGCGCGATCCGACGACGGGCGAGGTGGATCATATCCTGCGCATCCATGGGCAGCATCCGGCGACGCTCCACGCCCATTATGTCCTTTACCACACGCTGATGTACGGCCCGTCGGGCATCCGGCGACCGGAGCGCGAAATGATCGGTGTGGTCGTTTCCGCGCTCAATCACTGCCGGTACTGACTGGCCCATCACGGGGCAGGTCTGCTCCGACTGACAAAGGACGCGTCGCTCGTGGAACATCTCTCGACCGATTGGCGGCATGCCAATTTGACCGAGAAACAGTGCGCCATGCTCGCCTACGCGGATAAACTGACGCGCACGCCGGGCGAGATGACGCGCGACGATGTCGAGGCGTTGAAGACCGTCGGATTCACGGAGCCGGACATCCTCGACATCAACCAGATCACGGGCTACTTCGCCTTCGTCAACCGCCTCGCGGACGGCCTCGGCGTGCCGCTCGAAGGCTTCTGGGGCGAAGAGAAAGAGCGAGTAACGATGGATTGAACCGCTAAGACGGGAGACGATGAATGGCGGAGATGAGCAAGTGGGAACGGGTGGAGGCGGCGTTGGTGGGAAAGGCAGTGGACTGGCCACCGGTCAGTCTCTGGCATCATTTCCCGGAGCAGGATCAGACTGCTGAAGCGTTGGCGCACTCCACGCTCGCCTGGCAGGAGCGATACGACAATGACTTCATCAAGTTCATGCCGCCCGGAGATTATGCGACAATTGATTGGGGCCTGACGAGTGAATATCGGGGCGACCGGAGCGGCACGCGCGACACGACACACTACCCGGTCGTGACCGCCGCCGACTGGAGGCGCATCGCGCCGGTTCCGGTGGATCGCGGGATGCACCGCGCAGTAATTGAGGCGGCGCGGCTGACGAATGAGCGGCTGAGCGGCGCAGTACCGCTCCTCCAGACGGTCTTTAGTCCGCTGACGACCGCGATGAAACTCTCTGATGGCCGCGTGCTCGACCATCTACGGGAGCAGCCGGAAATCGTGCACGAGGCGCTGGCCGCGATCACGTTTGTTACGTGCGCGATGACGACCGCGACGCTGGAACGCGGCGCGAGCGGCATCTTCTTCGCCACCCAATGCGCGACGACCGACCTGATGACGGTCGCCGAATACGAGGAGTTCGGCGCGCGCTACGACCGGCAGGTACTGGGCGCAGCGGCTGCATCCCGCTTCACGATGCTGCATATTCACGGCGAAAACATCATGTTCGATGCCCTGATGGCGTATCCTATCCACGCGATCAATTGGCACGACCGCCGCACATCGCCCGCACTGGCCGAGGGCATCCGGCGGAGCGGCAAATGCGCCATCGGCGGCATCCACGAGCAGGATATCGCGACGATGATCCCCGACGCGGCGGTGGCCCAGGCGCGCGACGCGGTGGCGGCGACGGGCGGCACGCACATGATGGTCGGTCCCGGCTGCGTCATCCCGATCACCACCCCGCCCGCCACCATCGCCGCCATCATCCGCGCTGTCCGAGAATGATGGGGATACGAGCGCAAAGGACGCAAAGGACGCAGAGGGCACAGAGGGATACGTGAGATAAGAAATTTCCAGGAGAGATCTCAAATGTATTCTTCTGTATCCTCTTTCCTCTACTCGTCCCCTCTGTGTCCTCTGCGTTCTCTGCGCTTAATCTTTCCAGCAAGGAGGCGAGCATGCGGACGGAGAAGCATATTTTGATGGACATGGACGGGGTGATCGTGCGTGGGGCGCGGATTATTCCGGGGGCGCCGGAGTTCATCGAGCGACTGGTGGCAGTGGGGCGGAAATTCCTCGTCCTGACCAATAATCCCGCCTACACGCCGCGCGACCTTTCCGCCCGCCTGACGCGGCTGGGCATCGCCGTGCCGGAAACACACATCTTCACCGCCGCGCTCGCTACCGCGCAATTCCTCCACGCCCAGCGGCCGGAAGGGACGGCGTATGTCGTCGGCGAGGCGGGGCTGACGACCGCGCTGCACGACGCGGGCTACACGCTGACCGACCAGAACCCGGATTACGTCGTCCTCGGCGTGACGACCTCGTACGATTTCGAGCGGATTACGCGCGCCGTCCGGCTGATCGCCGCCGGGTCGCGCTTCATCGCCACCAGCCCGGATGTCGTTGGGCCGACCGAGGCGGGGCTGGAACCGGGGACGGGGGCCGTCGCCGCCCTGATTACCGCCGCGACGGGCGTCCAAGCCTACTTCGTCGGCAAGCCGAACCCGCTGATGATGCGCGCCGCCCTGCGCACGATCGGCACGCACTCCGAGGAGACGATGATGATCGGCGACCGGATGGACACCGACATCATCGCGGGCACCGAGGCGGGGATGGAGACAACGCTCGTCCTCACCGGCGTGACGCTGCGCGAGCAGGTGGAGCGCTTTCCGTATCAGCCGACAAACATTATCGCGTCCGTCGCGGAGATCGAGGTATAGCCGTCACATCCGGGCCGGTTTCCGCGTTTTGTATTATGTGGAATAATAGCCAGCCGCACGCGAGGCGTGCGGGCAAGGGTCGGGGCGGCATCACAGGCTTTTGAAAGGGAGAGGGATGCGCAAAGCGAGCGATGGGGCGATGATCTGGGTGTTGCGGGTGATGCCCGTCGTCATTTTCGCGATGGGATGCGTCGCGGATTTGGTATTGAACGCTGCGGCCCGTAGCCCACAGGCCGAACGGTTCCTGCCTGAGATGTGCGGCTTAACGGTCGGCGTCCTGACCGTGCTGGCGTTCGCGATGCGGCGGCAGGCGTATCTCGCGGCGGGCGCGGTCTTTATCTTCGTCGAGATGGTTGCCGTGACGCTCAACATGCCGCTCGGCATGCACATCGGGGTTTGCGCGGCATCGCTCGTGACGGCTACCACTTGTCTTGCCATTTACGCGTATGGCCCCTGGACGGTTTCCGGCACCGTCTCTGTACGCGAGCGGAGCGAACACCCGTAGCAGTTCCCGCATCATCAATTCGTGAAGGATGGCAGGCAATCGCGCCTGCCTTTGCTGTTTCCGGCACGTATCCGTGCGAGAATCACCGGGGCGGGGCGGTCGTGGCGGAGGAGGCGGCGATGGGTGGGGCACGGGAAAACGACGGTGCGACGGTGGTGCGGGCGGGATGGCTGATTGACGGAACGGGCGCGGAGCCGCAACGCGATGTGACGGTGACATTCGAGGGCGGCATTATCACGCGCGTCGCGAGCGGCGATCAGGTTCCACGAGATACGACGGTCCTCGACCTCAGCGATTATACGGTGATGCCGGGGCTGATTAACGCACACACGCATACGATCCTGCCGGGCGACGGCACGCCGTTCGCGGAGTGGATGGAACTGCCGGACGAACTGCTGCTCTTGCAGGCGCACACCAATGCGCTCACGGCGCTCCATTCGGGTGTGACGACGATCCGCGATTGCGGCGGCAAGGGCGACCTGATGTTCCGGCTGCGCGACGCGATCCGCGCCGGGATCGTCCCCGGCCCCCGGTTCGTCCTCAGTGGCTACCCGCTGACGATCACCGGCGGCCATTGCCGCTACTTCGGCGGCGAGGTGGATGGGCCGGAGGCAATGCGCCACGCGGCGCGCCGCCTGCTCAAAGCGGGCGCAGACTTCATCAAGATCATGGCGGCGGGCGGCGGCACCGTCGGCACGTATTCCCAGTACCCGTCCTTCGAGGTGGACGAGATGCGTGCGGCAATCGCCGAGGCGCACAAGATCGGGAAACTGGCGTCGTGCCACTGTATCGCCACCGAATCCATCACGCGGGCGCTCGACGCCGGTACCGACCACATCGAGCATTGCTCCTTTATGGCCCCCGACACGTTGTGGCGGTACGACGACGCGGTCGCGCAACGCGTCGCGCAGTCGGGCGTCTCCGTCACGGCGACCTTGCAGGTGATGGTGGACTCGATGGCGATCATGCAGGAGCGGTACGCGCAGGGCATTGCCACGTCACAGGAGGCGGAGATCGTCACGAAAACGCCGCACCGCAACGAGGAGAGCATCGCCAACATCCGCAACCTGCACGCACTCGGCGTGCCGATCGTGGCAGGCAACGACGCCGGATGGCGATACACGGGATTCGACGATTTTTACGAGGAGTTGCAGTTGCTGGTGCGCGCGGGGATGACGCCGCTCGAAGCGATCCATGCCGCCACGGGCCGCGCGGCGAAGGCATGCCAATTGGAAGGAATCACCGGCACCATCGCATCGGGCTGCGCCGCCGACCTGCTCGCGGTGCGCGGCGACCCGGCAACCGACCTCGGCGTCCTGAGCGCGCCCGCGATGGTACTCCAGTCGGGTGCCGTTGTCGTTGATCGTCGGTAATAGGAGGGACGCATGGTTCTGGAATTGTTCGACCTAACGGGGCGCGTCGCGCTGGTTTCCGGGGCGGGGCAGAACATGGGGCGGGCGGCGGCGCTCGCCCTCGCCGAGGCCGGGGCGGATCTGCTGATCTGCGACTATCGCGCGGAAACGCTGGAACGCACGGCGGGCGAGATTACCGCGCTAGGGCGGCGGGTTATCCCGGTCGTCTGCGATGTCTCGGATGTGGAGCAGATTCGCGGCATGTATGAACGCCTCGACCGCGAGTTCGGCCGGATTGACATCCTCGCCAACATCCCCGGCAACAATCACTTGTACCATCCCGAAGACCTGCCGATCGAGAAGTTTCAGGAGGTCCTGAACGGGGCGCTCGTCGGCAAGTTCTGTTCCTGCCAGGAGGGCGGGCGGCGGATGCTGCGGGCGGGTAAGGGCAGCATCATCAACATGGCCTCGATCGGTGGTATCACCGCGCTCGGTCGGGGCAACTTCGCCTACAGCGTGGCAATGGGCGGCGTCGTGCAGATGACGCGCGAACTGAGCACCGAATGGGCGAGCCGGGGCGTGCGCGTCAACGCCATCGCGCCCGCGCAGATCACCAATCCGGCCTTCGACGAGCGGATGGCGGCAACCCCCGGCTTGCGCGAAAACTTCCTCACGGGCATCCCGATGGGCCGCCTCGGCGTGCCGGACGACATCAAGGGTGTCGCCCTTTTCCTCGCCTCGGATGCCTCATCCTTCGTGACCGGGAGCGTGATCGCGATGGACGGCGGCAACCTTGCCATGAATGCGGGCGGCACGCACTCCGGCAGCAGCGCCCGACCCGCGCGCAATTGATTGCTACCAGCGGACGGGCTGCCAGCCGGGCTGGATTTTCTGCATCTCCGCCACATCATCCCGCTTCGCCAATCCCGCCTTCCGGTATTGTTCGTGGAGGCGGGCGAGGGCGTCCTCATCCAGTTCGACGCCGAGGCCGGGGGTGTCGTCGATGACAATATGGCCGCCCTCGAACCGGCGCTTGCCGCCCGCGATCACTTCGTCCACTTGCCACGGATAGTGCGTGTCGCAAGCATAGGTGAGGTTCGGGATCGCCGCCGCGACGTGTGCCATCGCCATCAGCGAAATGCCGAGGTGCGAGTTGGAGTGCATCGAGACGCCCCAGTTGAAGACGCGGCAGAGTTGCGCCAGTTTCACCGTCGGCAGCAGCCCGCCCCACAGATGGTGGTCGGAAAGCAGGATATGGATCGAGCCGCGCTCGACCGTCTCTGGGATGTCGGACCACGAGGTAGTGCACATGTTCGTCGCCAGCGGGATCGGGACGTGCCGCGCCACTTCGGCCATGTTCGCCTTGCCGTCCGTCGGGTCCTCGTAATATTCGAGCGTGCCGGCCAACGCCAGGCCGATGCGGATCGAAGTGTCAACGCTCCACACGCAGTTCGGGTCAATCCGCAGCGGCATCTCCGGCCCGAATGCTTCCCGCATCGCCAGGATGGATGCGGCCTCCACGTCGGGTTCGAGCACGCCACCCTTCAGTTTAATGCTTTTGAAGCCGAACTGCCGCACGAAGTCCTGCGCCTGCCGGACGATCCCTTCCGGCGAGAGCGCCTCTCGCGCGAGGTAGTCATCCCGCTCTTTCGCGGCGGTCGAGGCGTCCGCCAGGCCGTCCGCACCGCCGATGCCCGCGTGCTTGAAGAAGAGATATGCCGAGAAGGGCACCGCGCTCCGGTACCGCCCGCCGAGCAGGTCCGCGACCGGGCGATTCGTCGCCTTGCCGATGATGTCGAGGCAGGCAACCTCGATGGGCGAAAAGGTCTGAACCGGGGAAGAAAGCGTCCCCTCCCAGGCACGCTCCTTGTTCGGCGCGGCGGTCGGATCGCCCGCGATGGCCGCCTCGATGCGCGTCAGATGCCACGGGTCCTGCCCGATCACTCGCTCGCGCGCCGCTTCGAGATCGCGCAGCGGGATCGCCCCACCATACGTTTCGCCCAGCCCGGTCAGGCCGTCATCCGTCTTCAGTTGGACGATCGTGCGGAGCGCGTACGGCGCGTGCAGCCCGAACGCGCTCCGCAAGGGCGGATCCGCCATCGCCACCGGTACGACGCGCATCTCGACAATCTTCATACATTCCTCTCAGTCGGTAGTCGGCGAAACGGGACGTATCGTAGCAGTGTCCGCCACGTACGGCTACCGACCCTCGTTGCGCATCAGGGCGTATGCGTTCTCGTAAAAAGCCCCTCCCCATGGGCGGGGAGGGGCGGATGATCGGCGGGTCGGCGCTACGTCCCCTTCGCCGCCATCGCCTTGCTGATGTACGCCCCATACTCGGACATGCGCGGGTCGAGCGAGGGGTGGATGTCCTGCGGCTGCTCGTTCTGGTACATCGTGCGCAGGCTTTGCCCGATGCCGGGGTTGCCACCAGTGAACTCCTGCACCAGCCCCATCCAGCGCGCGGCGAGCGCTTGCACGCGCGGGTCCGCCGGGTCGGTGCCCGCGTCCATCTCGCGGCCAACTTCCGCCATCAATGTGGGCCATTCCGCCTCGACCTCGTGGATGCGCGCATCGCCAACGGTTTGTCGGCGCTCCTTCAGCCATTCCTGCTGCTCCGGTGTGTAATACTTTTCAACCATGTTCATCGCCTCGATTGTTTGCAAGAACTCCGCGACGGACGGTTCCTCCGCCCGTCGTAATGCGTCGGCGACCGCCTCCAAACGGTCGCACAGCGCGTGTTGCAGCGCGATCTGCTTGCGCACCCCGGCGAGGTGCATCTCGATCACCCGCATGGGCGAAACGTCGGCCCGGCCCAGGCAATCCCGGATTTGCTTCAACGAGAAGCCGAGTTGCCGGAGCGACATGATCTGCTGTAAGCGGGCGACATCGGCGGCGGTGTACAGCCGGTAGCCCGCGTCGCTGTGCCGCGATGGCGCGAGCAAGCCGATCGCGTCGTAGTGGTGGAGCGTGCGGACGGAAATGCCCGTTTGCTTCGCCAATTCGCCTACTTTCATGGCCTCGGGCCGTGTCATGCACCCTCCCTTCTCTCGTGCTCCCGATAGCCACGAGAGCACCGTACACCCTCACGCAACGTGAGGGTCAAGAGGGTAATTATCCCCCTCTGCCCCATCTCTGGGTAGTAGGTGGGGATTCTTTCAGAGCGTGTGCATAATGAGCCGCCACGGACTGGGCATCTCGCCGACGGGAACTTCGATCAGGGTAGGTTCGCGCGAGGCGAGCGCTTCGCGGAGCGCGCCCTGCAACGCGTCCGGCCCGTCAGCGCGCATCCCCGCGATGCCGAAGGAGTGGGCGAGGGCGACGAAATCGGGGTTCGTGAGGTCCGAGGCGATCATCCGACCGCGATAGTTCTGCTGCTGGATGCGCTTGACGTTGCCGAAGGCATTATCGTTGAAGACGACGGCGACGAGCGGGATATCGTGGTGCTTCATCGTCGCCAATTCCTGCACGTTGTACATGAATCCGCCATCGCCGGAGACGCAGACGACCTTCTTGTTCGGGTTGCCGACCTGTGCGCCGAGAGCGGTCGCGAAGCCGCAGCCGAGCGTGCCCTGATAGCCGGGGCCAATCATCGTGCGCGGTTCGTAGACCGGGTAGCCCGCGCTGGCGAAAAAGGCGATCTGTGTCACATCGTTGACGAGGATGCCGTCGTCCGGTAATTCCGCGCGGATTGCCTGCGCGAATGCCTGCTGTGGCTGGAGTTCGAAGAGTTGATCGGCGACCTCCCGCTTGAGTGCGTTCAGTTCCCGCTCGCGCGAAGGGCGCGGGCCGCTGCCGTCCACCCCGGCAGCAAGCGCCGCCAGCCCCGCCTTCGCATCCCCGACGATACCAATCGCCGGTACGGACTGCCGCCCGACTTCGCGGTCGTCGGCATCGAGTCGGATCACCGTCGCGCCCGGTGGCACGCCCCATTCTTTCGGATGCGTAAACCGCGTGCCGACGGCGAGGATGACATCCGCTTCCGCTACGAGCCGCTGCCCGGAAAGGCCGGTGTGCGCGAGATAGTGCCGGTCCGAAAGCGCACCGCGCCCATTCGTCGTCATCACGACGGGCGCTTCGAGCATCTCCGCCAGCACGCGCAGTTCGTCCCACGCTTCCGCCGAAAGCGCGCCGCCACCGGCACAGATCAACGGCCGCTCCGCCTTGCGCAACGCTTCCGCCGCCCGCTTCAGCAAATCGGGATCGCCGGCGGATCGCTCGACGGGGGCCGGATCAGAAAGCGTCACCTCGCCCGTCATGCCGAGTGTGTCCATCGGAATCTCGATCTCGACGGGGCGTGGTCGGCCGGTGCGCAACTGCCGAAATGCCTCGCGCACAACACCAGGCACTTCCGCCGGGGTCATCGCCCGCCCCGCCCACTTCGTCACCGAGCCGATCATTTCCAACTGGTTGGGTATCTCGTGCAGTGCGCCGATTCCCTCCCCGATCATCTTGGAAGGAATCTGCCCGGTGATGCACAGAACCGGCGACGAGCAGGCGTACGCGGTTGAGAGCGCCGCCGACGCATTGAGCAGCCCCGGCCCCGGCACGACCATGCATGTGCCGATCTTCCCCGTCGTGCGCGCGTAGCCATCTGCCATGTAGGCCGTCGCCTGCTCGTGCCGGGTGTGATAGACCTTGATATGTTCCCGCTCGTCGTAGAGCGCATCGAAGGCCCAGTCCAGTTGCACGCCCGGCAGCGCGAAGATCGTCTCGATCCCCTCCCGCTTGATCGCCGCCACCAACGCCTGCCCGCCCGTCATCTCCGTCATGGGGAAACCCTTTCTGTCAATGCGAGCGCAGAGAGCACAGAGGACACAGAGGGGAGGAAAAAAGTTGGACTGAGCAACGCGCGGGGCAAGACCCAAGTCGTTGCTCCCCTTTCATCTTCTGTCCCACCTCTGTGCTCTCTGTGCTCTCTGCGTCCTCTGCGCTTGATCCGCCTTGCTATGCAACGATGGGCGGGATGGCGAGCGATTGGACGAGGTCGCCGAAGGACGGAATCTGCTCGTCCAGCAGGTGCTGGAGCTGCTTCCGCTTCTCGTCGAGTTGGTCGCTGAGCATCGTGTAGACCTCGCCCGCGCCCCGCGTCGGCGCGTGGTCAGACTCGTCAATCATCGTGCTGAGTGCGCCCAGTTTCTCCTTGATCCGCGCGACGCCCGGCTGCGGCTTGTCCGCGTCGAGATTGATCAGCGCGCCCTCGATGGTCTGCAATTGCTCCCGCAACGCTTTCCCGGCGCCCGCGACGCGCGCGGCGTGATCGGTGCTCTTGGCGCGCTTCTCCCATTCCTCAACCTGCGAGAACACGCGCTGGATCAGATTCAGCGTCGCGTTCGTCTCCGAGAGCCGGTCGCGGATCGCCAGTTTGAGGTCGAACTGCGCTTTGAGGTCCGCCTCGGAGACGGGCAGGCGCGGGTCGTGCAGGATCGCGAAGGATTGCGTGTACGTCTGATCGCCGACCGTCAAACGCACCTGATAGTTGCCGGGTATGGCCTTCGGCGCAACGCCCGCGTCCAGCATCTCCTGACGCGCGGTGCCAGGGCGATCCTCCACCGTCGTCGGTTTCGGGTAGCGATAGTCCCAGACGAAGCGATTCATCCCCGCCGCGATGGGCGTCCAGAGTGACTCATCCTGCGCTTCGTCCTCGCTGCTCACTTCCTCTTCGCCAGTCTCCTGTAGCGCCTCGGCGTCCGGTGAGGGCGGTTCGAGCACCGCCCCGACAACCTTACTGCCACCTTCCTTTTTGGCGGTGAACGAGCGAATCTCGTCGCCGTCGGCGTCGAGGATGCTCAGTTTCACCGCACCCGTCGGCTTTTCTTTGAGGAAGTAGTGGATGATAACGCCCTCGGGTGGGTTCTTGCCGGCGTCGTAGAACTCTTCGGTCTTCGCGCCGTTCGCCGCCTCGGTCGGCTTGTAGGCGACGGTGACGGGGCCGGTCATCTTATAGTTGACGAAGTAGGGCGATTTGCGGTCGAAGGCGCGCGAGTACATCCGGTAGCGGACGGTGTCGCGCGGCTTGAAGAGGCGTGCCGCCTCGTTCGTGAGGCCGTCGTGCAACTGATGGAGCGGCGTGATGTCGTCCAGAATCCAGAAGGAGCGGCCGTGCGTCGCGGCGACGAGATCCGTCCCCTTGACGATCAGGTCCCAGATCGGCACGACGGGCAGGTTCGTTTCCAGCCGGTCCCAGTTGCTGCCGTCATCGAAAGAGACGTAGATGCCGGTTTCGGTGCCGCAGTAGAGCAGGCCGCGCCGGGACGGGTCCTCGCGGATCGTGCGGGTGAAATCGTCCGCCGGGATGCCATTCGTGATTTTCGTCCACGTCGCGCCATAGTCATTCGTCTTGTAGAGGTACGGCGTGATGTCATCCGATTTGTAGCAGGTCGCCGCGACATAGGCAGTCGCCGCATCGTGCGGGGACGGCTCGATGATCGAGATCATCGCCCACTCCGGCAAATCGCGCGGTGTGACATTTGCCCAGTTCTCGCCGCTATCGCGCGAAAGATGGATCAGGCCGTCGTCCGACCCCACCCAGAAAACGCCTTTTTCGTGCGGGGATTCGCGGAAGGCGAAGATCGTGCAGTAAATCTCCGCGCCGCTGTTGTCCGCCGTGATCGGGCCGCCGGAGGAGCCGAGTTTGTCCGGGTTGTTGCGCGTCAGGTCGGGCGAGATCACCTCCCAACTCACGCCCTCATCCGTCGAGCGATGGACGACGTTCGAGCCGATGTAGATCGTGTCAGCGGGCGCCCCTTGGGCAGAATGCGAGGAGATTTCGACCGGAAACGTCCACTGGAAGCGGTATTTGAGCGTGTCCGCCCCGCCGCCGAAACCGACGACTTCCGGCCAGACGGTGACATTGCGCTTCTGGCCCGT
>JBBRLR010000101.1:0-16658 GCA_038231255.1 Thermomicrobiales bacterium | reverse complement strand
TTCACCGGCAGCGGCAGTTCGGCGAGGATGGCGGCGACGCGGTTGATGATCGGGCGCAGCCCCTCGCCCGTCGCGGCGGAGCAGGGGAAGACCTCATATCCTTCCGCCGTCAGCGCGTCGCGGGTCGCCGGGAAATGGTCGCGCGCCTCCTGCGTGTCCATCTTGTTGAAGGCGACGATCTGCGGGCGGGCGGCGAGATCGGGCTGGTACGCCTTCAACTCCGCGTTGATCGTGCGGAAGTCGTCGAGCGGGTCGCGCATCTCCATCCCGGAGCCGTCCAGCACATGGATCAGCACGCGCGTCCGCTCGACATGGCGGAGGAAGTCGTGGCCGAGGCCGCGCCCGTCCGCCGCACCCTCGATCAGGCCGGGAATGTCCGCGAGCACAAACGTCGGGCCGCGCTCGCCGTCCGGCGCGACGACGCCGAGGTTCGGTTCGAGCGTCGTGAAGGGATAGTCGCCGATCTTCGGCGTCGCCCGCGTGATCGCCGTCAGGAAGGTGGATTTGCCGGCATTCGGGAAGCCGACGAGGCCGGCATCGGCAATCAGGCGCAGTTCGAGCGTGATCCAGCGCGCCGCGCCCGGCTCGCCGAGTTCCGCCATGCGCGGGGCTTGATGCGTGCTGGTCATGTAGTGCGTATTGCCGAGTCCGCCCCGCCCGCCATGCGCGACGACCGCCGTTTCATCCGCCTCGGTCAGGTCCACGATCAGGTCGCCCGTCGCGGCATCCCGTACGGTCGTACCGGGCGGGACGGCGATTCGCTTGTCCGCGCCGCGCGCCCCCTTGCGCCGCTTGGACGCGCCCTGAACGCCGGGCTGCGCCTTGAAGTGCGACGCGAACTGGAAGGGCAGCAGGCTGTTGAGGTGCGGGTTGACGAACAAAATGACATCGCCGCCGCGCCCGCCGTCGCCGCCATCCGGCCCGCCGCGCGGCTCGAACTTCTCGCGCCGGAACGCCGCCGACCCATTACCGCCTTTGCCCGCCTCGATATGAATCTTTGCCCGATCGATCAGCATTACCCCGTCGCTCCTTATGCTCGCCCTACGCGGCGACCTCCAATGGTATCACACGGAGCAAGCGGCCAAGGGCCGATTCCGAACCGCTAAGCCGCCAAGACGGATGTGGCCCCAGTATAAGAACTGGGGCCACATCCGTTCGATAAATGGGTATCTCAGCGGTCGCCTACCCCTTGCGTGTTTTCGTCACATCTTTCGTGATGTACAGGCCGCTCGGTACGCTATCCGCCGTCGTATAGCCGGGCCAATGCAGGCTCTTGTTGCCGCTCTTATCGGCTTGCAGGGCGGGCCCCGTGACGTACGGCTTGATTAGTTGCACCGGTGTCTCATGGTAGATGAAGACGCCCGGCACGTCCGAGACGAGGACGCGCTCCGCGTCCTGGAACATCTTGATACGCTGGTCGGTCGGGCCGAGGAAGGAGGCTGCGGTCTTCACTTTCGTATCGAAGTCCTTGTTCACCCATGAGTGGCGGCCACCGGAGAGCCAGACACTGAGCATGTTGAACGGGTCGAGGAAGTCCATGCCATAGGAGACGAAGCCGAAGGGAATCTTTGTCGGCTTGGCCGTCAGGCTGTCCGTGAAGAGCTTCGTATCCTTGTTCGAGACCTCCACGTCAATATTCAGGTTCTGCTTGATTGCTGCGGCAATCGCGCTGGTAACCGCCTGATTGAGTGGAATCTCGTTTCGCAGCCACATCGTCTGCTTCGGGAAGTTCTTGCCATCCGGGAAACCGGCGTCGGAGAGCAATTGCTTCGCCATCGCGATATTGTATTTCTGAATATCCTGCACCGACTCCCGTTGGGAACCGGGGAAGCCGGGGGCGAGCCACGAATAGGCTGGCGTGCCGGAGGGTCCGAGGATGCTCTTCTGGATCGCGTCGCGGTCCACGATGTGGCTGAATGCCTGCCGCACCTTCAGGTTGTCGAAGGGCGGCGTGTTGACATCGAAGAAGAGGTAGTAGGTCCGGAAATCCCCGTTCGACGAGTAGATCTGCTTGGAAAGGTCCGGGTCGCCCTGCACGATCTTCAGTTCGGCAGGCGCGGGCTTATCCATGTAGTCAATCTCGTTGTTCTGATAGGCGGTGAAGTAGGTCTTCAGGTCGGCGACTTTCTGGATGATCTTCGTGTAGGCGGGCGTCAGTTTGCCCTTGTATGTCGGGTTGCGCTCGTAGACGATCTGCTGATCCTTCTGCCAGAGCTTGAGAATGAATGGCCCGGACGAGACTGCCGTCTCCGGTTTGGCGTTATACAGCGGCCCGCTCTTCGCCAGCGCCGCCTTCGAGAGCGGCCAGGAATAAACGAGCATCGCCGGGAGGTACGGGGCGGCGACTTGCGTCTCGAAGAGGAGCGTGTTCGCGTCGGCGCCCCGCTTGACGCCGAGCTGATCGAGCGGCACTTTGCCGGCAATCGCGTCGTCCCAGTTCTTGATGATGCCCTGGAAAAACCAGGTAAAATCCCAGGCGTGCTTGGGATCGGCGCCATACTGGAAGGTCGCCACCCAATCGTCCGCCGTGACCGGATTCCCGTCGCTCCAGACCAGCCCCTGCGCGATCTTGAACGTCCACGTCTTCCCGTCGTCGCTCGCCTTCCAGGACTCCGCCGAGCCGGGGATGAGTTCGTAGTCGTTGTTGAGGCGGACGAGTGGCTCGCTGAAGAGGTCCGCGATGATCGGCCGGGCGTAGACGGCCTCGTAGAAGTCAATCACCTTCGCTTCGTTCGTCGTGTTGACGATGTAGACTTGCTGATCGGGCGGCGCCGCATCCGCCGGGAGTGCGACCGCGCTGGCCGCCGACGGACTGGCTGCCGCTGGGCTGGCCGCTGTCGTCCCGGCCGGCGCCGAACCGCTGGTAGTCGTTGAGACCACAACGGGCGCGCGCGTCGGAACAGATGTCGCTACTGTTTGCGCCGTTGTCGGTGCGGCAGCGGATGGCGCGGATGGCGCGGGCGTCGCGGTGGGAGCGGAACTGCCCCCACACGCCGCGAGGAGCGCTGCTACTGCCGCGCCCGCCGATCCGCCGAGCAGCGCGCGGCGGCGCAGCCGCTTTTGGAGAAGTGCGATGCGCTCGTAGCCCAGCGAGTTACGGTCGTTTGTGCCTCTTCCCTCAGACATTGCCTTGCTCCCTTCCAATCTTCCGATCACCAATCGCCAATGCATACGGATGGCTTCCCGCTCCGTCGCCGTCTAGCGCAGCCGCGTGTCGAGCGCATCACGCAGCCCATCGCCCACAAAGGTAAATCCGAGCATCGCCAGCGCAATCGCCAGCGTCGGGAAAAAGCCGAGATGCCAATACACGCGGAGATACGGCGCGCTATCCGCGACCATTTTCCCGAGGCTGGGCGTCGGCTCGTTGATGCCGATGCCGAGGAAACTAAGTCCCGCCTCCGCGAAGATCGCGGTGGGGATGGCGAGCGTGATGGTGATAATCATTGGCGCGAGCGCATTCGGCAGAAGATGGCGCGTCGCAATGGCGAACTCGCTCGCCCCAATGCTCCGCGCCGCCGTCACATACTCTTCTTCCCGCAAACTGAGCAGTTGCGCCCGCAGCAGACGGCAGATTGTCACCCATCCGGTGAGACCGATCACGACAATCACATTGAGCACCCCACCGCCGACGACCGTGATGAGGAAAATCGCGAAGAGGATACCCGGAAAGGCAGTCATTACATCAACCACCCGCATGACGGCGAAGTCTATCGCCCCCCCGCGTAGCCCGGCGAGCAGGCCGAGCGGCAACCCGATCAAGCAGGAGATCACCACGGCGGCAAAGCCGACGAGCAGCGACGTGCGTACGCCATAGATCATCCGGCTGAGGAAATCGTGGCCGATCGCGTCCGTCCCGAGCAGATGATGGGAACTCGGGAACTGGTTGGCCTGCGCGAGGTCGGAGTAATAGTACGGCTCCGGGGCAAGGAGCGGCGCGAGCAGCGCGATGAGAATCAGGACGAGTGTGATTGCGAGGCCCGCCATCGCCAGGCGATGATGCATGAAGCGCTGCGTCGCCTGTTGCAGATTCGTGCGCGTGCGCGTCTCGGCGGCGACGGGAAGTTCGTACGCGGCGGCGGTCGAGGCTCCCATGCGTTTATTTCCCCCCGCCGGATGTACCTGTAAGGCGGATGCGTGGGTCGAGCACGGTGTAGAGGATGTCCGTAAGGAGGTAGGTGATGCCCCAGACGGCCGCGACGAGCAGCACGAGCGCCAGGATCATCGGGTAATCCCGCGTGAAGGTGCTGGTGACGAAGAAGCGCCCGAGGCCGGGGATGCGGAAGGTGGATTCAATGAAGATCGAGCCGGTGAGGATGTTGGGGATTTGCGGGCCGATCACTGTCACCAGCGGAATCAGAGCGTTGCGCGCCACATGCGCGATGAGCACGCGCCGCTCGCTCAGACCCTTCGCCCGCGCCGTCCGCACGTAATCCGCGCGCAGCACTTCAAGGATGCTCACGCGCGTGTACCGCGCGACGAGCGCCATCGGGGCGAGCGAGTAGGCGATCACCGGCATGATGTACTGCTTCGGACTCCCCCATCCACCGGTCGGCAGGAGTTGAAAACGGACGCTGAGAATGAGAACGAGCCAGATCGCCACCACAAAATTCGGCACCGTCAGGCCGAGTGTCGCACCGAAGGTAACGAGGTAGTCCACCCAGGTGTTCTGCCGAAGCGCCGCGATGAAGCCGAGTAGGATACCGAGCGAATACGAGAGGCCAATGGTGAGCAGACCAATCTTGATTGTCACCGGCCATGCCCGCTTAATCAGGCCAATCACCGAGTCCGTCGGGCTTTGGAAGGGAACGCCGAAATCGAGATGTACAGCGTGCCACATGTAGCGGACGTACTGCTCCCAGAGCGGCTTATCGAGGCCGTATTTTTGCAACTGTGCCAGACGCGTCGCCTCGGGTAAACGGCGCTCGCCAACATCGAACGGCCCACCTGGCACGGTGTGCATGAGGAGGAAGGTGATCAGCGACACCGCGAAGAGTACGAACACCAGGCTCGCGAGCCGCGCGAGAATATATCTGCCCATACGCGAAGTATCCACCTCTCAACGCCGCGTGGAGAGCCTCCAAGCGAGACGATGCAGAGTCCGTGTCAGTCAATACTTTTTTTTCGCAAATCGTCACCAGCACCAAGTGTATATCACGATGCCTATCGCCGTTGCAAATGCCTCTTACTCTTTGCCGCCTTCGTGCTGCCCACTGCCTGCTATCAATGCAAGCACATCGGCGGGCGTTTCGGCGATGGCAGTGGCGAGGGGTTCGAGGTCGGCACGGGGGTACGGGCCCCAGGCGGCGCCGATGCCGGTCATCCCGGCGGCGCGGGCGGCGACCAGGTCGTGTGTGCTGTCGCCAATGTACCAGCAATCGGCGGGCGGCAGATCGAGCGCGGCGGCGGCATGGAGGAGTGGATCGGGGTGCGGCTTGTGCCGCGCGGTGTCGTCCTCCACGACGATCACGGACATTTCGCGGTCGAGCAGGAATCGCGCGAACGAGGGGGCGGCGGAGAGGCGTGCCTTGGAAGTGACAATGCCTGTCGGGATGCCGCGCGCATGGATCGCCGCCAGCATCGCGAAGATGCCGGGATAGACCGTCACGAATTCGTCGTGGTTGGCGAACATGAAGGTGCGGTAGGTAGCGAGGAGCGCCGCGCCATTGCCGGGCGCGATCCGCTCCAACTCCCCCGCCAGCGAGCGACCGATCGTCGGTATGATTTTCTCGCGCGGCAGCGGCGTGCCCATGTGCATCGTCGTTGCGTGCTGGAACGACCGAACAATCAGTTCGATGCTGTCAATCAGCGTCCCATCGAGGTCGAAGAGGATGGCGGATGGGGGTGGGGGCATTTTACTCAAGGAAGTCCCTGAGGGACTTGGAGCGGGTGGGGTGGCGGAGTTTGCGGAGCGCCTTCGCCTCGATTTGGCGGATGCGCTCGCGGGTGACGCCGAATTCCTTGCCGACCTCTTCGAGGGTGCGGCTGTTGCCATCGTCCAGCCCGAAGCGGAGGACGAGCACCTGCCGCTCGCGGTCGGATAAGTTGCCGAGCACCTTGTCCACCTGCTCACGCAGCAGGCCGATCGTCGCGCCGTCCTCGGGGGCGATGGCGAGGGTATCCGGGACGAAATCGCCGAGGTGGCTGTCTTCCTCCTCGCCGATCGGCATTTCGAGCGAAACGGGTTCCTGCGAAATCTTGATGATCTCGCGCACGCGCTCCGCCGGGATGCCCATCACTTCCGCGATCTCCTCGGAAGTCGGCTCCTTGCCGCGCTCCTGCAGCAACTGACGGGAGGTGCGAATCAGGCGATTGATCGTCTCGACCATGTGGACGGGGATGCGGATCGTGCGCGCCTGGTCGGCGATGGCGCGGGTGATCGCCTGGCGGATCCACCATGTCGCGTAGGTGCTGAACTTGAACCCCTTGAGGTACTGGAACTTTTCGACGGCGCGGATCAGCCCCATGTTCCCTTCCTGCACCAGATCGAGCAGGGTCATGCCGCGCCCGACGTACTTCTTCGCGACACTGACGACGAGCCGCAGGTTCGCCTCCACCAGCCGCCGCCGCGCCTCGTCGCCATCCGTCTTGATCCCGGCCCAATGGGCGGCGAGGGCGTCGTGCCGCGCGTCCCAAGGGACGCCCGCCTGATCGAGGCGCATGTCGAGCGGGATGATCTCGAAGTGCATCAGGATCGGCTTGGCAGTTCGCTGCCACCGCTTGGCGCGTTTGGCGGGCGGGCGGTCCATCAGCGCGTCGCACGCCTGTTTGAAATCTTCATGTTCCGGCCAGGTGCGGTTCAACTCGATCGAGTGGCGCAGCGTGTCCGGGAAGAGTGCGATGGGTAACAGGCAGTATTCCAGCAGGCGTGACCGGAGCGCCTCCTCCGCCTCGCCGGCGACCCAGTCGTGCGCCTTCGCGCAGGCGGCGAGCGATCCTTCGGGCAGGGAATTGAGCGGCACGACGCCCTCGAAGAGCTCGTTGCGCTGCATCGGCAGCGGCTTCTGGCGAATATCTTCGTAGATGGTCGTCACATAATGCCAGTTGGCGACGAGGTTCTGGTACAGATAGCAGGCAAGGTCGCTCGCCATCGGGTCGCACCCCGCGTTTTCCTCGCGCAGTTTCTGCTCCTGGCGCACCAGATAGACGCCCATTTCCATCCGCCGGGCGAGGTCCTGCTCCTCCTCGCCGGAAAGGAGCGGCACGCGGCCGATCTCGCGCAAATACATCCGCACCGGGTCGTCAATACTGAAGCCGGGCAGGTCCGCGTCGGAAATCTCGACGGGCGCGGGCTTGCCGCTCTGCGGGTCCGGGACGGCGGCGCTGTCAAAGACGCGGACGCCCTGCTCGCTGAGATACGAGATCAGTTGATCCGTCGCCTCGATGCTCTGCTCGGGCGTCGGCATAACGGCGAGGATGTCGTCGTACGTCGCGTAGCCCTGCTCGCGGAACCGCTCGACCTTCTCATCCGCGATCAGCGCCTCCATGCCCTGATCGCGCACGAGGTCGTCAGGCAACTCGGCGAGCGTGATGTCGTCGGGCCGCTCGTCCTCCGGGATGCCGTCCATGAACGGGTCCCCGGCGAGCAGTTCGGGCGCGTCCTCCGGCTCGATCTCGATGGCATCGGCATCCTCCCGACTCTGATTATCGGGCGGGAGCGTGCCGGGGCGCCGCTGCTGATTTCGGTGTGGGTTATTCATCACGTATGGGAATCTCCAAAACAGTCGGAAGTACCACTGAGGGCAAACACAATGTGGAAGTTGTGCCCCCTGTTCCGTTAGACGTTGGACGCGCCGTGTGGTTCTTCGTCCTCGTCCGTTCCGGTGCCCTCTTCTACTACACCACCGGGGGGATTGCAAGCAACGTGGGTGATTATTGTCACCTGTCCGTACATGGGGGTACGGTTCCCCTACCGACTTATGGTATGTGTAATGCAACGGTAAGGAACAGAGGGTACACTCGCTGATGTACCGCATGGCGGGCGATTCTCGCGTCGCCCCTACGATCAGGAGAATTTCGCGATGATCTTCAAGGCTCTCACGTCCGCACGGACGAACCGCGCCGCGTATGGCGACCGATTACCCCCCGGCCAAACACTCACCGATAAATGGCCCGTCCTTCATTACGGCAGCATCCCGCGCTACGACCCCTTCCGGTGGGACTTCGCGATCACCGGGCTGGTTGAGGAGCCCGTGACGTGGAAGTACGACGACTTCCGCGCCCTGCCGCACGCCGAGATTACGGCGGACATGCACTGCGTCACCCGCTGGAGCACCTTCGACAACCATTGGGAGGGCATCAGCACAAAAGAGGTGCTGTCGCATGTACAGGTCAAGCCGGAGGCGAAATACGTCCTCGTTAAGTGCGACGGCGGCTACACGACGAACATGCCGCTCTCGGTCTTCCTGGACGACGACTGCCTGTTCGCGTGGCGCAACAACGGCGTGGACATCTCGCCCGCCCACGGCTGGCCCCTGCGCCTCGTCATCCCGAAGAAATATGCGTGGAAGAGCGCAAAATGGGTGCGCGGCATCGAACTGCTGCCCGAAGACCGCCTCGGCTTCTGGGAGAAATACGGCTACCACAACGACGCCGACCCCTTCAAGGAAGAACGCTTCGCGTAGCCGCGTGAGTGGTCAGGGTGGTCATCTACAATCAGGTGACCACCCTGACCACCCACTGTTATGCTGCGGGCGCATCGGCCAGTTGCCAGCGATACGCCCCTTCCCCGTCTTTCGTTGTCGTGCATCGCAACCCCCGCCACGCGCGCTTGAGCGTCGTCTCGGAGATACCCGCCGCTTTCGCCCCTTGCTTCATCGCGACGACGGGCTGCGACCCGCCCGCGAGCGCATCGCGCAGGAAGTCCATCGCCTCCATGAGCGCGCTGCGTTCCTCGCCGTCCGCCGGCGGCGCGGCCAGTTGGTTGGCGGTGAATGACACTATCCCCTCCCAGATGATCCGCCCCGCCCCGTTCGTCGCCGTCTCGATGTGGTACGCGAATGACGGCGCGGGCGGGGCGAGGTTGTTCTTCACCACCGCCAGCACCCGGCGCGGACCCTCCGGGTCGTGCGGATCGGGCGCGACGAACAGCCCCGACCGCGCCGCCCCGATAATGCCGATGCTGCCGCCGCCCCGGTGCAAGGCGCTCATGCCGACCATCTTGTTCGGGTGGCGGACGATGACGATTGCCGCCCCCGTCCGCTCCGCCAATTTGCCGAGCGGCGCGAGGATGCGGCGGACATCCTGATCCCGATAGGCGTTGACGTGTGGCGGTAGGAAGGCCATCAGGGGGTCAATGACGACGAGGCGCGCGCCGACCGCCGCGATCCCTTCTTCCATCGCCGCGAGATCGTCGAGCGTCGGCAGCCTCTCCCCATCCACCGCGACGAATCGGTCGAAGACGAGCGTGCGCTCCATCACCGCTCCCGCCGCTTCCAGACGCGGCCGGATCGTGTCCCCGATACCATCCTCGGCGGAGAGCAAGAGGGTGCCCGCCGGTGCGTCCAGCCCCGGCGACCCGTCCGGCATCGCCGCGCCGGTGGAGACGCGCGCGGCGAGATCGGTCATCATCATGCTCTTGCCGAGGCCGGGGTCGCCATCCACGACCGTCAGTTTGCCCAGCGGGATATACCCCCGCCAGAGCCAGCGCACATCCTCCGCCGCTACGTCGCCAGGGCAGACGAAGCGCCCCCCGATCACGAGTGGGTGGTCAGGGTGGTCACCCCATTGTGGATGACCACCCTGACCACCCGGCGGCGCGTCCCAGCAGGTTTCCGCCGCGACCAGCGCGGCGAGGGCGTCGTGCGATCCCCCCGCGTTCAGCCAGTCCGTCACATCCCCCTTTGGGGCAGATCGGGCAGTGTGACGACCTTGACGCACGCCGCGACCAGGGCGAGCCGCGCCGCGACCGCGAAGGCGTGACCCCAGCCCGCGTCGTCGTTGTCGGGCAGGATGGCGACGTGCCGCCCGGCGAGACGCTGGTCGCATTCCGGCGGCCACTTGCCCGTCCCGCCGGAGTTCGTCGTCGCCACCAGCCCGAGGGCGCGCAGCGTCTCGACATCCTTCTCGCCCTCGACGAGATAGACCGTCTCCTCCGGCGGGGCGGCGAGCAGTTCGGGCAGGCGATAGAGGAGGCGCGCCACCCCGTCGAGGTTGTAGATTAGGCCCCCCTTGCCGTCCGGTCGCTGCTGCGAGAACCCCTTCTCCGGGTACCGGACGACCTGATAGTGGAGCGTGCCGTCTGCGTCGCGATAGTCGTAAAGCATCGGATTCCCCCGTGATGGCGCGGCAGGAGGCACCCGCAGGTGCCCCCCGTTGCGCGTCGAATAGCCGCCCCGCTCGGTGCCGGGGGCGCGGCGCAGGTCATGCACCCATGCGTTCGTCTCGCGGTTGAAGGAGATCGCCTCCGTGCTCCATTCGTCGCGGGTGCAGTAGGCGTAGTTGCCGTCCTCGGAGCGGAAGCCGTGGCAGCGTTTGCCTTGCCCGCGCCCCTGCTGCTCGTAGCCCCGGCAGACCGGGCAGGGGTTGTCTTTGGTGAACCGCTGGGAGCGCTGTACGCTCATTGCTGCCCCCCTTGCGTGTCTATCGCCGCCGCGACGACGAGCAGCCACGCCTGATCGAGCCGTTCGGCGCTCGGCGCATCGCCCGCGTCGCGCGCCGCCTCGGTCGCTACGACGAGCAGATCGGCCAGCGGTGCGAGCACCCGCCGGTGCGGGGCATCCCGATCGCGCTGGTCTCCGGGGAAGTCGGAATCGGTAACGGTGGGGAGGGTGAGATGGGTCGGCATGGCGCGTGTTCCTTTCGAGCAGACAAAATGGCCACACCCGCACGGTGATCGGCCGTACGGACATGGTGAATAAATCAGAACAAATGTCCTGTTAATAAAAGCCGCGATGGGGAGAAAATGGACAAATCTATACAAAAGTGGGCAGTGGGCAGTGTGGAGAAGGAACGGGATCACTGCCCACTGCCCACTGCCCTCTTTGCGGCGCGACGGAGTATACTAAGGGTAGGGGAGCAACGGCGCTCCCGGATGCAGCGCAGCAGGAGCGATACACGATGCGTCGGACACCGGTTTTCCTTGTCAGCGTGCTGGCCACCACGCTGCTTCTCGCGGCGTGCGGCGGCAGCAAATCCGCCGATGTGCCCACGAAGCTGACGGTCGGCTACATCCCCGTGATGATTGACGCGCCCCTCTACGTCGGCATCGAGAAGGGGTATTTCAAGGCGGAAAACCTCGATATCAATCTCGCGCCGCTGGCGGGCGGCACGGACATCATCACGCAGACCGCGACGGGCAACTTCGATGTCGGCCTCGGCGGACTGGGCGTCGCCACCTTCAACGCCCTCTCCAAGAACATCGGCATCACCGTCGTTGCGCCGCTCCACAGCGAGACGCCGCCGGTTACGACGCCGCTCGTCGTCTCGAAGAGGGCGTATGACAGCGGCCAGATCAAGAGTGTCGCGGACTTGAAGGGCAAGAAAGTCGCAATTAATGCCGCCGGTTCCGCGACGGAGTACTGGCTGGCGCGCGCGCTCGCAAAGGGCGGGCTGAAACTGAGCGACGTGCAGGTGGAGAATATCGCCTTCTCGGATGTCCCCGCCGCCCTTGAAAACGGCGCGATTGCCGCCTCGATGCTCGGCGAGCCGATCGTCACGCAGGCGAAGGACAAGGGGCAGGTCGTCGTCCTTTCCGACGACTTCATCAGCGGCTTCTTCCCGACGATCGTGCTCTACAACACGAAGTTCGCGCAGCAGCAAAAAGGCCCCGCGCAGGGCTTCATGAACGCCTACATCAAAGCGTGCCGCGACCTGCAAGGCAATGCCTTCAAGACCGACGCCATCGCGACGATCGTGGAGAAATATACCCATGTGCCTGCCGATGTCGTAAAGCGCTCCAACGCCCCGACCTTCAATCCGAACGGCCAGTTCAAGATTGACGACCTCCAGACGATGCAGCAGTTCTATGCTGAACGTGGTGGCTTGACTTATAAGGAACCGCTCGACATGCGTAAGCAGATTGACACCTCCTTCGCCGACGCTACCGTGAAGAAGCTTGGTCCGTATAAGTAATGAGCAATGAGCGATGAGTAACTAGCATGCAGTAGCGTCCGTAGGGGCGGTTCGCGAACCGCCCTCCCCCTCCCCGCCCTCCGTCCTCGTCACCGATGTGGCGCAGCAGTTCGGTGCGATCCCCGCGTTGTCGGACGTCAATCTCGCGGTGCGGGCGGGGGAATTCGTCTGCCTCGTCGGGCCGAGTGGGTGCGGCAAAACGTCGCTCCTGCGCATCCTCGCGGGTCTGGCGCGACCGACGAGCGGGACGGTGCGGCTCGCCGGGCGGGTGGCGACGGTCTTTCAGGGGCAGTCGCTTTTTCCGTGGCGGACGGCGGTGGACAATGTCGCCTACGGGCTGCAACTGGAGGGGATGCCGACGGCGCGGCGGCGCGAGATCGCGATGGAGCAGTTGCGTCGCGTTGGGCTGGAGCGGTTCGCCCGCGCCTACCCGCACACGCTTTCCGGCGGGATGCAGCAGCGCGTCAACATCGCCCGCGCCCTCGCCGTTGGCCCCGATGTGTTGCTGATGGACGAGCCATTCGGCAGTTTGGATGAGCAGACGCGTATCCAGATGCAGGAGCAGTTGGTGGAACTCTGGCAGGGAAGCGGCACGACCGTCCTGTTCGTTACGCACAGCGTGGACGAGGCGGTGGCGATGGGCGACCGCGTCTGCGTGATGAGCGCGCGACCGGGCCGGATCATCCTCGACCTGCCGATTGATCTTTCCCGTCCGCGCACCCGCTACGCCGACCGCGAGGGTCTCGCCTTCCGTGCCGCCGCGACCCAGATATGGGAAGTGCTGAGTGCTGAGTGCTGAGTGCTAAGTGCTGAGAAGAAGGTGGCCGATGATCGAAGATGTACGGGTGACAAAGAGCGATCAGCATGTCGGGGTGAGCGAATACCGGGCTGAGCCTTCCATGCTCGACTCAGCACGACCGACAGATGATACTCAGCACGACCAACAGATGGCACTCAGCACTCGCTCCGAGCGGCTGCTCGCCCTCCTGTCGCCGCTGGCGCTGCTCGTGCTATGGGAGATCGCGGCGCGTTCAGGTCTGCTCAATGCGATCTTTTTCCCGCCCCCGACCGCGATTTTCGGCGCGCTGAAGCGGATCACGCTTTCCGGCGAGTTGCCGCTCGATGTGCTAGCGACGACGCGGCGCGTCGCGCTCGGCTTCGCGCTCGGCTTCATCCCCGCCGCTGCCGTCGGCCTCTTGATGGGGCTGTCCGGGACATTGCGCGCCGTGCTGCTGCCGATCACGTCGCTGATCTACGCGATCCCGAAGATCGCCATTTTGCCGCTCTTCCTCGTCATCTTCGGGCTGGGCGAGCAGAGCAAGGTGGCGATGATCGTCGCGAGCAGTTTTTTCTTCGTGCTGCTCAATGCGATGGCAGGCGTGCTGGCGATTGACCGGCTGCACCTCGATGTCGCGCACGCTTTCGGGGCATCGCGCTGGCAGGTGATCCGCACCGTTGCGCTGCCCGGCGCATTGCCGCTCGTCCTCACCGGGGCGCGGCTCGCGCTCGGCTTCTCGCTGATCGTCGCCGTCGGCAGCGAGTTCGTCATCCCCGGCGGGCACGGCATCGGCACGCGCATCTGGCTTTCGTGGCAAATCCTCGACATCGAGCAGATGTACGCCGGCCTGATCGCCGCCGCCCTGCTCGGCGTCCTCCTCAACTTCCTGATGGACGAAGTCGAGCGGCGGCTCTTGCCCTACCGCCGGGGAACCTAACCCCCGGCCCCTTCCCGCGAGGAAGGGGAGGGGATTCTCCGCGAGACCGAGGCATTCGGGGACCATCACGGCATCGCGAAGAGTCACCCCTTCCTCGCGGGAAGGGGCCGGGGGTTAGGTTCCCCTAGCCACTTGACATAGCACGGACTCTGCACGTACAATACGTAACGTACAACATGTCCGTATCGAGACGGCAGCAGTGACGTGCGGCATACGAGAAACGAAGGTACATATCATGCCTACCGATTACGAGCCGATCATTGACCAGACGTTGCGGCTGATCCACAGCCAGTTGCACCGCTACCACCGGCACCTGACCGGGGCTGCGCCGGAGACCGTTTCGGTGGAGCAGTTGCGCTCCGGCCCGCTGGGACAGGACTTGCAGCGGCTCGCCCTCATCGCGCGGGGCGACGAGCGCGTGCCCGCTGAGCAGGTAATGCAGTCTGTCCGGGCGATCCTCGATTTGCTTCTGTGGCCCGCCGGAGCGGACACCTACGAGGTGCAGCACCCGTTCTGGACGGAGCCGCTCGGCAAGATGCTCTCGCAGGCGAAGTGGCGCAGCGTGGATCGCGACGAACTGATGAGCATCAGCGCGGCGGCGGATCAGCTCGGCGTCGCGCGCCCGACGATCTATCGTTGGATGTATGCGGGCACCGTCGAATCCGTCCGCGACGACACGAGCGACCGCTTCTACGTCATGCGCCGCGACATTGACCACATCCAGACGGAGGAAACGCGGATCGCTGCCGAGCAGGAAGTCTCCCTGCGCCATATCCCGGCCCCGACCGCCGCGCCACTCCGTGAACTGGGTAGCCGCGCCGTTCAATAGGCAACGCCCCCACCCCCTGCCCCTCCGCCCGCACGCGGGGGAGAGGCGCCTCTTCGCGATTCCTCAGCCAATGCGTACTGTTCACGGTACCGATTCCGGATCAATCTCCCCTCTCACTGCCCAGAGGGCGCCCGCAATGGAGAGGGGAGGGGGTGAGGTTCCCTACATCGCCAGCCGCTCCAACGACTCGTGTACCTCGTCCCACGAGGGGGCAGTGCGAGCCTCGCCGTCGGCGCAGGCGATGTTGAGGTAGCCGCTGCGGAAGGGGCGGGCGATCTTCTCGTCCGGCACGTACTGCCGTCGCGCGATGCAGCCGTTGTCGTTGCCGAGCAGATGGAGCGAGACGGACGTCACATCCGAGGTCGTGCGGACGCGGTGGATGTCGTTCTCCGGCAACAGGGTGTAGAAGTCGCCGGGCGTCAGGGCGTTGCGCTCCGCCACATCGAGGTCGGCGAAGTCGTCGCGCGAGCCGTCGTCGCGCCGGTGATAGACGATCTCGTCCTGCGCGCCGCGATACAGCCCGACAAGTCCCCACGCGAGGTGGTCGTGGACCGGCGTTTCGCGGCCAGTCCCGAGGACGAGGGCGGAAAAGGCAAGACTGCCGTCGCCCGCGCGGTAGAGCAGCCACATGCCGGTGTTGGCGCCCATCCCGCTCTGCGCCGCCGGTTCCTGATACTCCGGCGGTAACCAGCCCGCGTCCGCGAGCAGGGCGGCGAAGTGGGGCCGGATCGCCTCCATCGCCGCCGCCGCATTCGGCGCCGCCGCGCGGGCGACGTTGACCGCCGCGATGAAGTCCCGCATCGCGGGCGTATCGAGAATGTACTGATCCTCGCCATCCTCGATCATCGGTAGGTCGTTGTGGAAATTACACATCGCATCTTCCTCCTGTACGCCATTGTCGTCGCCTCCATTGTACTCGATTAGGTTCCCCCCGAAACCTTGACGACCGCCGCCCAACCTGTGACGCTACGCTGGTCATCCTCGCCCGCACCCATCCGGGCGCGCCCTACTCTTTGCTCATCGCTCGTTGCTCATTGCTGCTTTGTATCGGAGGATCGCATGGTGACATTCGCGGAATTCCTGCCCCCGTACCCGAACCGAATGTGGGCGCTCTGCACGCAGATGGCGGTCACGCACGCCGTGACCGGGCTACCGTTCGGGTCGGGCGGGCCGCAGCATTGGACGCCGGAGCGGATCGCGGAGATGAAAATCGGCGAGCGCCCGTGGGATTTCTACCCGATGCTCTACATGCGCGAGCGGTTCGCGGACGCGGGCCTGACGGTGGACGTGATCGAATCGTCGCCGCCGATGGACCGGATTCGCCTCGGCCTGCCGGGGCGGGATGCCGAGATCGAAAACTTCGCCACGATGCTCCAAAGCATGGGCGCGGTCGGCATCCCCGTCGTTTGCTGGAACTGGATGGCGCAGTTCAACTGGCAGCGCACCTCGCTGACGACGCGCGGCCGGGGCGGCGCGTTCGTTTCCAGTTTCGACTACGCGCTCGTCAAGGATGCCCCGCTCACCCCAGCGGGCAACGTCAGCGAGGAAGCATTGTGGGAGAACCTGCACTACTTCCTCGAACGGATCGTGCCCGTCGCGGAGGAAAGCAAGGTCCGGCTGGCGATGCACCCGGACGACCCGCCGCTCTCGCCGATCCGGGGCGTCGGGCGGATCATGCGGAGCATCGAAAACTTCGACCGCCTGCTCGATCTCGTTCCCAGCCCGAACAATGGCATTACGCTCTGTCAGGGAAATTTCGCGCTGATGGCCCCGGATGTCCCGCAGACGATCCGCCATTTCGCCGCACGCAAGGCGATCCACTTCGTCCATTTCCGCGATGTGCGCGGCACGCCGGAGAAGTTCGCGGAGGTTTTCCACGACGAGGGACAGACGGACATGCTGGAAGCGATGCGCACCTATCTGGAAGTCGGCTTCGATGGCCCGATGCGCCTCGACCACGCGCCGACGATGGAAGGTGAGGGCAATGACCAGCCCGGCTACGAAATCCTCGGTCGCCTCTTCGCCACCGGCTACATGACCGGCCT
>JBBRLR010000100.1:0-16737 GCA_038231255.1 Thermomicrobiales bacterium | reverse complement strand
GAGGAGGGGACGGGACCGCCCGTCCTCTTCCTCCACGCCCTCGGGGCGTCATCCCGCTACTTCGCCGGTCGGCTCGGGCCGCTCCCCGCGACGTATCACTGTGTCATGCCGGACTTGCTTGGATTCGGGCGCTCCCCTAAGCCGGATGTCGCCTACACCGTCGAGGATCACCTGTCAGCGCTGCATCGCACGCTCGAACGGCTTTCCCTCACCAAGCAGCCGATAATCGTGATCGGGCACTCGCTCGGCGCGATCCTCGCCGCCGAGTATACCGCTCGCTATCCCACGCATGTCCGTGGCCTCGTGCTTATCTCGCTGCCTTCCTACCAGAGCAGAGCGGAGGCGCAGGCGTACATCATCGAGCACGGGGAATGGATGGCCCGCGCGACGGTGCTCAATGGCGGAGTCGCCCACAGCCTTCATCTCGTGCTCGCGACCTTCCGGCCCCTTGTCGCGCTCCTCGCTGGGCAGCTGTCTCATACCGTTCCCGCAGCGGTTGCGGAAGATTCGGTCGCCCATACCTGGCATTCCTACTCGCGGACCCTTGAGCATTGCGTGCTGTCCCATACCATTCTGCCGGCATTGACCGCGCTCGGAACCCTGCCGATCCTGGCGCTCCACGGGGATGCGGACCCGGCCGCTCCGCTCGCCGCTGTCCAATCGCTCGCATCCCAGTTGCCCGCGATCACGCTCCGCATCCTGCCCGGCAACCACCATATTTTCCTGACGCAGAACAATGCGTGTCTCGCCGCCATTCAGTCCTATCTCACAGTGCTGCAAAGCAACACGTCGGGTAGTTGACGGATACCCCCGGTGGGTATAACATCACAGAAAATACCCCTCGGGGGTATGACGGAACGGAGGTAGGGCAGATGACCGGGTTACTCGGCGCAATCGGCGACGCACTCAAGACCGCGCTCGACATGTTCTGGGAGGTGCTCTGGCCGCTCATCCTCGGCTTCGGGCTTTCGGGGATCGTCCAAGCGGTCGTCTCGCACAAGGTGATGGCGCGCTTCCTCGGCGACGACTCACCCCGGAGTATCACCTTCGCCAGTTTGTTCGGCATCGCGTCCAGTTCCTGCTCCTACGCGGCAATCGCGCTCGCCCGCTCACTTTTCCGCAAGGGCGCGAGTTTTACTGCCGCGATGGCCTTCGAACTCGCCTCCACCAACCTCGTCATCGAACTCGGCATCATCCTCGTCGTGCTGCTCGGCTGGCAGTTCATGGCGGCGGAGTTCGCGGGGGGCATCGTCATGGTCATTCTGATCGCGCTAGTTTTTCGCTTGACACTCACGCCCAAACTGGTCGAAATGGCGCGCGCGCACGCGGATGAGGGGAAAATCGGCCGCATGGAAGGCCACGCGGAGATGGACATGAGCGTCGAGGGCGGCTCGCTCGTCCAGAAAATCTTCAGCGGCAAAGGCTCGACCGCGATCAGCCACTATTTCGTGATGGATTGGGCCTCCGTCTGGACGGACATCGTGATCGGCTTCCTGATTGCCGGGGCGCTCGCCGCGTGGGTACCCGACGCCTTCTGGCAGCGTTTTTTCCTTTCGGGCCACCCGACGCTCGCGAAGATCGAGGGGCCGCTGGTCGGGCCGCTCGTCGCGATCATCAGTTTCGTCTGCTCGGTCGGCAATGTGCCGCTGGCAGCGGTCTTGTGGCGGGGTGGCATTTCCTTCGGCGGCGTGGTGAGCTTTATCTTCGCCGACCTAATCGTCCTGCCGGTGCTGGACATCTACCGCAAGTACTACGGCTGGAAGGTGATGGGGTACATCCTCGGCACCTTCTACGTGACGATGGCGGCGGCGGGTTACATCATCGAGATCGCCTTCGGGGCGCTCGGCATCATCCCGACGGATCGCACGGTCGGCAAGATTACCGAGGGCATCCAATGGAACTACACGAGCTGGCTCAATATCGCCTTTCTCGTGATCGCGCTCGTGCTCGTCGTCCGCTTCCTGCGCACGGGCGGACCGGCGATGCTGCGGATGATGAGCAAACCGATGGACGACATGGATCACGGTCACACGCATCAAGCCATGTCCGAACACTGAGCAGTCTTGAGAGCAGATTCCGGTGCAATTGAGTCGGTGGTGGCGGGCTTTAGCCTGCGTCCTCCGAGACAGGGACGCAGGCTGAAGCCTACGCTACCACTGTTGAGAGATCGCAGGCTGAAGCCTGCCTACGCTCCCTGGGTTAGCCGCGCTCGGTGGCGGCCATCGGCAGTTCGAGGAGATGCGGCTTGCCGGATTGCCACGCGGCACGCACGGCGTCGCCGACATCGCCCGCTCGCTCGACGAGGGTGGCGGCGACACCCATCGAGCGGGCGAGGGCGCAGTAATCCACCGGCGGGTCGGCGATGTCCATACCGATGAACTTTCCCATCGTCGCGTTGTATCCCTCCATGCCGCGCATGTAGTTCTTGAGAATGTTGTATTCGCGGTTGTTGACGACGGCGAAGACGACGGGCAACTGCTCGTGCGCGGCGGACCAGAGCGCTTGCGGGGAGTACATCGCCGCGCCATCCCCGACGATGCACAAGACTGGCTCGCGCCCAAAGCCGAGCGAAACGCCGAGCGCGGCGGGCATCCCCCAGCCGAGTCCGCCGCCGCGCACGAAGAAGTAGCGATCCGGCCGCGTCACTTGGTGGAAGGCCCGCACATGGGTGTTCGTCGCCGGGCCTTCGTCTACGACGATGGATTCGGGAGGCAGCGCCCGGAGCAGGGCGTGCGCGGCGACAATCGGCGGCATCGGTACCTTGTCGTAGCGACCGAGCGCCGCCGTCTCGTATGCCTCACGCGACTTTTCCTGGAGGACGCGCCGCTTCGCGATGATCTCCACCGCGACGTTTGCGGTTATCTTACTCTGGAGGATTGGCAACAATGCCTCCAGCGTGGCGCGCGGATCGCCGACGATGCCGAGGCGCACCGCGTACGTGCGGCCGAGATCGTGCGCATCGGGGGCAAGATGGAGCAGTTCGACCGTCTCCGGCAGGGGCGAACCGGGCGCGTATGGATAGGTCATGAAAGCGCGCCCACCGATCAGGAAGACGCGGTCGTAGTCCGCGAGCGCCTTGCGGAGTGCGCCGGCGTGCGGCGGCAGTGCGCCCGCCCAGAGCGGGTGCAGCGGCGGGAAGGCGAATGAGCCGAGTAGCGGCGAGCCGAATACCGTCGCGCCGAGCGTTTCCGCCACGGCGACCAGTGCATCCGTGCCGCCGGAGGCCGTCACTTCATCCCCGACGACGATAGCTAGCCGCTCGACGAGCGTGCCGGCGAGCAAATCGGCCAGTTCCTCCAACCCGCCGCCGACCGCGCGCCGCTCGATCCGCGAGGGTGGCGGGATTGGTGCGGGGCCGATCTCATCCATCACATTCATTGGCAGCGAAACGAAAACAGGACCTGCTGGCGCGGAGGCGGCGTCGTGGAAGGCGCGACGCAGCACAGTGCCGAGTTCGCCGAGCGTCCGCACCTCGTGCGTCCATTTGGAGACCGCCGCCGCGATGCCGGTTAGGTCGCCCGTGAGGAGTGGATCGGTGATGATGTGCCGGTAATCCTGCTGCCCCGCCGTCACGACGAGCGGCGTGTTCGCGCTTTTCGCGTTGGTCAGGTTGCCGATCGCGTTGCCAAGCCCCGCCGATGTGTGTAGATTGAGGAAGGCGGGTCGCCCCGTCGCCTGTGCGTAGCCGTCCGCCATGCCGACGACCGTGGATTCCTGCAAGCCGAGCACATAATGGATGTCCGAGACGGCCGCCAGCGCGTCAATCATCGGCAGTTCGGTCGTGCCGGGATTGCCGAAGATATTCGTCACGCCCTCGCTGCGCAAGACCTCGATCAGGACCTCGCTGCCCTTCCGCCGGTCGTCCATCGCTGCCTCCCCTGTCGCGCGCTACCCATAGATTGAGCGTCAGTGTACACGAGAAGTTGGTGACCGCGGGTTAGGTTCCCACCACCGCCCGCAGCGCCGCGCCGACGGCGTCCATGTCTGCCGCCGTGACGTGGCCGAGGTGTCCGATGCGGATAATTGTGCCCGCCTGTCGCCCCAGCCCGCCCGCGAGGATGACGCCGTGCTCGTTTTCGAGCCGCATCAGCAGGCGCGCGGCGTCCATCCCGTCCGGGAGCGCGACCGCCGTGACGGTATCGGAGGCGTGCGCCGGGTCCGCGAAGAGGCGGAGGCCGTACTCCGCGAGGTCGCCGATATCCGCGCGACACGCTTCGGCGGCGGCGCGGTGGCGGGCGATGATCGCCGGAAGACCCTCGGCGATGAGCAGTTGAAGCGCGCGATGCAGGCCGGTGAGCGTTGGCAGGGCGGGTGTTGAGGGTGTCTGCCCCTTCGCCTGCGCGTCGCGGTGCTTCGCGAAATCGAAGTAGAAGCGGGGGAGCGTCGCCGTCGCCGTCCGTTGCCACGCGCGCGGGCCGACGGCGACCATCGCCATGCCGGGCGGCGCCATCCATGCCTTCTGCGAGGCGGAAACGACGACATCAATGCCCCACTCGTCCACCGGCACATCGAGCGCGGCGGTCGAGGTGATGCAGTCGGCGACGACGAGCGCGCCGTGGCGGTGCGCGGTTGCGGCAATCGCTCGCAGATCGTGCGCGACGCCGGTCGAGGACTCGTTGTGCGTAATCAGGAGCGTCTTGGCGCGCGGGCGGGCGACGAAGGCGTCGGCGATCCGTGCCGGATCGAGCGCCTCGCCGTCGGGTACGGTGACGTGGTGGACGGTGAGGCCGTACGCCTCCGCGATGGCGGCGAACCGCTCCCCGAAGACACCGGCGTGCGCCGCGATCACCTCATCGCCCGGCGAGCAGAGGTTGACGACCGCCGCTTCCATCCCGCCCGAGCCGGAGCAGGACATGAGCAGCACGTCATGCGTCGTTTGGAGGAGCGTGCGCATCGCCGCGACCGTTTCCGCGAGAATCTGCGCGAACTCCGGCCCGCGATGGTTGATCATCTGCCGCCCGGTCGCCTCCCGCACCGCGTCCGGCAGTGGCGTCGGCCCCGGTATCCGCAACTGGGTCGCCTTCGGCACGATCGAAAACGATTGAACCGCCAATACTGCCCGGAGGGTGCCCGCAAGGACGCTAAGAGGGAGAAGAGGCTTGAACCACGAAGGCACGAAGAGCGCGAAGGAAAGAGGAGAAAAGGATGCTCTCCTTCCCGTCTTCGTGTCCTTCGTGCCTTCGTGGTTCAATTCTCTCTCCTCTGCGTCGCTGCGGTTCATTTTGGCTTCCGTTTCCCGATGCGGAGGCGGCGGGGGATGACGCGGAGGGTATGCGTCAGGACTTCTTTCCATGCGCCGCGCATATGCTCGATCTCGGGCGGGGCGAGGGGGCGGCCGGCGTATTGCGCTTCGGCGTACCGCCGGGCGATGGTGACGGCGGCGGGTTTGCCTGCCGGCAGACGGTCGCCGATTGCCTCCGCCGTCTCGAAAGGGGTCGCCGCCCGCGCGTTCGGGACGCCGAGCCAGCGCGCGCTCCGTTGGAGGCGGGCATACCACTGTGCGGCGGGCGCGAGTCCCCGGAAGGGCAGGAACCAGTACCACGCCGCCAATCCCCAGATCGCGAACAGCGTGAATGGGATCAGGAAAAGGTACGGCGAGAGGTGAAAGCCACTGTCGCGCCCGCTGTTCAGCGTCGCTGTCGGCTGCAGGGGAGCGACAGACGGAGCGGGCGGCTGCGTCGCGACGGCGGGCGCGGGGGCCGGGGCCGGTTCGGGCGTCGGATCGGGCGGCACATTGCCGGAACCGCGAGTGATCGGCGCGACATCCGGGCGGGGCGTCGGGTCGAAAGTAATCCAGCCGTACTGCGGGAAATAGACTTCCACCCACGAGTGCGCCTGGCTTTCGCGCGACAGATAGCGTCCGTCCGCCTGCCGCGCGCCGGGCAGATAGCCCGTCACGACGCGCGCCGGGATGCTTTGCGCGCGCAGCAGCACGGTCATCGCGGTCGCGAAGTATTCGCAGTACCCCGCTTTGGCGTCGAACAGGAAGTAATCGGCGACATCGCGGTTCGCGGGTGGATTGTTGACGATCGTCGCGTAGGCGTAGGTCGCGCGCAGATAATGCTCCATCGCGGTCGCGATATCGTACGGGTCGCGCTGGCCGCGCGCCAGTTGTGCCGCGAGGTCCTTCACCCGCTGCGGCGTGGCGATCGTATTCGGCGCGCTGCCGTCCGGCAGGATGCGATAGCGATCCAGCCATTGCGGATACGCGGTCGCCGCCGCCCGCAACTGATCCGCCGTCGCCGTGCTGATCCGCGCGGTCTGCGCAATCGTCTCGTTCGCGGCAATCGGCGCGCCCGCGTCGAGCGTCGTCACATCGGCGAAGTTCGGCGTCTGCCCCCGGTACAGCAGCGTTGTCACTTTGCCGCCCCGCACGACGATCTGCGTGTCAATCAACTGCTTGCGCAGGCGATCCTGCTCCGCGTCAATCGCGGCGAAGCGCGGGTCGGTGTCGGCCATGGCGGTTGCGATAGCGCGGGGGATCGTACTGGCCGTTGTTGTGTTCGCGAAGGGCGGCACGATCATCACCCGTGAAATCGGCTTCGCGTTCGGTGTCTGCGATTGCGTTTCGGTAGCGCGCTGCACATATCCCGAAAGTTCTTGCGAGGTTGGATTCCACGTCTGCGCCCGTGACGGACTGAGCGAAATGATGAGTGTCCCGTCCGGGCGCACGGCGGTCGCCTCGCCGCTGGGGCCGGGCGTCGGCACATCGCCGGGGAGCGTCAGCCCTTCGAGGCCGCTGACCAGCCGGACGAGGTGATCGTTCAGCGGGGCGGGGATCGTTGCGTTTGACGGTACAGGGATCGCCACGCCGCTCTGCGACAGTTGCTGCCACGAGAGCGAGAGGCGCGCATCCACGGCGAGCGTTTCGGCCTGTCCGCACGAGTAGAGCAGCGTGCCGCGCGGTCGCAGGAAGGTCGTGTCGCAGCCGATGCTCTGTGTCGCCTCGACGCCACCGGCGGGGCGCGGCACCTGCTGCTTCGCGCCGACCGAGACCTGAGGCGAGTAGATCGCACCATTCGGCCCCTGCGGATTGAAGGTCGCCGTCGCGCGATCGTCCCAGCCGAGGCCGGTGTAGAAGTCGTACGCATTCGCGCTCAGGTAGTGCGGCTCCTGCGACGAAAGATAGACGGCGGGCGCGTCCGACAGATTGAGGCTCCCGGCGAGGCGGAAGGTCGGCCCAAAGGAAGCAAAGCCGGGGATGACCTGCGGTGCGCCCCCGCCATCCACCGCACGGGTGAAGCGCTCCTGCACATCCGCGTAGAAGTTCTGGGCGGGCTGCTGCGCGCGCTGCCACGCCTTGTCAATTGCCCCGATATGGACCGTGACGGGCAGGAGCGTCGCCAGCAGGACGAGGACGAGCGCGATACCCGAACCGACGGAGAGGTAGCGCGAGCGGAGAGAAACCGGATAGGCGATCCACTGACGCTGCCAGCGCGTCTCCTGCCGGAACCCGGCAAAGCGAGCCGCCAGTGGGAGCGCGGCGAGCAGATAGGCCGCGAGGTACCACCGCTGATCGAGGTGCGTCGTGCCGACCGTCGTGAGCAAGGCGATCCCCGGCACGCCAATCGCGAGCACAGACGACCTCGTGCGGAAGACCCACCAGAGCACGAGGTACGCGAGCGCGAAGACGCCGACGCCGACGACAAGCAGAAAGAGCGCGTGGTCTTGCAGGGCATCGCCGCGCCACGCCGCCCGCGTCCATTCGATGCTGCGGCGCCAGAGCAGCACGGTACGATGGCGCGGCGATCCCGCTGCGACGCCAGGTGCGGTGATCGTGACGAGCCAGCAGACGAGCGCGCCGCCGAGCAGCGCCAGCGTATGCAGCGCGGCGACCGGCACGCGCCAGAGTTTCGTGAACCCGTAGCCCATCGCGGCGGCGGGAATTGCGACAATCGGCAGCCGCTGCAGGATCGGGTCCCACCCGGCGTGCCCCAATGCCCAGACGACGGCGCCAACCATCCAAACCGTGAGGAAAAGCGCGACGTATTCATTCCACCAGCCGCGTGGCCGGGTTGGCGTTGCGTGCCGTTGCAAAAGCCCTGTCCCTCCAAGCACCCCAACGCCCGGCGCGACCGGGCGGTACGTACATTCTGTCAAGGCCAGTATCGCACATTCGGCGGGGATTGACCGCACCCCCCGGCGTCCTCTGGGCAGTGAGAGGGGCCGGGGGTGCGGTTGATCCCGAGAACGCATACGCCCTGCATCCCGGTGGTGATGATCCGGTCGGTAGTGGTGGTATGCTCGATCTGTGGTGGGCAATGGTGGGGAAGGGAGCGGCGATGATGTGCGAAGAGGTGACGCTCGCGGGGCGGGCCGTTCCGTACACACTGACGATCAGCCAGCGCGCGCGGCAGCCCCGGTTGATCGTCGCGCCGGGGGCGGGATTGCGCGTCGTCGCGCCGCTCGGCTACGACCGCTCTCGCCTCATGGATTTCATCCAGGGTCGGCAAGGGTGGATACTCAAACACCTCGACCGTTTCGCCGCCTTGCCCCCGGAACCTGCCGCCGACGCTCCCCTGCCGGAGCGGATCACCTTTCTCGGCATGCCGCGCGCCATCCGCGTCGCGGTCAAGCCCGGCGCGCGCACGGCGGTCGTCCACGATGCCAAGGCGTTCGCGATCACCGTGCCGGAGGTGGGAGCGGCGCGGCCCGCGCTGGAAGCGTGGCTGCGCGAGGCGGCGCGGTTCGCTATCGCTGCGCGTGTGGCGGCGCGCGCGGCGGAGATGGGCCTGGCCTACGGCCGCGTCGCCATCCGGGATCAGAAGACGCGCTGGGGCAGTTGCTCGCGGGCGGGCAACCTCAATTTCAACTGGCGGCTCGCCCTCGCGCCGCCCGCCGTACTCGATTACGTCGTCGTACATGAACTGGCGCACCGTGTCGAGATGAACCACTCGGTGCGCTTCTGGCGCGTCGTCGCGCGGTACTGCCCGACATACGGCGCGCACCGCCTTTGGCTCCGCAAACACACTGCGGAACTGCGCTTCTAGGAAAGGGACCGAAGCAATGCGCGATACCCCACGCCCCCACCATCTCAATCTCGCCGGTGCGCACTGGGAGGCGAGCGCCGCCTTTTATCGCGATCTGCTCGGCCTCGTGCCCATTGAATTGCCGCGTGACCGGGAGGCGTACGACGCGACCATCGCGACCTTGCAGGACGAGCGCGGCTACCAATACCACTTCATCCCCAGCGATCCCGACTTCGCGGCGCGCAACGCGCTGCCCGTCAACCCGCTCGGCGCGGGGCATCTCGCCTTCCGCGTGGACGACATCGCGGCGATCCGGGCACGACTGGACGCGGCGGGTATTCCGTACAGCGACATGGGCGAGTGGGCGATCAAGGGGTGGCATCAACTCTTCTGCGCCGACCCCGATGGTCGCGTGATCGAGTTCCACCAGGTCATTGAAGAAACCGCCCGGAAGTAAGGGCGCAAGCCGGTGCGCCCTCCCGATCCTGTCTCGGCATGCATCCGATGTTTCCGGTCTCCCCACCGTTGATGTCGGTTATCATCCCCGACTCTCACGGCTCATTGCCCCATATCGAGTAGCGGATAGTAGTTCTCCGCACCGATCTTCTGGACATCGGTGAGCCAGTCCCCCTCGTACACGGCGTTCGGGCCTTGCGCCGGATCAACGAGGCTCCACGCCTGCCGCTTGTAGGTCCAGTTCGCCGGTTGGAGGCGGTGCGCGGCGCGGAAGTGCGGGATGGCGTCTTCCGCGCGGCCGAGACGATGGAGATGCTGACCGAGTTCGAAATGCGCGGCGGCGGTCGCCTCCGCGATCCCACGCGGCTGGCTGCGGCGCAGCACGTCGTCGGGCGCGAGCGCGAACCGGCTCGCCGCACCATGCTGTACCCAGTCGCGCAGGGCAGCGATGTACGTCTCCGCGTCAATGCGGAGCGCCTTCATGGTCGTGATCCGCACGATCTGCTCCGCCGTCGCCTTCGCCGGGATCGGGCGATCAAGGAGGGCGGAGCGACGCGGATAGGCCGTCTCCGGCGGGCGGACGATGATGCCCTCCTCGTTGATCCAGACGCCGCTCGGCACATTGACGATGCCGAACATCTCGTCCACAACGTGCGCCCGATCAATCAGCGACGGATGTTCGGGGTGTGCCGCGACGATCCACGGGCGCGCGGCCTCGGCGTCCAAATCGAGCGCGACGGTGACGATCTCCAGACCGAGCGGATGCAGTTCGGCACGCAGCGTCTGCCACACGGGCAGATTAAGCCGGCATCCTCACCACGACGCCCAGGCGACGAGTAGCACCTTCTTTCCGCGCAGCGATCGCAGACGGAACGGGTTACCATCCACATCCGGGAGCACGAGGTCGGGCGCTTCGACGCTCGTCAGCGCGCGACCGCCCGCCTCCAGCCCGAGGCACCACAGCCCGCTCGCCGCGTCCTCGAGCAGCGGCATGCCGAGTCGTTCGGCCAGCACGCGCGCATCAACCGTATCGCCTTTATGCGCGGGCAGCGGGACGCAGCGATCCCCCTTGCACGCCCCTTCCGGCTTGATCGCCCACCCCGTCCGCGCTTCGAGCGTCGCGGCGTCTACTGCGAGCGTTTCGAGGATCATCGGGTTTACCTCCTCACGTTATTACGTAGCCACGCCTCGAAGCGATCCGTCGCCCCATCACGATCGTCAATCTCTTCAGCAATTCGTACGAGATGTTCCACAACCATGAGATCGTCACCAATGAACAATGAGCCATTCTCTTAAATGAAGGTGTCTATCGCGATAAGAGCCGTACGTTTATTGCCATCCACGAATGCTTGCCCCTGCGAGATGCCGGCAGCCAAGATCGCCGCCTGCCGGATCAGATCAGCATCTTCGTAGTACGCTGCTGTTGGGCGCGCATCACGGCAGATTCAAGACCCTCTTCATCGCGCAATGGCGTGGGAAGATAGCCTGTCTTAGACATAATAAACTCGTGAAGTCCGAGAATGTCGGCGACGGTGAGATACGCAGTTACCACTATTTGTCCGCAAGTTTGCGATACGCCGTTTCGTGTCTCCGCCAACTTTCCTCGGCGAGAATACGCAGATCCGGTCGGAGTTTCGGCCGAATCTCGACGGCACGCACCTCGATAATGACCATCTCGCCTTCAATGAGACCCTGTCGCTCTACCTCTTCACGCGGGATCGTAACGATATAGCTATTGCCGGAACGGCGAAGTTTTTGCGCGATCATGATATTCCTTCATGTATCTGCCGTATATACGATATATACACAGAGTATACCATAGACTCCTCAGCGTGATCGAGAGATTACTCATGACCTTTCCTGCATAAACGCCTCGACCTCGGCGCGGGTGGGGAGGGAGGCTTGCGCGCCCCAGCGGGTGACGCAGACGGCGGCGACGGCGGAGGCGAAGCGGATGTCGTCGTCGGTGAGCGGCGCGGCCCAGCCGTGGCCGTGCATCGCGGCGAGCAGGCCGGACAGAAAGGCATCGCCCGCGCCCGTGCCGTCCACCTCCTCAGCGGGCCATGCGGGGACGAAGCGCACCTCCGTACCGTCTTGCGTGTACCAGCAGCCGTGCGGGCCATCCGTCACACAGAGGAAGCGCATGTGCGGCCGCCAGACTTCCCGCAAAGCGCGGGTGGGGTCGTCGTGGCCGGTGAGAATCGTCGCGTCCTCCTGCGCGAGCTTGATGACATTGGCGTAGTCCCAAATCTTCCAGACGGAATCGCGCGCGTCCTGCAGGTTGCGCCACGCGGCGGGGCGGATATTCGGGTCGAAGGCGACGGCGATTCCCGCGTCTTGTGCGACCTGCATCGCCTTGACCGCCGTCTGCTCCATCGGGCTGCCGGACGCGCGACCGAGCCGGGCATACAGGCACTTCGCCCGCCGGATCAGGCCCACGGGCAAATCGTCCGGGTTGTAGGTCATCGCGGCGGAGCGGTCCCAGATGAAGTTGAACTGCCGCTCGCCCGCTGTGGGGAAGGTCGCGAAGGCGAGCGCCGTGTCCGCCTCCCGCGTGACGCGCGCCGCGCTGATGTCCACCCCGGCGGCACGGAAACTGGCGAGGATCGCGTGGCCGAACGGGTCGTCCCCCACCCTGCCGATGAAGGCGACCGGCACGTCAAGCCGCGCGACCGCCACCGCGACATTCGCTGGCGCACCACCCGGCGCGGGCACGAACGGCGGGAAGGTCTCGAACGCCCCGACCCGCGTCGCGATGAAGTCTATCGTCGCCTCGCCGAGCGTCACGACGGCGGGGGAAGGAGCGAGTACTGAGTACTGAGTACTGAGTTCAGTCATCTCGTCTATCGGTTCCTTCGCTTCCGTATCCATACCTCAGTTTGGATGCATCGTGCCGTGTCGGCACCGCTCAGTACTCAGCACTCAGCACTCGCCACTTAAGTCACTCCCGGCTCCAGGATGCTGAGGGTCTTGTTCGTCGCGTCGAGTCGCGCCTGCACGCCGATGGGGAGAGTGGCGAGGTGCTTGCCGTGGCCGATGGGCAAATGATAGAGCGTCGGGATGCCCAGGGGACGGATGAGATCGTCGAAGACCTGTTCGAGGCTGAGGGACGGGGAGTTCTTCGGCGCGCAATCCGTGTGCTCGCCGATCACGATGCCGGCGCATTCCTGCAACTTCCCGGCGGCGATCAGTTGCGAGAGCGAGCGATCAATCGAGAACGGCGGGACGTGGACATCCTCGAAGAAGAGGATTTTCCCCCGCGTCTCTACTTCCCACGGCGTGCCGACGAGCGCGGCGAGCAGTTGGAGGCAACCGCCGACCAGTTCCCCCTCCGCGACGCCCGGCACCATTGTTTCGACGTACGGGTCGTCCGGGTCGGGGAGAATGTCGAACGGCTCGGTCTCCATCAGGGCGCGGCGGAAGGCGGCGAGCGTGTACTCCGTCGCGCGGGGGAAGGTGACGACCATCGGGCCGTAGAAGGTCACCCAGTTCAGTTCTTTCGCGAAGATCGCATGCGGCACGGTGATGTCCGAAAAGCCGATAAACGGCTTCGGCGGGCGGCCTTTCAGTTTGGCGAGCAAGTCGCGGTCGAGCGCGTTCGCGGTGCGGTTCGCACCCACGCCGCCGCGCATACAGATGACGGCGTCCACATCATCGCGGAAGAACATCGAAAGCAAGTCGTCGGCGCGATCCCGGTCCGACCCGGCGATGTAGCCGTAGCGGTCGTGCGCGTGCGGGGCGAAGACGACGTTGAAGCCCAACTTCTCCAGCGCCGCGACGCCGCGCCACGTCACGGAGCGCTCGAAAATCTGGCTCGATGGCGCGACGACGCCGAGCGTCATTCCGGCCTGCAAACGGGGCGGTTTCTGTCGTCCGGTCATGCAATGCTCCTTCGTCACGGCATCGAATAACGAGCGATGAGTATCGAGCCGAATACCCCGACCGTCTGCATCTCTTTACTCACCACTCGCTACTTTAGTCATCGCCCTGGCTGCTGGCGCTGAGAGAGGGCGCGCCGAGGGGCGTCTCACTCGCCGCAACTGCTGCATCGGCGGTCGGTGTTTCGGGCGGGGCGAAGGAGGCGCGTAGTGGGATCTCCTTTAGCCAGAAGTTGATCGCGAAGGTGATAACCGAAAGGGTCATGCAGATCATGAAGACGCCGGTGATCGCATAGACGAGCGCGTCCCTGGTGTTGGCGAGTAGGGTTTGCAGCAGTTGCGCGCCGTTCGGCAGGGCAGCGAACTGATCCTTCAATTGCGGCAAAATCTGCGCCAGTTGCAGCGGATTCGTGAAGGCGCCGAGCGCCGCCGCCGGCGTCCCCTGCGGCACCGCACCATCGAAGTGCGTCTTGTAGCGGGTGAGCATGATCGAGCCGAAAACCGCCGCGCCGACCGTGCCACCGATTTGCCGGAAGAACTGCACCGCCGCCGTCGCCGCACCGATCTGCCGCTGCGGGGCGGCATTCTGGACAATCAGCGTGAAGATCGGCATTGTCAGGCCCATCCCCGCGCCGACGAAGAGCATCGCGAAAACCACAGACAGGCGCGTCGTTTCCGCACTCATGCGCGACAGCAGAAAGAGACCGAAGGTCATGATGCCGAGGCCGAAAAGGACGAGCGCCTTGTACCGCCCCATCCGTGCGACAAACTGCCCCGCGCCGATGCTGCCGACGGACCAGATCACCATCATTGGCGTCAGGAGCGAGCCGGACTGCGTCGCCGAAACGCCGATCACCGTTTGCATGAAGAGCGGGATAAAGAGGATCGCGGAGAACATCGCCATGCCGCTGAGGAAGACCGTGACGGTCGAAAGGGCGATGATCCGGTCGCGGAAGAGCGAGAGCGGCAAGAGCGGTTCGACGGCGCGCGCCTCCGCGAGCACAAATGCGACGAGCATCACGACCGCGACGATGAGCAGCCCGACAACGCGCGCCGAACCCCAGCCGTAATCCGTCACCCACGTCAGCGCGAGCAGGAGCGGAACCAGACCGCCGAGCAGCGTCACCACCCCGGCGTAATCAATCACCCGCTTGACGCCCTCCGGCTTGAAGTATGGGAAGGCGAAGTACAGGGCGGTAGTGGCCAGGATGCCGACGGGCAGATTGATGTAGAAGATCCATCGCCACGAGAAACTGTCCGTGATCCAGCCGCCGAGCGTCGGCCCAAAGACCGAGGACATTCCCCAGACCGCGCTGAGCAGCCCCTGATACTTGCCGCGCACGGCGGGCGGGAAAATATCGCCGATGATCGTGAAGGTGATACCCATGATGATCCCGGCGCCGATCCCTTGCAGGCCACGGAAAAGGATCAGTTGCGTCATGCCGCCGCCGGGCACGCCGGGGATGCTGCCCGCCGCTCCGCAAAGCGCCGAGGCGATCACGAAAAGCACCGCGCCACCGAGGTAGAACCACTTGCGCCCGTAGATGTCCGAAAGTTTGCCGAAGATCGGCACCGCCGCCGTCGAGGTGAGCAGATAGGCGGTCGTCACCCACGCGTAGCGGTCGAAGCCATTCAGTTGGGCGATGATGCGCGGCATCGCCGTGCCGACGATCGTTTGATCGAGCGCCGCGAGCAGCAATGTGAGCATCACGCCCGTCATTGTGCCGACGATTTGCCGCTGTGTGAGCGTGTGAAAACTGTTGCCAGCCGCCTGCTTCGCCCGCTGCGCCGTCGCCATTGCACCCCCGCCTTGTATCACGAAATTGCTGTTCTGCCCGTGAAGCGCATGTTGCACCCATCGTACCACGCATCGCGCAGAGCATGTGGTCGGGAGTGTCGGGAGTGATCTAAAACCGGCGCGAATTCGATTAACAGATAGGGGGAGTGGGGTAGTGCCGAGGGAGAAAATCGAGGAGCGTCTCGTGCCGGACGAAGACCAACTGACCCTGCTTCGGGAGGAGTCCGAAACCCTCGCGGCGTTTTTGCGCATGCTTCAGCACGAATACACGCAGGTACAGGCCGATTTCGCCGCCGTGCTCCAGGCAATTGGCGAGCAGATCGAGGTGCCAGCAACCGCGCTTCAATCCCCTTCGTCCTCGCGTCGCATCGAACGCATCGAGAACCCGACAACCGGCGCGGTCACATTCCGTCTCAGGCACACCGCGTAGCGTAGGCTTCAGGGGAAGTCCGGCGGCGCGTCCAGCGGTTCGCGACCGCCGTGCATCGCACGCCATTCCCATTGGCGGGCGCGAAGGGCGAGGCCGGCGGCGGGGAAGCGGCGGGCGATAAGTGCCGCGATTCGCGCGCGAACGCCGACCAGCGGATCGCCGAGCGCGGCGCGACCGAGCGACACGAGGCCGAATCGCCCATAGTCCCCGAACCACTGCATCAGCCCCCGCGTGCCGAGCGCACGACGGAGCGCGGGCAAGACCCACGGCTGGCGGCGCACCGTCGCGAGCATCATCGCCGTGTACTCGCGCCATGATGGGTTGTCGCGCAGGAAGCGACGCGTCGTTTCTTCCCCCAGATCATTGAGCGCGCCGAGGAAAACATTCATGATCCGGTTGACGGCGGCCGGGTCGCCCCCTTCGCGGTGCGCCATCATCCGCGACAAGCCCCAGAGCGGCGCCATGTTCGCCTGATGTGCGCCCGCGTGGCGCAGGTGCGCCGCTTCCAGCAGATCGTGCGCGAGGCAGTAGCGCAAGAGTTCGGTGATCCGCTGTACGTTGCGCGTGTGTGAACCGAAGCCGCAGAAGGTCAGCGGTGATTGCTGCGCCGCCGCATCGCCGATCGAGACGATTCCCCGCGCCGCGCCCGTGCCGCGCCGCACATCGTGGTAGCGCGCCGGGATGAATCCATAGACGGGCTTCAGGTGCGCGAACTCCGGCCCCGCCTCTTTATAGGTCGGCAACAGCGCGAAATACCGCTCGAACAGGTCGAGCAGGGATTGCGGGTGGGCGGGGTCCACGCGGTCGTAGTAGAAGAGGTAGACGGTGTATTCGTCCTCGCCCGCCGGGAAGCCCTCCCAGATCAGTTGCCGCCCTTCTTGCACGTCCGCGATGGTAATCAGCACCTCGCCCGTCGCCGAGTCCACCTCGCGCAACCCCGCACCGCGCCGGAAGCCGCGCGCTGTCGTCCCCGCCGTCGGGCAGACGCCCTGCAACGCGCCGCCCGCATTGATTGCCCAGGCAATCGGCGAGATCGTCCCCATCGCGTCCACGACGAGCCGCGCGCTATACCGCTCCAACCTGTCCGGCCCCGCGACCTCGACGACCGTACCGACGCGCCCGCGCGCCCGCTGATAGCAGCGGAGGAAACGCCGCCCCTCGTGGATCGTGCCGCCCAACTCCGTGAAGCGGCGGCGGCAATGCGCG
>JBBRLR010000099.1:0-17754 GCA_038231255.1 Thermomicrobiales bacterium | reverse complement strand
GGCTGTAGGCCGGGCGGGCGGGGGCGATCCCCGGCACCGGGCGGTCGCCCAGCGGGTCGAAGCGGCGATTGTTGACGGCGAAGATCGCGGACATCGCGGTGATCCTTTCGTTGAAGCGTCCGATGGCCAGTGTTATACCACATCACGGTCGCCGCTCCCGCTCGTGCCGCGCACCCTCCGCAGGGTACCCGTTTGTACCGGGGCGAGCGTCGGTCAGATGAGCCAGGTCGTGGAATGCCGCCGGCAGATCGTCCTCGGTGTCTTTGCTCTCTGTCGTCTCGCTCATGCCGACGGCGCAAGCGCAGAGGCAGAGCAGGAGGAAGAGCAGGAACAGGAGATTGATCGGGAACGTCGTGTCGAACGCGACCATCTGATCATCCCCCTTTCTCACGTCGCCTCGGTTGCCCGCACGCGTGGCTGTGGTCGCCCGAGACGAGCGCGCGGGCGTCGGCGTCGGTCATCACTTCCTCCGCTCTCGCAACTGCCGCCCGCTCGCCTGCCCATCGCCCTCCTCAGTATGCCACCACCGACCGAGCACCCGCCGCCAGTCGATCTTGACCAGGGCGATCATGAAAAGGACGGCGATCACCGCGCTGGCATACGCGACCCAACTGCCGAACTGTTTCTGGAACAGCGGGAGCAGTTGATCGCCGAGCGCGCCCGCCCCGGCGACCAGCACCGAGTAGCTGACGAGTCGGCCGATGAAGAACGCCGCCGCGACGACCTTGAGATCCAGATGCGCCAACCCCGCCGCGATGAAGAGGTAGGAGGAGGAGATCGGGCCGAAGGCGTAGAGGAGGACGCCGACGAAACTCACCTTCTTGTGGCGGATGAAGTCGCCGAGATCGGTGACGTTGCGGCGTTCCTTCTCCGGCAGGGCACGCGTCCCGAAATGCCGCGCGCCGACCGCGAGGACACAGCGCCCGGCGGTGGAACAGAGCGCGCCACCGGGGGCGAGCAGCCAGACGGGCAGGTGGTAATGGTCGCCATCAGGCATCGTGACCTTCTCTCTATTTCTTGATGGGAGTCACAAAATATGCCCCCCGACCGTTCAATGGAGAGACGGGTCGCGACGCGGATGGGGGTGTGCCTCCCCGCCCGGTGCGATCCCTCACGATCGGTGGGAGCGCGCCATGCTCGCGGAACGGCGACAGATCAATGACGAGGAGATGCGTGTGGTGCCGGAGCGCGATGTCGGCGGCGAACTGGCGCGCCTCACCGCCCTGCACCGCGCCGGCATCGCCGTCGCCCGCCAGCGCGCCCTCGCCGATGTGACCGCGACCGTCGTCGGCGAGCTCGCCGGTACGCTCGGCTACCACCTCGTCAGCGTCTACCTCTGGGACGGGGCGACCCTGCGCCTGCAGGGGCAGCACGGCTACGCCACCCCCGCCCAAACCATCCCGCCCCACATCGGGGTGATCGGCCGCGTCTTCCGCACCGGCGCGAGCGCCCTGATCACCGATCCCGCCGCCGACCCCGACTTCTTCTTCGCCGATCACGGCGTGTGCAGCCAGGTCGCCGTGCCGATCGTCGACGGGGAGCAGAACTGCGGGGTGGTGAGCGTGGAGAGCGCCGGGATGCTCGACGCGCGCGACCACGAGCTCCTGGAGCTGTTCGCGCAGCAGATCGGCGTGGCTATCACGACGGCGCGGCTGCACGCGGCGCTGGTGCACGCGGCCTGGACCGACCCCTTGACGGGGACGCTCAACCGGGCGGCGCTCCTGAACGGGATCGCGGGGATGGTGGCCGCGGCGGCGGCGAGGGGCAGGCCGCTGGCGCTGCTCTTCGCGGACCTCGACCACTTCAAGGCGCTGAACGACCGGCACGGGCACGCGGCGGGCGACCGGGCGCTGGAGCTATGCGCGGGGCTGCTGCGGCGGCGGGTGCCGGACGGGGGGATCCTCGGGCGGTACGGCGGGGAGGAGTTCGTGCTGGCGGTCCCGGGGATGGAGGGCGCGGCGGGATGCGCGCTGGCGGAGGACATCCGGGCGGGGTTCGCGTCGCGCGCGGGGACGGGTCGGGGCACGGGCGGCGGGGTGACGATCAGCATCGGGGTGGCGAGCTACCCGGGCGATGGCACGGGGATGGAGGCGCTGCTACGGGCGGCGGACCGGGCGCTCTACGCGGCGAAGGCGGCGGGGCGCGACCGCGTGCGGCGGGCGGACGGGGCGACGCCGCCGGTGTGACGCGGCCGACATCTGGTATAATTGCCGCACCACGATGAACATCAATGTCCTGAGCCGTTATTTTCTCGGCGATTGCCTCGCCCGCTACACCGACTGGCTTACCACAATATACGCTGCAAGGCGAAAAGTATCACAGGGGAGACCGCGCGGCACACGCAGCAATCCGCCGCACGGGAACGCGCCGCGCCGCGTGGGGCGCCACAGCGAACCCGTCCTGCGCGCCTCGGGCGCACCGATCCTTAGCCGGGGACCACCTCGATCACGACGATGGTGCTGAAACTTGTCCCGTCCAGCTGCAACGCGTAGCACCCCGGCGCGGTCGTCTCGAGGCAGGTGTTCCACCGCCGCCATCCGAACCCGCTCGGTGCGTCGCCCATGCCCGCCAGGTGCAGCTCAACGCTCGGTGAGATACCGGCGCCAAGTAGGTAGCCAATCGAACTTGGATGACTGCATCCCCGATAGTCGCCGGATGTCTGCGGGGGTGCGCTCGTCCAGCCACGCCACCGCCCGCGCGGCCAGTTCGTCCACGTCGGCGTACGCCCGGTTCGCCGCCACCGTGCGCTTCATCTCCCGCCACACGTCCTCACAGGGCATCAACTCGGGCGACCGAAACGGTAGCCATGCGAAGGTGAGGTTGGCGGGAGCCGCATCCCGCGCCGCGTGCATCCAGTGCGATGGCGCATTGTCCCAGACCAGCAGGTGGGGCGTGGTCGGATCGCATCGCTGGTACGGGTGAAGGCACCGTTCCCACCCGCGTCACCGCGCGGGCCGCATCTGCGGAACATCCAATCATGTCGCTGCGTTCGTTCCCTCCACGGGTACATCGCGGCATCTCAATATGGGCATGTATCTTTGCGTTTCTCCGCAACCCATGTACCGTGATCAATGACACGCACTTGGATGAGGAGGGAGAAAGATGGCATTTCAACCCCCGCTTGAAGGCGGACGCGGGCGGGAAGCCCTCGCACTACACGTCTTCTCCGCCGCCGAACCGGAACCGCATGACCTGTACGAACCGGGCGCACAGACTACGACGATCATGACGAGGACGCTCGCGCAACTCCGCACCCGCTACGGCGGCAACGAGTTCGACATCCGCAACCCTACGACGGGGAAGCGGCACCATGTCCGCCTGCAACGGTATACCGATTACGACCCGGACACGACCTTTGTGCAGTTTCGCTTCCATTTCTACCCCGCGCCCTTCGCGTCACGGGAGGCGCAAGTGCTCCAGCAGCGCGCCCGCAACGAGCTCCGGCGATTGCATGAGTTGATGATCGCGATCAAGGACGACCCGAAGTTTGAAGATGCGTGGGACAATGTGCCTGAAGGGTTGCCGCGCACGCGCGGCGAGAATATCGGAGCGACGAAGGGACGCAAGCTCGCGTTTGAGGATTTCGCAACGCGTATCGGCCTCCTCACGCACGATGAGATTGCGGCGATCAACATTGCGGCGATCAACAATGAGTACGCGATCAAACGGCCCGACCTGTTTCTCCCCTACTGATCGATGGCAAAAAGCTTTGCGGCACTCGTGCGGCGGGATCGCCGCGCGGTGATCGTCGCTGCTCAGCCCAACGGCGTTGCCTGGCCCGGCAGGAAACGCTCGCGGGTCGTCACCTTCGCTGTGTCGACGACGACATTGCCGTCCACGATGCTGATCGGCATGGAGTCGAGCGGGTGCGTCGCCGGCCCTTTGAGGAGGGCGCCGGTGCGACCGTCGTACCAGGAGTTGTGGCACGGGCACTCGATCTTGCCGCCCGCTTCCGCGCTGGGCGGCGGCACGGTGCAGCCGAGGTGCTTGCACTTCCAGTAGACCGCGATCGCCGCGTCGGGCCGATCGGCGGGGAGGAGATAGAACTGCCCGACCGGGTTGCGGATGTAGCCCTGCGTCGCCAGCGCCGCTTTCACCTCCGCCACCGGGCCGACCGTGATCTTCGTGCCGAACCCGGTGATTTTCGTCGGATAGAGCGCCTTCACCGTCGCGAGCGCGCTCGTCGCCGTGAACGCGCCGAGCAGGGTGAAGAGTGCGTAGCGCGTGAATCGCCGCCGTGACGTCACTCCCGTGAGCACCGGCAAGTGGTCCCGTCTTTGGTTACTCGATACCAATGGGGCTTGCATGATGGGTCGTCCTTTCCTGCTTCGCTCGGGTCAACTGCCAACGTGGTCAGCCGGATGGCGGCGTTGGCACCGGTGTCACGCGCAACCGGCCATCCTTGAAGATGATCGTCGTCGGCAGGACGACGCCCGGCTGGGGCTGGTACTCCCGCGGCCGGAAATCGGTGACGACCGCGCCGGGCGGCGGCGCGTAGACGAAGCGATCATCAGGGACGGGGGTGTTGTAGCCGATCCGCGTGACGGTATTGCGCCACTGGAGCGTCCCGTCGGGTCCCGTGTGCTCGGACTGGAGGAGAAAGAAGGTCTCCGTGTCGACCCAGAGCAGGGTGCGCCCCTGCCGGGCGGGCGGTTCGCTCGGCAGCGGGGTGATCGTGCCGGACGCATCCAGCGCGACGCCGGGGCTGCACGCGGTCGGGCCGAGAGCGAGGACATATGCTGGCCGCCCCGCGATCGTCGCCGTGCCTTCGCGCTGCGGCTGGTAGCAGCGGGCGAGCGCCGCGCGCAGTTGCGCCATGCCTTCCGCCGTCTGCGCGCCGTCCCACGGTATCCCGATCGGGATGCGCGGCATCGGCACCGTCACGTCCGCAGGCAGCGCGCCGACGGCGGCGGTGGTACCCCCATGATCCGTTCGATAACTCCAGAGGCTATTCCCGTCGCTGACGACACCCTCGTCCCAGCTCTCCCCCGTGCCGTCGGCCCGTTGTCCATGTTGCGCGGTGTACCAGCGGTTGGGCGTCGCACCCCACTGATCGACGCTCGTCGTCGTCGGGCGGACGCGCCCGTCGGGCGTGATGTCCTGATCGCTACTTTCCCAGTGCAGGGAGAACGACCGCACCCCGGCGGCGGCGGGATCCCCCTGACTGATCACGACCGCGCGCTGCAAGATGTCCTGCGCGGCCACCGGCTGCGATCGGCTCGCGGCGCGGGCGATGCCGATGACGGCGAGGAGCAGCGCCGCCACCAGGGCCAGCCGCGCGCCCGCCGATCGCCGGACCCGTCTGCGGCGATTCCCGACCGCCGCTCGCGCCGAGGGGATCGCCGGGAATTGTCGTCGCCCGGTCGCCGTGACGGGGTGCGCGGCGGCCTGAACGCGTTCCCAGACCCGCGACCGGAGCGCCTCGTCGTCCTGCAGCGCGGCATGCTCGGCGCGCACGAGCTGCCGAACGAAGGCGGCGGTCTCCGCGTCGAGACCCGGCGGGTCAGGGAGGAGGGGCGCGTCGGGCAGGGCGTCGAAGAATTGATCGAGCGCGGTCGCCGCATCGGATTTCTCATTCATCGCTCGCCCTCCTCCGCGTGCTGGCAGATGATCCGCAACTGCCGAATCAGCCGGTGCAGGGCGACGCGCACCGCCCCCTCGCTCTTCCCCAGGACGGCGCCGATCTCCCGTGCGGTGAGCCGACCGGAGAGCTTGAGGGCGAGCAACTCCTGCTGCTCCTCCGATAATGTGGCAATCGCCCGGTCGAGGAGAGCGTGCTCCTCCACCGCGACGAGCCGCGCCATCGCTTCCTCCTCCGCATTGGGCGCGCGCGATGCGCTCGCGACGAGCGCCAACAACGTGGCGTGCGCGGCGGTGCCGGTGCGCCGGTGGCTGATCACGGCATGGTACGCAATCTGGAAGAGCCAGGCGGCGAACGAGCCGCCCCGGTATCCCGCCAGTCCCGCGAGCGCGGACGTAAAAATGGCGCTCGTCAGGTCCTCCGCCTCCGTGGGGTCCCCGACACGCCGCAGGCAATACCGGTAGACGCGCGGGAAATATCGGGCGTAGAGCGGCGCGAACTGTGCGGGGTCGGCGCGGGCTTGTGCCGCGACCGCCGCCTCGTCGACCGCGTCATCCGCGGGCATTGCTCGCTGCCATCCCGCCGTTATCTCCATGTCCCCACCTCAGGCCACTGCATCGTCCCCCATACGCTAGAGACGCAGCAACGGTCGGATCGTTACCGATGACACAGTGCCCGCTTTCCCTGCTGCGAGCGCGGGCACCGATACTCCCGTCAACGTGTCGTCGGCGTGCCGCATGTTGGCGATGGCGGGGAGCGACGGGTTCACGTGCGTCGTGTATGGCGGCGACACCGCCTGGCGGACGTGGGAAGAATGGCCTCTTTCTTTCACCAAATTGCCACGCGAAAGATGACTCTTTGAGCTGGCTCTTGCCTAATCAATACTGTCATCGCAATCGCGTAAAGTCGGCTAAGGATATGTCATACCAGGGTTTATGCACTCTCGACACAAAGACGGGTTCCGCTTGTAGGATAGGGGTGCTGAACCAACTATCCGCAAGGAGGAACCCGTGACCACTACTGTACCACCCTTGGCTGCTGTGCTCGCCACTGTGCCCGACTTTCGTCAGGCACAAGGCAGACGCCACTCCTTGCTCGCCATGCTCTGCGGGGAAACGGGCGAGAGCGCGATTGCTGAGTGGGCAGCCAACTATGGGCGGCAGTGGCGCCAACGCCTCGGCTTTACCCACCGGAAAGGACCGCATCAAAGCACGGTGCAGCAGATACTCAAGGGCCTCGATTGCCGGGCGCTCGAAGCGGCCGTTGCCCAGTGGAGTCAGCAGGTACTCGCCGCTTGCCCATCCCGCGACATCCCGCTGCCCTTCAAGGCGATGGCGATTGACGGCAAGACCTTGCGCGCCAGCAGCAAAGGCGGGGCGGCAAACGCGCATCTCCTGAGCGCCCTTAGCCAACGTCTCGGCCTGGTGCTTGGTCAAGTCGCTGTCCCCGACAAAACGAATGAGATCACCGCGATGGACGATCTGCTCAGCGCGTTGGTACTTGACGGCTTGGTGGTGACGACCGATGCGATGTTCACCCCCGCCGCCATCGCCCAAACCATCCTCGGTGCGGGCGGTGAGTATCTGATGGCGGTCAAGGAAAACCAGCCCATCTTGCTGGGAGACGTGACCATCTTGTTCGCCGATCCCGTAGCAAACCGGGAGATTGCACAGGAAACGCGGCTACATGGTGGACGCTTCGAGCAGCGCACGCTGTACACGGCGGCGGCGTTGGTCGGGTACAGCGACTGACCGGAGCTGGCACAAGCCCTCTGCATGGAACGACGGGTGACGGACGAGGCGACGGGGGAGACGCGGTGCGAGACGGCGTACGCCGTCACCTCGTGTCGCCCGCCGCCGCACCGCCTGCCATCCTGCTCGTGCTATGGCGCGAACACTGGCACATCGAGAACAAGCTGCATTGGGTACGCGACGTGACTTTTGCCGAAGACCGCTCCACCGTCCGAGCAGGTACCATCCCGCAGGCACTGGCGGCGTTGCGCAATACGGTCATCGGCGCCCATCGTCTTGCGGGTGCCGCCAATATGGCCGCTGCCTGTCGTCGTTGCGCCGCCCAACCTGCTTTGGCCTTTGCTGCCCTCGGCCTCGCTATCGAGAATGCATAAAACCCTAATGTCCTACCTTGACACTGCACGTACACTCGGTATATGAGGTACACGGGTGGAACGGGTGGAATCTACCACACGGGAGGAATGGTGTGACACGCACGATTGCCGTTATCAATCAGAAGGGTGGCGTGGGGAAGACGACGCTCACGATCAATCTCGGGGCAGCCTTTGCCAAAGCGGGGCACAAGGTGCTCCTCATTGACCTCGATCCGCAGGGTCATCTCACGACAGGTGTCGGCAAGAGCGAGCTCTACGACCGGCGGGGTGGCCCAACGCTCTTTGAGGCGCTACGCGGCAAGGATCGTCAGACAATCAACTGGGTGATCGAGAAACACGCGACCGAGGGATTTGACTTCATTCCCTCGAATGCCGACCTCGCCTTAGCCGAGATCGAGATGAATCACATGCGTAACCGCGAGAACAAGCTCTATAACCTGATCAACGCTCTCGAAGGAAATTACGACTGGGTACTGATCGACTGCCCACCATGGCTCGGTACCCTCACCGATAACGCAATCAACGCGGCGCGAAACGTCCTCATCCCGATTCAAGCGGAGGCGACGAGCCTGTGGGCGTTGCAGCTCCTCCTCGACCAGATCACGCGCATCGAGGAAGAGCTAGAGATCAGCGTAAAGATCCTAGGCATCGTCCCCAATCTCGTGACGAACTCGAACATGGGAAGGCAGATTCTCGGGGACTTGCGCGACTCCGCACCATCCATCGCCCCCTTCGATCTACCCAAACGTGTCATCCTCGGTGAGGCATGGCGGGCGGGGCATTCAATCTTTACCTACGCCCCGACGACTGCGGAAAAGAGACACGAACAGGATTCGGTGACGGAGATGTACCTCAAGCTCGCGGAATATGTCCTCAGTCAGGTGCAGGAGGTCGCGAATGTCGGCGTCTGAGCGCAAGGACATCACCGAGCGGTTGCGCTTGCGGAGCGAAGCCAAATCCACGTCCCCGTCACCCGTCACCGACGTGAAACGGATGAAAACCTCGGTCTTCGTCGATCCCGATGTGATGGAAGCACTGGACGCGGCATTCGATACTTACAACTACGAGAACCGAGACGCCCGCGTGAAGAAAGCGATCTTCTTCGAGGAAGTGCTGAAGATCGGCATGCAGCATGCCGATGAAGTGGTAGGAGTGTGCAGGACTATCGGGAAGCGGGGTGGGCGCGGGATGCGGGGCTGAGATACTGAAAGGGTTGAATATACCGCGCATACTTCACATACCGAACCTACCAACACTGTTGAAGGGGTGCCTTTCGGGATTTACAGGCGTGTTACGGTAGAACAAAGAAAAAGCCTCCCCCGATGCTTGCCGGCTGGGAGGAGGCTGTGGACTCCTTTTCTGCTAGGAGATAGCAATGACGTTAACACAACACGCCCCAAAACTCAACCCCCCAGAGAGCGAACCTTTCCAATTCGCCGGTTTCTCCTCCCCGAACACGACCGCCGTCCCCGACGAGTTCTTCGACCTCATCGCGCCGAATCTCTCCGAGGCGGAACTCCGCGTTCTGCTATACATCTTTCGCCGGACTTTCGGATTCAAGAAGCGATCGGACGACATCTCCCTCAAGCAGCTGGTCGAGGGCATCCAGACGAAGGATGGTCGGATTCTGGACCGTGGTGCCGGCGTAGCGAAATCAACGGCGTGGCGAGGGATCAAGGGACTCGTCACGAAGGGGATCATCGAGTCCACACGCAATGCCTCAGCGCAACGAGGTGACGAGGCGACGACGTATGCCTTGCGATTTCTTGATCCCGTGTTTCGCTACGAAACACCCCCTGTGTCGCCGCGAAACACCCCCCGTGTTTCGCTACGAAACACACAAGAAACAGGAGAGACAACAGACAGTATAACAAGCGCTTCGAATATTTCGAAGCCTTCCAACTGTGGAAAATTTGTGGATAACAATGTGGATAACTCTTCGGATACCCCTTCCTTCTCCATCGTAATACATGATCAGCGCCTCGTGCATCTCATCGGTGACTTCTCTCGTGAGATGGGAGACACTGCGCACATTGCGAGCAACATTACCCAAGCACATCGGATCATGGGAGAGGCGGATGTCGACATCGAGGCGTTCTTCGACCAGCTTTACGAGGCGCGTAACCGAACGCGGAAGGCGGCTGGGATCGAGCGGCGGATGGCGTACTTCTTCACCGTGTTGCGCGACCAACTGGCGTTGAGTAGCGCCTCGGACAGGGAGAGCGAAGAGTAATGAGCGACGGGCGTCAGATCATCGTTCATCATGTGCGCATCCTCATGCCTGACGATCGAGAAGATACCTGACGCGGCATATGGCCCAAGCGAACGTGGATAAGAGAGGTTCTCCGGCATCGCCAAGGGGGGCGCAAGGTGGTCAGAATGGAGCGGGGAGGCCTTGTCGTCCACCTCGGCTGAGGATCAACAGCAACTTGCCCTCGCTGTACGTTCGCCCTGTACGCGGCACCTCTGACCCTCTAAATTAGCGATCTGCAGAAGCGAAAAATGGTAGTGCAAGATAAGGGCCCGCTAGGACGCCTTGATGACCGGAGATTTGCGCGATGAATAGCTTCGATATTTGCACCTTTGTGTTAGAGTGGAGTTGAGACGAAGGCACGGTCGTTGGCCTTGTCAAGTCGACCGGTCTTCGTCGTTTGCTCCACTCGTGCCGATGTTGGTAGAGGCTGGTATCGATGGATAAAGTCGAACAACCGATTCCGCGTCGCGAACATACCGCCCCCAAGCGCGTCTGGCTGACACACGAGACACGCGCTGCCGTTCAGGAGTGGGCGGATGTGCAAGGAGTGAGCTTTTCCAGCGCACTCGACACGCTGGCGCGGGTCGGACTAGGCCAAGCACCCGACCTAGCCGTCGCGCCCATGGTCGTGTCTGCGGTGCGGACGGAGATGCAACGGCAGACTCATCGACTGGCGGCACTCCTCGCGGCCACCGCGTTGGAGGCGGGGGTGACGGCGCGCCTCGCGGGCGCGACGCTGCGGACGCTCCGCCCCGACCAATATGAGGCGATCAAGCGGGCGGCGCGACTCGACGCAGTGCAGGCGCTGCGGCGGCGGGAGGGACTGGCGGAGGTGATCGACGGTGGCGATCGTGAAGGCGAACTTCCGCACGAGTAGCCAGTCGACGAAGGCGGGCGGCATCGCGCGCTCAGTGGCGTACTACACCTTCCGGGGGCGACCGGAGCAGGCGCGCACCTGGGAGAGCGACGACGGCCGGGAACTGCGGTACAACGCGACGCGGCGCGAGGTGATGGCGCAGGCCCGCGAGGCAACCTACACCTACCGAATCGTGCTGAGCACACGAGACGCCCCCCTCGATCAGGGAGATTATCGCGTCGCGCTCGGCTCGCGCTTCGATCATTGGTACATGACGCGGCACCATGAGGGGGAGCACCCGCACGCCCATGTGATCGCCTTCACGAACCAGCGTCTGGGCGTCGCCGATCTCCGGGGGATGCGGCAGGAGTTGCTCGTGCGGGAACGAGAACGCGAACAGGAACGCGAGCGGGGGCGCGAGCGCGAACGAGGGCACGATCTGGCCTGGTAAGGGGGCGCATGGATGCAGCTGTCGCCGATGTTCCTCGCTTCATCTGTCGAAACCGCCCTGAGTCCGCTGATCGTGGCGCTCGTCTCGCTGGCGATCCTCGCCGTGCCCGTGCTGGGGATCGTCCTCCTTGTCCGTGCCGCGCAGCACTTCCATCCCGCGCGCCCCTTGCAGGCGCAGGCCCGCCAGCATGAGCGCGGGCAGGGGCGCGTGGCGGACGGCGAGATCGCGCATGCGCTCAGTCTGCCTCCGCCGGTGTTGCAGGGCGGGATTCCTATCGCCCACGGACTTCCCCTTGCCTATCTTCACGGCGTGCCGCTCGGCCTCCCGTGGCAGAGTGACGCCGGGCATGTTGCCGTGATAGGCCCGACGCGCTCGGGCAAGTCGTTCCACCTCACGGACACCCTCCTCCGTTGGCCGGGGCCGGCCGTGTGCATTGACCCCAAGGGAGAACAATGGGAACGAACTGCGGGCTTCCGGGAGCGACAGTACGGCCCGGTCTACCGCATCCCGCCGCAGGGCCTCGACCTTGCGAATCTCTATGACCTTGATCAGGACCTCGACCGGCGGGAGTTGCACGAGATCCTCCTGCAACCATGGCGAGACGGCACCCACCGCATCTTCGCGGACAAGGCGCTGGCGATTCTGGAAGCGGCAGTGGTGTACGGCCAGGCGCGGGGGGAGCATCCGCTGCGCGCGGCGGCGCGCTGGGCGCGGACGTCGCCGGTGATCGCGTTGCAGGAGGCGAAGGGGGTGGCTCCCGATCCGGTGCTGACCTTCACCGATGGCGCAGCGCCGGACAAGATCGGCGACAACCGCTTCGCCCTCTCGGCGTGGGGGACGTTCAGCACGCGCTTCGCGCCGTTCGCGGCGCACATCGACACAGTGACCACGGAGACGGTGCCCCCGACCTGGGCGCGCGACCACGCGACGATCTACGTGACCTACCCGCTCCAATCGCAGGTGGCCGTCGGTCCGCTCGCCGCAGCACTCGTCGCGGGCCTGACGCGCCATCTCCTCACCCATCCGCCGGGGATGCGAACGCTCGTCGCGATTGATGAGATGCCAACCGTGGCGCTGCCGCACCTGACCAGTTCACTCGCCACGGTGGGCGGGGCGGGGGTCACTATGGTGCTCTACGCGCAGTCCTTCCCACAGATCGAGGCGACCTACGGCCACGAGGAGGCGCTGAGTATCCTCTCGAACTGCACGAGCCAGGTCTACTTCCCGCCGCGCGACCCGCGCACGGCGGAACTCGTCAGCCAGGCGTTCGGGACGCGACTGGAGATCGCCGAGCAGCGCGGCTGGAACATGCAAGCGGATTTGCCTATCCCGCTGCCGCAAAGTAGCTACAGCACCCGCTATCACCCGGCGTTGGATGTAGGTGAGGTGCTGGCGCTTCCAGCGGGTGTCGTGGCACTCTTCAGCCGTAGTCTGCGGCATCTTGCCTGGGGGAGCCAGGCGGTTGTGAGTGGATGGCTGCCACAGTTGCCGCCGACGCCAGCGATCGCTGCCCCACCGTCGCCTTCACCGCCGGTTGCCGCGCCGAGTCCGACGCCGGCACGGCCACAACCCTACTGGTGAAGTCATTACCCGGTCTTCCTCTGTCGCAGCACGTACCCGATCGCGTATAGAAGGGTGAGGACGACCGCGACGAAGAGCACGGTGCCGGGAATGCGTGTGTACGGGCTCCACACGAACATCGTCACGATGAGCGCCCCCCACCGTCCCAGCCATCCAGACGCGATCATCGGGATTCGCGTCGTCGCGGCGCTGCACCCTCCATAGGACCCCAAGGAGGATAAAGAGGAGCGGGGGGCCGAACTGACCAAGCGCGGTGTGCATCATCGTTGCCTAGCCGACCTGATGTGCGCGTTCGATGATTTCCGCTATCGCCGCCCGGACCTTCGGGGGAAGGTCAGCGACAAGGAGAACCATCCTTTCCACGCCGGAGTCGCCATAGACTGGAAGCGCAGCGAGCTGGGCATACATACGGGCTGCGGACTCATCCCCATCGAGGAAGTAGGTCACCGGCACGCCGAAGAAATCAGCGATTGCCTCAAGCTGCTTGATGCGCGGGTTGTCCTTTTTGCCGATGCGTAGGTCGCACAAGTAGGTGCCCGAGGTCGTGGCGATGCCGCGCGCGTTGATCCCCGCGACGACCTCACCATAGGTATGTTCGTCCCCATCGGGGGAGCGAACCGTCTGGAAAAGGCGGGTGAGTTTTTCCGCCAGCGTGGGATGCTGGATTGCCACATCTGCCGCCGTCAGAGCCGCTTTTTTTCGTACCATCTGGAACCCTGCGCTTTCCATTGCCGCCGATAGCGGACGTATAAACCGTACACAAGGATGATTTCATCATAATCCCTACATAGAAATCGTTCCATCTGCTCTGTGTGACGATGTATTCCGGGATCAATGAAGAAGCGCCAGTATGCGCGTGAAGGCGATCCCGCTGACCGCTGCACCAATCAGCATCCCGGCGACGACTTGTGGCGGCGTGTGATCGCCTACCATCACCCGTGACCAGCCGATCACTGGGATGAACGGCACGAACACGAGCACTCGTATCCCGAAAAGCAGCGCGAAGACCGTGGTGAGGCCCGCAACGACGCCGCTGTGCATCGAGATCTTCCATACGGGTGTGATCGTCCCCATCACGACGAGCGCGGACACACCGGTGCCGATGAGTGCGACCAGTTCGCGCGGTGCACCGAGCCGCACGAGGACCAGCAGCGCGACGAGCCAGGAAACGAGGAAGACCGCGAAGACCGGCAGTCGCTGCTCCCGCTGGCGGACGTGATAATCCGTCACCTTCCCGTGCCGCATCTGCCGGAGGAGGTAGGTGAGGGGCAGGAGGGCCACGAGCAGCAGCGTGCTGCCCTCCCACTTGAGGGCATCACCGATGGATGGCGAGGAGTGGAAGGCGACGACAGTCAGGGCGACGCTCCCCATGGGGAAGGGAGCAAAGATCTCGGTGATCACCCGCGCGATGCGTCTCATTTCTCGCCGCGCGGTGCGCGGGGTTGTCATTGATCTCCCACCTACGTACTGCGGAGCAGTCTTCGGCTATCACTCTTCCTGCGTTATCGCTGTCTCCGCTCCCCGCTGCAGGTGCGGAGGCAGTATGGGTACGTCTGCGCTCACCGGCGGAGCCAGGTTCTGGCCTACATCATCGGCAAGCCGATCAGTCTGCACACGATGCCGCCGCTGATGTTCGGCGAGCGCGACGCGGAGATCGTTCGGGCGGAAATCGGGCCACAGGGTCGGCGTGAAATGGAGGTCGGCATATGCGCCTTGCCACAGGAGGAAGTTGGAGAGGCGCTGCTCACCCGACGGACGGATGATCATGTCGGGATCGGGCATTCCGGCCGTGTAGAGGTACCGCGCTACCGTTGCCTCATCAACCGTGACCGGATCGAGGCCTTCGCGCAAGATCTCCTGGATCGCGTGGACGAGTTCCATGCGTCCGCCGTAGTTGATCGCGAACGTCAAGGTCATTCGGCGATTGTTGCGGGTTCGGTCAATCGCCGCTTGGATCGCGTACGCCACTGGCGGGGTGAGGTTGGCACGATCGCCGATGTGCTTAATACGCACGCCGGCGCGGTGCAACGCCTCCGTCTCGCGTGTGAGGCGCTCGATGAGGATGCGGTAAATTCCTCGCACCTCATCCTGCGGGCGACGCCAGTTCTCTGTCGAGAAGACATAAAATGTGACGTACTCGATGCCCAGGTCCAAACACGCGGCGACGATAGCGCGGATGTTCTCCGTCCCCGCCTCATGCCCCTTGGTGCGAGACAACCCCCGGCGCTGAGCCCAGCGACCGTTCCCATCGAGAACGATCGCGACATGGCGTGGCAGCCTTTGGTTATAGGTGTCTGCGTTTGCATCGGGGTGATGCTCGTGCATTTCGGCAGAGCGAGTTGGCATCATATGCTACCTCAAGGCATCGGGTCCATCCGATTGGTGCCGCCGTTCAAGCTCCTCGGCGAGCGCGACACACTTCGCGATATTCGGCAGCGCATCGGCGAAGTCGCGCATGCCATCCGGTGTGGAGAGGTCCAGTCGCAGACGGATATCCATGATCTTCACCGGGAGCATGTCGACCACGCTCCGGTTGTACGCCTCGACCGCCCGTGACAGTTCCAGTCGCGCGGTTGCCCAATCGATGGCGTCAATCTCCGCAGGGGTAATGTCCTGTATCGCGGCGAAGTCCGCATAATGGACCGCCGCAACGCGATCCGCCGTCGTCGGATACCCCTCGGCACATGCCAGTGCCGCGATCTGCCCATGGCTGAATCCATCGGGATCGATATAGTCGAGGATATTCCGGAGACGGGCTACCTGCTGCAGGCAGTGCAGTCGCGTTGCTGCGGCATCAGTCTGGCGACGTTTCGAAAGACGAAAGATTGGCATGGCGAACCCCCTGCGTTACCCTCATTATTGTAAAGTATAGGACGATCTTTGCAACGCCCTTTGCAACGCCGTCCAGCGATGGAGGCATGGGTCAATTCGCCAGTCGCTCTCAATCGATGATGGCAACCACGGATGCATACAAGGAGGGTATCGATCATGACGCCGGTAATCGCGGCGGTGTGTCTCGCCAGCATCGTTTACACACTGTTGCTCACGGTGGGATTCGCTTTATCGCCGCTGCGGGGAATCTTTCCCCGGCCTCTGGTGATCTGTATCGGGCTGGTCATGGGCGGATTGATTGCATTGCTCTTGCACGGCTTCAAGCATGACTACCCATCCGCCTCAGCAGTGACAATCAATCTGTTTTGGGGGGCGATGTTCGGGCTCGCGATCGCGGATTTCTGGGGCTTGCTCGCCCCCTGCGTGGAAGGGCGAGCGCGCATCTTGGAACGGTTCCCGCCTGACCCTCATCGCTCGCTGTACGGCGATATGCGGGCGATCATGGATCCCGTTACCTCGATCGCGGCATGCGGCCTCGTCGGCGGTCTATTCATCGGCGTTCTCGCGACGGTGCTGCGTCTGTGAACGTTACCGGCACCGCGTCTTCATACTCTCTGGTGGAGTGAATCGCACGGCGGGCCGAAGACGCATTTCAACCTCCGACAGAGAATACCTTCGTTCGCTCCGCCAGCAAGCCCGGCGCTGCGCGCCTTCCTGCGGGACTGGCGGGGCTTGCTTCTGTTGCGAACTCCGCCGTGCCGCTTCTCGCCGGTTGAAAGACGACTACGTAGGAGAGGGCCTGCCGTTAGCGAGCTTGCCGGCGTTCGCGGAGACCTGGCAGAAGGGGCGCGGTGGTCAGTCATCCCCATGTGCCGGGGTCTGCAGCGCGCGCTCCGCAAAGGCAGGCCCCGCCGCGACCGCCTCCTTGTGCGCACCGTCCGCGCTCGCACGCAGCAACACCCACGTCTCGACTGACGCGCGCCCGTGCGCCGCCACGTACGCGGCCACCGTCGCGAGGGTCTCGTCTTCCGTGTCAGCGGACGCGATCATGTTGGCGGTCTCAAAGTCGTGCAGTTCGTAGATTATCGTCGCCCTCCCTCTCACAGGGGATTGTACTCGATTACGCACGCAAGGAGATCGACTACTTCTCCCCAGACCGTATCGTGCCCCGGCCCGAGGTCTTCCGGATGCGGAATCGCCCGTCGTCAGGGAGGTCCACCGCAGCGACCGCGCACCAGCCGCGGCGGGGATAGGCAGCGGCGGTGGCGCGGCCCTGCGCCGCGGTCGCGTACATCGAGAGGCCGTCCCAGAGGGCGGCGAGATCCGCCGCCAGTGGAGCAGGTCGGCCGTGCGCCGCGTTCGAGACAAAATCCGCGACGGTGGGTGTGGTGCGGCTCAAGAGCCGATAGACACGACGGATGGGGGGCACGTCATGCATCGACGGGGCCATCCGCCTCACCACGCGGGCGGCGCTGCCGCGCGTACTTGCCGCGCCGATCCCGGTACGTCCGCCGGTACGCCTCGATCTGATCGTCAGCGATGAGGAGTAGTCCGGCGCGCTGCTCCCCACCGCCGACGCGCACCGCCGCCAACTTGCCCTTCGCGATGGCATCACGCACTGCCCCCGGTGTCATGCCGAGGTGGTGCGCTGCTTCTGCGACCGTCCGCATCGTCGTGTCCATGCCTTCATCATAAGAGGCCAATAGGCAAATTACCAGCCCAGACCCCTTGACAGATTAGACAAAAGATGCTAATATGCATTTATTAGAGGAGCTGTCCTCTAAGACTGAAGGGGCCCCGCCGGTGCGGTCACACCGACAGGGCGGCGCACAGGAACATAGGAGGTTCCCATGCAGGCAGAGTATCGCACCGTTTCCGCTCCCGTCACCCTGATCGTCCCCGCCCAGGTAGATACCACCACCCCGCTCACCCTCTTCGCCACCGTCGAAGAAGTCTACGGCAGCATCGCCGGGAGTGCCGTTTCCCGTGAGGTCGTCCATCTCCTCTTGGAGGCGACGCGCGATAGTGGCGCGGTCGTCGTCCTCTACCGGCACGATAACGAGACCACGGCGCG
>JBBRLR010000098.1:0-17763 GCA_038231255.1 Thermomicrobiales bacterium | reverse complement strand
TAAATCGCCCCCTCGCCGCGCAGATTCTGCTTTGCGAAGAGCGGCAGCGTCGAGTCGAACGCCATCGTCAATGAGCAATGGAGGACGACGACACCGAGCAGCAGCGCGACGATCCCGCGCCGCCGAATGTACCGCCCGCCCTCGCGGATCTGCTCGCCGACGCCGACCGTCAGGAGATTGGCGCGCGGCATGCGCGGCACCCGCACCAGAAATGAGAGCGCGGGCAGGTAGAGCACGGCGATGATCAGGAATGCCAGCCCCGCGCCGCGCGTCGCGAGCACCGGCGCCATCACGGCGGGGCCGACGAAGCGCGAGCCGAGCGTGCCGAGGCCGTTGAGCGAAAAGGTGTTCAGCAGTTCTTTGGGCGGGACGAGGCTCGGCAGCATCGTCTGCACTGTCGGCAGTTCGACGGCCCGCGCGATGCCGGACAGGAAGACGAGCGACACGAGTGCCGCGAAGGGCATGGAACCGAGCACCGTCTGCACGCCGAGGACGAGCGCGACGATGCCCTGTACGATCTGCGCGCCGATCACGAGCGTCCGCCGGTCCATCCGATCCGCCAGCAGCCCGCCGACCGGCGTCGCGAGCAACAGCGGGAGCATCGTCGCGAAGGTGACAAGCCCGACCGCGCTGCTGCCGTGCAGTTGGAAGGCGAGCCAGCCCGCCGAAACGAGGAACGCCGCCTGCGCGATGCTCGCAATCGTCGCGCCGAACCAGAACGTCCGGCTTTCCCGATATTTCAGCGAGGAGAGCAAATCGAGCCGCCCCCGCTCCCGTTGTCCAGTGATCGTCACCCGTCCCCCGTCCTGTCCCAGCAATGCAGCGCATCTCACGTCCGGCGATTATACCGCATTGGGCGGCGCTCCCCGTTGGTCTGCTTCTTCGAGAACGCATACGCCCTGTGGGATTGGTAGGTGCGCTTGCATCATCCGCCGTGGGGGACTATCGTTCGGTCAACGAACAGTGAACATCGGGATTGCACACGCAACACGAGGAGGGTACAGATGGCGACGCAGATCGAGGCGACACCGGCGGATTTAGTCGGAATTGGGGACGAACTCTGGCGGCCATTCACACAGCACGCGCTCCGGCAGCCGCCGCTCGTGATGGTCGAGGGGCACGGCTGCACCGTCGTGGACGAATCCGGCAAGGAATATATTGACGCGATGGCCGGCCTTTGGTGCGTCAATGTCGGTTTCGGGCAGGAGCGGCTGGTCGAGGCGGCGGCGCGGCAGATGCGTCAACTGCCGTACACGCCCCTTTCTCGCCCCGCGCGGCCGTCGCTCGAACTGGCGCACCGCCTCGCCGGGGTGCTGCCGGGCACGCTCAATCACGTCATCTTCGTCAACAGCGGCTCGGAGGCGGTCGAGACGGCGCTGAAGATCGCGCGCCAGTATGTGCAGCAGAAATATCCGCACCAGAACCGCACGAAGATCATCGCCCGCTATCGCGGCTATCACGGCTGGACGCTGGGCGCCCTCGGCGCAACCGGGCAATATGCGCGCAAGACGCGATTCGAGCCGCTCCTGCCCGGCTTCCTCCATGTCCGCCCGCCGGACACCTTCCGCCTCTTCGCCGGGATGACGCCGAGCGCGGCTGCACATCTGCTGGCCGAGGAATTGGAGCAGGTGATCGAGTTCGAAGGGCCGGAAAGCATCGCCGCCTTTATCGGCGAGCCGGTGATTGGCGGCGGCGGCGTGATCGTTCCGCCGGACGAGTACTGGCCGCTGATCCGGCAGGTCTGCGACAAGTACGGCATCCTGCTCATCCAGGACGAGGTAATCACCGGGTTCGGCCGCACCGGCACAATGTTCGGCTGCCAGAATTGGGACATCGTGCCGGACATCATGACGATGGCAAAGGGGATTTCGAGCGCGTACATCCCGCTCGCCGCCACCGCCGTGACGGACGAGGTCTTCGACGCCTTCCTCGGCGACCCGAAGGACAATGTGCAGTTCAACCAGTTAAGCACCTACGGCGGCCACCCCGTCGCCTGCGCCGTCGGGCTGGAAAACCTGAATATCATCGAGGAGGACGGGCTGGTCGCGAATGCGGCGGCGATGGGTGACCGGCTGCGCGCCGGGCTGCGCGCCGTGCAGGGGCATCGCGATGTGGTCGGCGAGGTACGCGGCATGGGACTACTCGTCGGCGTCGAACTCGCCATGCCGGGCACGACCGACCCGCTCCCCACCGAGCAGGTCAACCGCGTGATCGCTGCCGCGCAGAAGCATGGCGTGCTCGTCGGCAAGAACAGCGCAACGGTGCCGCGTCTCGAATGCGTTATCACCCTCTCGCCGCCGCTCGTGATCACCGCTCCGGAGATTGATCGCATCGTGGAAGCCCTCGACGCCGCCCTCGGAGAGATCGGCTAACACGGAGGTCTGAGCCACAGAGACGGGCAATGGGTTCGTTTGAATCCTTCTATGCCTTGCGGCAAAGTAACGTAAGGCGATGCCTCGTTGGGGAAGAAGCCGGAGTGAAGCATGACGGTTATCTGTGCGATGCCCGGTGATGCCCCTCCCTCTCCGTGGCTCGCGCTCGTCGTCGGGAGCGCAATGATCGGCTATTGCATCTATCGCGGGAAGACATGGCGCGATGAAGGTCGGACTGCACGCGAGGCCTTGATTACCTTGCTCTTATTCCTGGTAGGAGCGGTGATCGCGTTCTATGGGGTAATCCTATTGTTTCATCCCTGACCGTAATGCTTCGCAGGATAAACCCCTCCCGGTAGTGGGTCAGTTTGAATCGGGCGGAGTCGGATTTGACCGGCAAGACGTAAAAGGGCAGTGAAGCGGGAACGGTTTTATTTATGCTCTGTCCATCTGAGCTACGCCCCCGGAAGAGACGACAGGATTTGAACCTGCTACCCCACATGCCCCGTCCCGCTTGACTGAGCATCATATCACTCGGGGCGCATTGCCTCATTTGTCCGTTTCTTTCCCTACCGTGCCGCAGATACTTGTCACCATGCACGGGGGCGATCATCCTACATGCACCGATGTCAGACAGAGAAAGTTGACAGATATCTCTGCATACGGTCTACTGCTGCGTGCGATAGATGACTTTGTTGCGTTTTTTAGTGAACAAAACTGAGGATACTGATGATCCTTCCGATTGTCCTACGCGATGACCTTTTACGCGCCGTGCGCGAGCGGATCAACACGCAACCGCTTCCCGCTGCGGTTGTCTTCAACAGCCATATCACCGGCCTGGCGGTGGCTCGCTCGCTCGGGCGGCGCGACGTGCCCGTGATCGCGCTCGACCGCGATCCAAAGGGCTACGCGTTGGCGTCGAAATACGCCACCGTGACCGCGCTCTGCCCCAACGTCCTCGAAGACGAGGAAGGGTTTATTCGCTACCTCCTCGACCTCGGCGCGATGTTGGACCGCCCCGGTGTCCTGTACCCGACGAACGATGAGTGGGTGCTGGCTGTGAACCGGCACCGCGAGCGCCTTGAGCGGGCCTTCATCATCCCGTTCTCCGGCCCCGATATCGTCGAACCGGTGCTCGATAAGGCGCGGCTCTACGGGACGGCGCACGAACTCGGCATCCCGATCCCCCGCACTTGGGACCTTAGGCGCGAGGACCTGGCGCGGGTCGCGGCAGTGCTGCCCTATCCGTGCATCGTCAAGCCGACCGAGCAGCGCTCGTTCTACGATGTTTTCGGCGACAAGGCGTGGCGCATCGGCTCGCCCGAGGAGTTCCACGCGGCACTCGACCGCGCGGCGGGGCATCCGCTCGTTGCGCAGGAGATCGTCGGGCAAGGGTTGACGGATTTCTACTCCGTTTGCTCCTATATCGGCAATGATGGCGAGGCGCACGGCACATTTGTAGGCCGGAAATTGGAGCAGTACCCGCCCGATTTCGGCACCGGCTGCCTGGTCGCGGCGGAAGGCCCGGCGGCCATCGCCGAGCGCGGCGTGCAGATCCTCAAGGCATTCGGTTATCGCGGCATCTCGGAGGTCGAGTTCATCTACGACGCGCGCGATGGCGAGCACAAACTGCTCGACGTGAACACGCGCGTCTGGAAGTGGATCGGCCTGCCGATTGCCGCCGGTGTGGATTTGCCGTGGTTGGCATACGCCGATGCGACCGGGACGCCGGAGATCGCGCCACCCGCCCGTGAAGGGCTGATCTGGACCTATGCCAAGGATTACATCGCCCTGCGACTCGCCGGGAAAGGCGGGGAAACCGCCGCGTATCTGCCCGAGGAAGCGTGGGCGGCGCTCTTCGCGGGGGAGACGCGCGATGTCGTTGACGCGGTGATTGATCCCGACGATCCCGCCCCGGCGGCGCGCATGATGGCGAACATCTTCAACCCGACACCCTATTTCTGCGCGTGCTGATCGGCACGACGAACACACGAAGGATACCAAGGATGACCGAAACGACGACACCGCGTGTGGGCTTCTGGCTGCCGATCTTCGGCGGATGGTTGCGCAATGTCGAGGACGAAGGGATGCCGGCGATCTGGGAATATTGCCTCCAGGTCGCGCGCCGGGCCGAAGCGCTCGGCTTTGCCGCGACGCTCATCGCGGAACTGAACTTGAACGACATCAAAGGCCCTGCCGAGCCGGTGCTCGAAGCGTGGTCAACGGCGGCGGCGCTGGCGGCGACCACCGAGCGACTGGAAATCATGGCCGCCATCCGCCCCGGCTTCCGCAATCCGGCGGTCGTCGCGAAGATGGCGGCGAACATTGACCGCATCTCACACGGCCGGTTCACGCTCAATGTCGTTTCCGCGTGGTGGGCTGAGGAGGCGCGACAGTACGGGATGCAGTTCGTCGAGCACGACGAGCGGTACGCCCGCACCGACGAATTTCTCGCCGTGCTCAAGGGGATGTGGACGCAGGAACGGACGACGGTAGCCGGGAAACATGCCCGTGTGGAGGACGCATACCTCGCCCCCAAACCCGTGCAGCAGCCGTGGCCTCGCCTGTATGCCGGCGGCGAGTCGCCTGCCGCGAAGGAATTGATCGCGCGCGAGTGCGACGCCTACCTGATGCACGGCGACGATCTGGAGACGGTGCGCGGCAAGATCGCGGAGATGCGCGAGCGTGCGGCGGCGCACGGCAAGACGATGACCTATGGCATGGCCGCGTATATCATCTGCCGCGACAGCGAAGAAGAGGCGCAGGAGGAGCTTGCCCGGATCACAGACGTCAAGGAAACAGCGGGCTACGCGGGATTCAAGGACTTCACAACGATGTCGCAGCTCGAACGCGAGTTAACGCTGCGCGATTACTCGGTCTCGAACCGGGGCCTCCGACCGAACCTCGTCGGCACGCCGGAGCAGGTTGCCGAACGGATGCGGGCCTATGCGGACGCGGGCCTCGATCTCTTCCTGATCCAGTGCAGCCCGATGCTTGAAGAGATCGAACGCATCGGTGCGCAGGTGCTCCCGCTCCTTCGCGAAGCGACGACCGCTCGCGCGTTGGTCGGGGCGTTTGCCAGAACGCAAGGGGAGCGCGCAACGTGAGCATGGCCACCATCCCCACATCACCCACATCGGCAGCCTCAATCGCCGCACTCTTCGACGCGCGCCGCTCCACCCGGAAACTCGGCCCGGCCATCTTTTCACCGGCGCTGATCGCGGACCTGGCCGCCGCGACCCATTCCATGCCCTCGGCATTCAACGCACAACCGTGGCATGTCGTCGTCCTTTGGGAGCGCAACGCCGCGTTCTGGGATCGGATTGCGGAAACATTCGCGGCGCGGCTCGATGGCGATCGGCGGGCACGGTATCTTGCCCGCGCGTCGGGGATGCGCCACGGCGGGATGACGCTGCTGATCTTCGAGGACTTCGCCCGCAGCGCGCCGCGCGACGGACTCACCGACGCGGAAACGCGCGATCAGGCGAGCCAAAGCCTCGGGATGGTCCAACTCGCATTGTGGCTGACGATCACGGCGCACGGGCTCGATACGTCGTTGCAGCACTGGCACGCGCGCATTGAGGATGTCGCCCGCGACTTCGTTGGTCTCCCGCCGGAAGGATACCGGCTCGTTTCGTTCATGCCGGTCGGCGAGCGCGCCGAACCATTGCCGTCGCGCGAGGAAGCGGTCGGGCATTTCTCGATAGAAACCGCCGCAAACGCCGCGTTGCGCTGACAAGGGATCGGACTGCCTTCGCATGGATGAATCGGCGCGCGGGTATCAGCCCAGCAGATCGAAATCCGTCCGATAGCGGTTCGCGTTGAAGACGCCTGCCGCCTTCGCCCCGTCCACTGCCAGCCCGACGCCGCTAACGAAACTCGCCTCGTCCGAGGCGAGAAAGAGCGCGGCCTGCGCCACCTCTTCGGGCGCGGCCATCCGGGGCGTCGGGCACGCGGCCACCGCCCGCCGGATGAACTCCTCGCGATCCATGCCGGGCGGCAACCCCTGCCAGATCATCGGCGTGTCAATTGGGCCGGGGCAGACCGCGTTGACCCGCACCCGCTGGTCGGCGTAGGCGAGGGCGAGCGACTTCGTCAGCCCGATCACGCCGTGCTTGGTGGCGACGTAGAGCGGATCGGCGGGCCGCCCGATCAGTCCACCGTTCGACGACATGTTGACGATCGCACCGCCGTTCGGGTTATTCAGGAAATGCGGCAGCGCGTACTTGCAGCCGAGGAAAATGCCCTTAAGATTGACGGCGATAACGCGGTCGAAGTCCTCCTCACTGCGGTCGAGGATCGAACCGGGCATACCGATACCGGCATTGTTGAAGATGATGTCGAGTTTGCCGTACCGCTCGGCTGCGCCGTCCACCAACCGTCGCACATCGGCGCCCGATGCAACATCGGCCCGTATCCCCTCCGCCTCGCCGCCATTCTGCGTGATTTCATCGGCGACCTGCCGGACGCCCGCTGCGTCCAGATCGCCGAGCATCAGCCGCGCCCCCTCGCTCGCGAACAAGCGCGCGCTGGCCCGCCCGATCCCTGATGCCGCCCCCGTGATGACCGCCACTTTGCCCGCAAGTCGCATCGCTCACCCCTTTGTTCATCCATACGACCGCCGTCCGCATTTCGGGCAACGGAGACGTATCGTACATCACGGCTTGCCCACGGACGCGATGCGACGCCGGATGCGCCCGTGTTTGACGAACAGCGTCTTCTGTCGGCATACTATGTGCGGCAGACCGACCGGGGCCGCGTGCGGCAAAATGTGTGGCCCGGCGGTTTCTTCGTGTGACAGGGGCATACCGCCAATCGCTTCGCGCGCAGTGGGAGAAACGCACCGTGGTCGCACCCGAACTAAATCTGCAATCCGCCGCACCAACGCCGCGCGAAACACTGGCCCGCTTCGGTCAGATGACACGCACGATCACCGTCGAGCAGTGCGCCTACCTCGCCATTTTCGTCGGCGCCGTCCTGACACGCTTCTGGGACCTGGGCAGCCGCGCCCTCCATCACGATGAGAGCCTGCACGCGTGGTTCTCCTACAACTACGCCATCGGTAAGGGGTATCAGCACGATCCGCTGATGCACGGCCCTTTCCTGTTTCATCTCAATGCCCTCGTCTACGCCCTGTTCGGTGCGTCGGACGCCAGTTCCCGCTACGGCCCGGCGCTGTTCGGCGTCATCCTCGTCATGCTGCCGATCCTGCTCCGACCGCTCATTGGGCGGTGGGGCGCGTTGATCTGCTCGTTCCTGCTGCTCATCTCGCCGAGCATCCTTTATTACTCGCGGCTGATTCGGCACGACATCTATCTGATGACCTTCACCTTCCTCGTCCTTGTCGCCATCGCGCGGTACGTACAGACACAGCAGGGCCGCTGGGTCTACGTCGGCATGATCGCCCTTGCGCTGGCGCACACAAACCACGAGGCGTCGTACATCATTGCCGTGCTGCTCGGGGCCTTCCTTTTCCTTGTGATTACCTGGCGCGTCGCGAAATCTCTGCTCCTGGCGACGGTCGTCTATCTGATGGCGGCGGGAACGGCGCTGCTCGTGCTGCCGAAACTCTTCAAATGGGAGAAGTTGCCGAAGATTCCGTGGGACGCGCAGGCCGGTGAGATGGACTGGGCGCATTGGGGGCCATATCTTCGCGCCTTGCTCTTCCACCCGATGATTTTTTCGTTCCTGATCGCGACCATCTTCTACCTTTGTGCGGCAGTCTACATCCTCAGCACGCTTCGATTGGGCGATGTGGAGCCGGGCACGACGCCGAATGACCGGTTGTTCGGCGGCTGGGAGATGACGAGCGTTGTCGGCGCATTCCACCGGCTGCTCGCCGAGAAGCGCGTGCTGCTCGGCGCGGCGAGCATCGCCTTTTTCTTCTGGGCGATGCTGTATTCGAGTTTGTTCACGAATGTCGGCGGCATCTTCAGCGGCGCATTCTACTCCGGCATCTATTGGGCGGGCCAGCAGGATGTCTTCCGGGGCGGGCAGCCGTGGTACTACTTCGCCTTCCTCTTCCCGCTGTCCGGGCCGACCGCATTCCTGTTCGGCATCGCGGCGGGCGGCGTGACGGTCGGGCGCTTCATCGCGTATGTGCGCGGCAAACGCGAGATGACGATGCGGCTCTTCACACAGGTGATGTTGCTCTGGTACGGGGTCGGCATGTTTGCCGTGCTTTCCGAGGCGGGTGAGAAGATGCCGTGGCTCGTCTGCCACATTATCCTCCCCTTCACCGTCCTCACCGCCTCACTCCTTGGCGAAGCGGTCGAGTATTTGACCGCCGCGTGGCGCATGCCCGCGATAGACAGCCTACCCGCCTTCAATCTACGACCGACGGGCGCACTTGGCATCGTCGCCACCGCCCGCCCGGCCCGTGCGACGAGCGGCGTGCGCATCAGCCGCCGGTTGCTCGACGGCACGGTGATCGGCGGGGTTGTCCTTTTCCTGACGGGCTGGTTCTTCGCGGTTTCGCGCATCTCGGCGAATCCGGCGGGCGATATCCGCCTGCTCCTCGTCGCGATGCCGGTCGTCATGATCGCCTTCGTCGCCGCCTACGCGATCCAGGTCGGCCCGAAGCGGGCGCTCGCGGTCGCGGCAATTGCGGTCGCGCTGCCGCTCGCCTTGTTCGAGGTCCATCTCGGCTGGCATCTCGCCTTTTTCGGCGGCGATGTGCCGACGGACATGCTCGTCTACACGCAGACCTCGCCGGACATCCCGCAGATGATGCAGGAGATCAACACGCTCTCCAAGGAGCGCACGGGCGGCTACGACCTGCCGATCTGGTACAGCAGCGCGACCGTCTGGCCGATGAACTGGTATCTGCGCGATTACGTCAACACAGGCGCGGCGCACTTCCTTGGCAGCTCGCTCACGGCCCCGCCGCCGGACGACGCGGCGATCATCATGGTGGCGAACGAAGACTTCGGGCCATGGGAGGAGCAGAACCTCCAGAACTACGAGCGGACGGATTACGTGATGCGCTGGTGGTTCCCGGAGGAAATTTATCGCTCCTTTACGTATTCGCCGTCCGCGCCGCGCGCCGATTATCCCGGCCTGTGGAAGCAGGGGATCGTCCCGCAGCATACGGACCCCAAGACCGGAAACGTCATACCGAGCGCGCCCGGTGACGTGCGCCCGACGTGGGGCGACACCCTCAAAAAGGCATGGCAAAGTATCACCGCGCTCGGCGACGCGCCGCAGACGACGACAACGACGCAGTATAACGCGAAGAACGAGCCGATCGTCGTACCGACAACATCGCCCCAGCCTGCGTCCAACTTCTGGCGATTCGTCGCGCTGCGGGAGCCGCCGCATACCATCGAGTCGTACAATTTCCATCTCTATGTGCGGAAGGACCTCGTACGCGAGTTCAACGGGATACGGTATTAGTTGGAAACGACCGAACAACAGGAACGGGAAATCGGCGACGGGCCGCAACCGATTGAGGCTGATCTGCCCGATTTGCCACCTCCACCCGCATCCATCGCGCGGGACGAGATGCCGGTGGAACCGAATCGGGTGATGATCGCGGAACCGGATACCGCGCCGCTGCTGGAAAGCGGCTTCGCGCTCCCCCAGCCGACGCTCGAATCCGTTCTCTGGGCGGTCGTGATCCTCGGCGCACTGCTGGTGCGCGTCGCCTCGCTGACGAACAACCCCTTCAGCGCGGCGGAAGCACAGCGCGCCTATGCCGCCTGGCAGTTTGTGGATGGCCGGAGTGCGCGGGTGGACGGCGCGCTCTGGGGGCCGCTCCGCTTCCTCATCAATGGCCTCTTCTTTTTCCTGTTCGGCGCGCGGGACGCGGTCGCGCGGCTTGGCCCCGCCCTCGCGGGGGCCGCGATCGTGCCGATCTGCTGGTGGCTCCGTCCCTGGTTCGGGCGGTGGGGCGCGCTCGGCGTCGCGGCGATGCTCGCATTCTCGCCGACATTCGTGTACGGCTCCCGGCAGGTGACGGGCATCCCGTGGGTCGTGCTCGCCGCGCTCGCACTCTTTATCTGCGTGCTGCGCCTCGCGGACGAGCGCGCGACGACCGGTATGTTGGTCGTCGCGGGAATCGCCATCGCCTTCCTGATCGGTTCCGGGCCGTTCGGCCTGACGATGCTCGTCGCCTTCGCTTTCGCGCTGGCGATTCTCGCCCTGCTCGACCGGCCCGACCCGGAGACGGGCGAGCGGCGGGGCGCACTCCACGTCATCGGCGTGCAACTCCGGCAGGTGGATCGGCGCATCCTCTGGAGCATCGTCGCCCTGGCGGGGCTGATCCTCCTTGCGGCGTGCAGCCTGCTTTTCACCGATGTCATCCATCTGCCGCGCACCCTCGGCTCGATGTTCGGCCGCTGGTGGGATGATTTGTTCGCCACCGAGCGCAACCAGCCGTGGTACTATTACCTGCTGATCGCCCTTATCTACGAACCGTTCATTGGCGTCGCGGCGATTATCGGCGTCGTGCTGATCGCGCGCGCCGCCGCGCCGCGCCCGCTGACGATGACCCTGCCGCTCACCTGGCAATTAGTGGCGCTGGTGCTTTTCTCGCTCAGCGGCGGCAAGACGCCCGAAAGTGCGGCGATGATCCTGCTCGCCCTCGCCCTGATCGGCGGGATCGCCGTGCAGTGGGTGGCGGAGCGGCTCGCGGGCGGCTGGTTTTGGCGCGAGCGCGGCTGGATGCTCGGCGTCGCGGCGTTCATTCTCGCCCTTGCCCTCGCGCAGTTCATCCGCCAGTTGCTCGATGTGGAGCGTTCGCCGGCGTGGATCGCGACGATTCTCGTCGTGATCGCCCTGATCCTCACCACCGGCTACGCGACGCTGACGCTGATCGCCGGGCAAGGGAAATTCCGCGCGAGCGCCGCGCTTCTCACGACTCTGCTCGCACTTTCCGGCGTGATGGCGGTCCGTGCGATGAGCGACGTCACCTTCAGTCGCCCGGCGGACGGGCATGAACTGCTCGTCGGCACGCGGACGGCGGCGAGCGTCGCGCCCTTTGTCGAGCGCGTCAGGCGCATCTCAGTTGACCTGACGCGCAACGACCGCACACTCGACCCCGCAACGGGCGACCGGAACAACATCGGTGGTGGCAACACCCTTGCAATTGCTACGGAGACCTCGTTGGAATGGCCCTTCCGGTGGTATTTCCGAGACTTCCCGAATTTCACCGTTGGCACCGCGCAGGAACTTGCAATCGAGCGCCCGACCGGCCAGAGCGGTACGATCCCGCCCCGGCTGGCGCTGGCGCCGGGCACGATGGAAAGCCAAGTGACACCGACCCTTCCAGGCTATGTCAGTCAGCAATACCCGGTCACGGTCTCCTTCCCCGATTCATACCGGGTGGGGAGCGCGGCGGGGCGGATCGCCGCGTCGTTCAAACCCGCGACCTGGGGCGATTGGCTGCGCTACTTTGCTGCCCGCGAAACGCCCGATCCGCCGACGACGGACTTTCTCACAGCGTATTTGAGCAAGGATGCGGCGGACAAGGTTTACTTCGCCGCGCCCGCGCCGAGCAGTGCGCAGACAAACCCGATCAATCTGTTCGACCGCGTGGGCAAGGGCAAGGCGGGCGGGCAATTCTCCGCACCGCGCGGCATCGCTGTTAGCCCGGATGGCACGATCACGATTGTGGATCAACTGAACTACCGCGTGCAGCAATTCCAGCCGGACGGCGCATTTCTGCGGCAATGGGGCGGCATCGGCACCGGGCCGGACAAGTTCGGCCAGATCAACGGCTACGCCTTCGGCCCGACCGGTCTTGCCGTCGCATCGGACGGGACGGTCTACGTCGCGGACACATGGAACCATCGCATTTCCGTCTTCACAAGCGATGGCAAGCCGGTGCGACAGTGGGGCACATTCTTCAATGGGCAGGACAACCCCACCACCCTGCCGCAGCATACGACGGAGTTCTACGGGCCGCGCGGCATCGCCATCGCGCCGAATGGCCTGCTGTACATCACGGACACGGGTAATAGCCGCATCCTTGTCTTCGATAAAGACGGCAAAGTTGTCCGTTCCTTCGGCTCGCTCGGCACGGGCGATGGGCAGATGGATAACCCCGTCGGCATCGCCGCCCGCGCCGACGGCACGATCGCCGTCGCGGACACGAACAATGCCCGCATTCTCCTGTTCAACGCGGAGGGGCAGTATCAATCTGCCATCCCGGTCGCGGATTGGGGCACGGTGAGGGGGCTGGAGGCGTACCCAGTCTTCCTGAAAAACGGCAACCTGCTCGTCCCTTCCCCGACGAGCAACCGCCTAATCGAGATGACCACGCAGGGCCAGACCGTCCGGAGCCTGGCCGGGAACACGGGCGATCTCCGCAAGCCCGTCGCCGTCACCGTTTCGGCGGACGGCACAACCGCCATTGTCGTCAACGATGAAACGAACACTGTGGTGAAAGTGAGCCTCACGTGACCGTCGCCCAGAATCGCATCCTTTCCCGCCGGGTCGCACGTCCTCCCGAACCGGATGACACGCCGCGCCGTTCGGGCGCTTTTTCGCTGAAATTCTGGATCGGCATCGCCATCAGCGTTGTTTTTCTGTATCTCGCGCTACGCGGGCAGGATTTCGGCGCGCTCTGGCGGGCGATGCGGGAAGCGTCGTACATCTGGCTCATCCCGGCCATCGGCTGCTACTTCGTCGGCGTCGTCATCCGCACGTATCGCTGGCATATCCTTCTGCGCTCGACCGCAAACATTCCGATGCGCCGCCTGTGGCCGGTGATCGTGATCGGCTACATGGCGAACAACATCCTCCCCTTGCGCGCCGGGGAACTCGTGCGTACCTATGTCCTCAGCGAGCGCGAAAAGGTCAGCCGGAGCGCGACCCTTGCTACCATCGTCGTCGAGCGCGTCTTCGATGGCCTGACGATGCTCGCCTTTATCGTCTTCGCGGCCCTGTTTATTGACATCAATGCCCGCGTGCGGCAACTGGTGATCGTCGCGGCGCTCCTGTTCCTCGGCGGCCTTGCCGTCTTCTTTTTTCTCGCCTTCGCGGGGGCATGGCGCGTCCGCATTTTGCGCCCGATCTTCGCGCGGCTCCCGCACGCGATCACCGTGCGGCTCGAAGCATTGATTATCGAGTTTGTGGCGGGCCTCGGCAGCCTCCGGCGCGCGGGCGACTCTGGGCTGGTCGCGCTCTCCTCCGTTGCGGCATGGGGCATGGAGGCGACGATGTACGCGCTCGTCGCCAGGGGGTTCGGCCTCGCGCTCAACCCGGCCGGCGCGATGCTGACGACCGGCGTTGCCAATCTCTTCACGCTCGTCCCGTCGTCGCCGGGCTATATCGGCCCCTTCGAAGCGGGCACGCTGCTCGTCATTCAGCAAATCCTCAAACTGCCCGTCGAGACGACGGGCGCCTTCGCCCTCGTCCTCCACGCCGCACTCTACTTCCCGATCACCGTTTGGGGGATGTACTACTGGTTCAGCCAGCATCTCTCGCTCCGCACGGTGCAACAGATGGAGCAACGAGCAACGAGCAATGAGTAGGGAGCGTGCCCCTTGTTGCTCATTGCTTCCCCGAAAGGTAGGGACGACATGCCGGATTTCAACGCACAAAGCAAAGCGCAGAAGTGGCTGCTGATCGTCGCCGGGACGCTTTTCCTGATGGCGATCATCATGACCTTCGCGCGCTACGTGATGCTCGGGCTGATTGTCGCGCTCGCCGCCGTCCTGATCGTGTTCGTCAGCAAGGCGGTGACGAGCGGTAAAGGGGCCAACAACGCGCCGAAGGATCTGCCCGAACATGTCGAAGACATGAGCCACCGCTCGTGAGGTCGCCGACGATGAATTTTGACGTTGCTCATCCACAAGTGCCACAATCAGCTCGACGCGAACGCGGTGCGTGATTGAGGAAGGGAAACGGTGGATGATTGTCTCGCGCATCGGAAAGACCGTGCCAAAGCCTGCGATTGAACCGGAAATCCCCGATATCGTCGTCCGTCGCCTGCCGATCTATCACCGCACGCTGCAAGGCTTCCTGGACGAAGGGCAGACCTCGGTGTCGTCGAGTGACCTCGCCGACCGGATCGGCGTGACCGCCGCGCAAATCCGGCGCGACCTTTCCAACTTCGGCAAATTCGGCAAACAGGGCAAGGGATACGATATCGCGCATCTCGTCCGGCAGATTGCCGGTATCCTGCGGATTAACACGGAATGGTCGGTCGCGCTCTGCGGCTTCGGGCTGCTCGGGCAGGCCGTCGTCCATTATCGCGGCTGGGAGGACAGCAACCTCTGCATCGCCGCCGTTTTCGACAGTGCTGCGGCCAAGATTGGCACGCCCGTCGGCATGGACGGCCTGATCGTGCAGGCCCCGGCAGAGATCACCCGCACCGTGCGCGAGAAGAAGATTCGCGTCGGCATCGTCGCCGTCCCCGCTCAGGGTGCGCAGGAGACCTGCGACTTGCTCGTCGCGGGCGGCGTGCGGGCGATCCTTAACTACGCCCCCGTTATTCTCCGTGTCCGCGAGGGCGTCTGGGTCCGCGACGTGGACCCCGTCGCCGCGATCCAGAGCATGACCTACTACATCCAGCCGAAGTAGCGGGGAACAAGTCTCCGGGTGTGCCAACGATTCAATCTTTTGACCGCGAGCATGCGCTCGTAGCCCGCGCCGGCCAATATGTGCCCGTTCATGGCAGCGCCTTTTTCAGGTGAATGTGCGCGAAGCCGCGCGGGTAGTCATCTACTACTCCATAGACGACGTAGCCGTGCTTCTTGTAGAACTCCGGCGCCTGGAAACTGTGCGTGCCGAGGACGATCTGCGTGCAGCCACGGGCGCGCGCTTCGGCTTCGGCAGCGGAGAGCAATTGCGTGCCGAATCCCTTGCCGCGCCAATCCTCGCGCACCCAAAGGGACTCGACCGCCGCGCAACCGCCCCACGTCCAGCCGGAAAGCCCGGCAAGCGTGTCATCCTGCGCATCGCGGATGGCGAAGTACATCATCCGGCCATCGTGAATGTTCGTCGCGGCAACATTGTACTCGTAGATGCGTTCGTCGAGAAAAGCGCGCGTCTCGCGGGTCGGGTCGTCGGTCGTTATTCGAGCGTGTTTTGGAAATGCTCTAACGGAGTTACAATCGCGCTGAAGGGGGTGCAGAAACCGCGCCACAGTGCGCGGAAACGAGTACGAGATGCATTTTTTGAGCATCTGTAGACGATACATGGCCTGTTGATCCCTTTCCAAAACACGCTCTAACTCCGTACTCGTCTAGGATTGCCGGTGTTCCGCCGCTTCTTCGACATGATAACCGAGCAGTGCATCCGGGCATCTACCGTCAGGTGGGGAGTTGCACCGTCACGGTCGTCCCTTCGCGCTCGGTGCTCGCGACAGCGATCGTGCCCCCGTGCTGCATGACGATCTGCTTCGCCCCGGCGAGACCGATGCCTGTCCCTTCCGCGATACCGACCACGTTCGCGGCGCGGTAGAAGCGTTCCGTGATGCGCGGCAGGTCCGCCGCAGGGATGCCGATGCCCATGTCCGCGACGGTCAGCACCGCCCATGTGCCGTCTGTGTCGATGTTTCGACCGACTGTCACGCCGATCATGCTCCCCGCCGGGCTGTACTTGCGGGCGTTGGAGAGCAGGTTGTCGAGCACCCGTTCGAGACGTGGCGTATCCCATTCCCCAACCAGCTCCGGCTCACGGGCGATGACGTGGAAGCGGTGCGTTCCCCGCCCCTCGTGCAGGGCGACCATGCGCCGCGCGAGGGCGACGAGATCGACCGTGCCGCGCGCCAGGTCGAGTGGACGGCCGAGCCGGATGCGGGCGATATCCAACAGCTCGTCGAGCATGCCGACCATCCGGGCAGCGGCGGTCTCAATCGCCTCCAGGCGCGGCAGCATCTGGGCAACGTCCACCGCCTCGCTGTGCCTTGCGCGACGCGCGAGGAGCTGCGCCGTGCCCGCAATCGTAGTGAGGGGGGACTTGAGGTCGTGGGCGACACTGGCGAGGAGCTGCTCGCGCTGCTCGTCCAGCGCCTGGTGGGCCGTCCGGTCCAGGATGAAGCAGGCCCACTGCAGGGGATTGCGCTGGAGCGTCGTCGCGCCGATCAGGACCGGCACGCGCGTGCCGTCCCTGCGCCAGTATTCCTTCTCGAACGGGGTGCAGGTCCCCGTCGCCGCGAGTTCATCGAGCGCCCGCCGATCGCGGGACGCGTATTCGGGCGGGGTCATCTCTGGCCAGCGGACGTGCCCGGCTGCCACGTCCGCATCGGTGTAGCCGACCATCCGCAGGAAGGCGCCATTCGCCTCGATGATGCGCTCTCGGTCGGCGACCACCACGCCGATGATATTCGCGTCCAGCAGTTGCCGCGCGCGCGCCTCGCTACGGCGCAGCGCCTCCTCCGCCCGGTGGCGCGCCGTGATGTTCTCGTGCGCCACGACGACATAGGTCGCTCCCCCCGCGCGGAATCGGGTCGCGCGCATCAGGAACCAGCGCTCCCCGTCGGGGCTGTGGCAAGGATACACAAGGACGAACTCGGCCATGTCGTCGGCGAGCACGGCGCGGATGCCTGCGGCGACCGCGCGGCCCGCCGCAGCCTCCGGGGTGCCCATCGCCGCGTCGCAGACGGCGAGATAATTGATGTCCACCCCGTGTCGCGGCGCGACCAACCCGTTCGCGTCGGCGAACCGCCGCCAGGGGGCGTTGACTGTGACAATGGCACCGGTCGCATCAAGCACGGCGATCGTGGCGGCGAGCGCGTCAAGCAGGGGGAGGAGGAACTCATCCAACTCGTGCGGCGCTGGTAGGGTTATGCTCATCCGCGCCTCCCCTCGTCTATGCAAAACGTTCATCGGCATGTGGGAGCAGTCACCCGCCGCATTATCGTGCTGCCCGCTTCGTCACCCCGCAGTAGCCTCGTTCGCGTGTGTATGCCGCGCATCCCGCTTTTCCAGCGCGTCCTCGGTCCACAGCAGAGTCCTCTCCCGCTCCATCTTGCCACTCCCCGAGTCGGCACGTACCGCCTACCAACGCGAGGAGAATCGGGATGATTCATGTACCGTCGACCATCGCAAGGGTACGCGGCAACGCCCCCGAGTCCTGCGGCGCGCCCGCCGGGATCTTCTCATGTGGCAATTGTGTACCCGGCATTCCAGCAACACACGTTCGGCAAGGCGGCGTCAGTGCGAATAATAGCAGAGCACGCGAGGAAAAGTCCTTCCCGTGTGCGCCTTGCACCGAAATCGCACGATGCGATCCACTAACGATGCGAGGTGGGAAGAGGCGCCCGGCCCCTCCGTAAATGCGCAGATGGGCATATGCGGCACTCAGAAACTGTTTGGGAACGTGATCAGGCGACCGTATTGTGCGCTGTGCAGGCCAAGCGGCGCAGCATGATCCTGCTCATCGCCGCGTAGATCATCTCCTCGGCCACCGCCGGCAGTCGTTCGTAGTCCTTGGAGAGGCG
>JBBRLR010000097.1:0-17803 GCA_038231255.1 Thermomicrobiales bacterium | reverse complement strand
GGAGGCGGGGGCATGGGACCCGTATAACGTCACTGAGGACGCCGATCTGGGCATCCGCCTCTTCAAGCTGGGATACCGCACGGCGATCCTCGACTCGACGACATTCGAGGAGGCGAACACGCGCTACGGCAACTGGATCCGGCAGCGATCCCGCTGGATCAAGGGGTACATGCAGACGTGGCTGGTGCATAACCGACACCCGTTCCGGCTCTGGCGCGAGCTCGGCACGCGCGATTTCTGGAGTGTCCAGGCGACCATCGGCGGGGCGTTCGCGGTGCTGCTGATCAACCCGATCCTCTGGTCAACCTCGATCATCTGGTACGTCTTCCACCCGGCGATTATCGCCGATCTGTACTCCGGCGTGCTCAGCCTGATCAGTTTCGTCGCGCTGGTCTTCGGCAACCTATATTTCGTCATCACCTGCATGATGGCGGCAATGCGCCGCCGCTACTATGGGTTGGTCATCCCCGCCGTGCTGATCCCGATCTACTGGCTGATGATGAGCATCGCCGCCTACAAGGCGCTCTGGCAACTGATTACCAAGCCGTTTTATTGGGAAAAGACCTCGCACGGGCTGTCAACGACCGGCCATGCAGAGGCGGCAATTACGTCGCAGCTCGCGGGGGCTGGCGCGAACGAGAAGGGATGAATCGGTCACGACTGCGTTTTTTCGTCGCACACTACTTGCTCAACAATTGCGCGCCCTGCTCATCGCGCGGGCGTGCCCGATCCGTCGCGGTCCTCACGGAGGGCGGCGACCAGTTTGGCGTTGCGGTGGTCGAGAGTCTGCTTAAGGCGCTCCGATGGCCAATCGTAGAATCCCGCGCCACTTTCCGCGCCCGTGCGTCCGGCGGCGACGGGTTCGGCGAGCGTCGGCGGCACATCGGTCGCGCCGCTCAGGGCGGGGAAAAGATATGCACCGACGAGCGCCGAGGTGCCGATGCCGCCGAGGTCGAGCGATGCGAATGGCCCGCCGACGATGGACCAACGGCGCGCCAGCCCCTGCCGCATCACCATGTCCACTTCCTCTTTCGTCGCGATCCCCTGCTCGACGATGTGGCACGCCTCGCGCAGGATCGCGTACTGCAAGCGATTCCACAGGAAACCGGGCGCTTCCTTGCCCACCACGACGGGCGATTTGCCCATCGCGGTGAGGTTGTCGCGCACGCGGGCGACGATTGCCGGGTCGGTTTGCTCGCCAGGGATTACCTCGACGGGCGGCATCAGGTGCGGTGGGTTCAGGTAGTGCGTGCCGATGAATCGCTCTGGGCGCCGCATCCCCGCCGCGATCTGCGTGATCGGGATGCCGGAGGTATTCGAGGCGAGGATCGTCGTCGCGGGGCAGATCTCTTCCAGCGTCGCGAACATCTCACGCTTCAGGTCGAGGTTTTCCGGGATGCTCTCGACCACGAGGTCCGCACCCGCGACTGCATCCGCCAGGTCTGTTGACGCGCGCACCCGGTCGCGCGCGGCGGGCATCTCGTCCGCGCCAAGGACGCCCGCCGCCGCCAGCGAATCGAGGGCGGCGTAGGTCCGCTCCTTTGCCCGCATGGCGCCGGACTCAGTGCGCGCGAAGAGGGTCACGGTGTGCCCGGTCGCCGCGTATTCCGCCGCCAGCCCCGTTCCCATCATCCCCGCGCCGACAATCGCGACCGTTTCGATACCATTTCCGGTCATCGTGTTCCCCCTCCTGATTACTGCCCCGGTTCGCGCGCTTTGAGATAGGCGATACTGCGTGTGATCCGGTCGTCCGGGTTATCGCCGCCGCCGAACTCGAAGATAGCGAGGAGGTGTTGGGGTAGGCGGTCGAGTTCGTCGAGGATGGCGGGTAGCGGCAATGATGCGCCGCCGAGATAGGTCGTCCCGTGTGCGGGATCGTCGTCCGCGTCCTTCAGGTGGGCGGAGACGGCGCGGTTGCCGATGGCCCGGATGGCGGCGGGTACGTCCTGGTTGTGCCGGGGGTAGTTGCCGATGTCAATGTTGGTCATCAACGCGGGGATTTGCGCGAGTGTGCGGCTGATCTCGTCCAGCGTGCCGCCGGGCGTGCCGACGAAGTTTTCCAGCGCGAGCGTGACGCCCTGCTGCCCGGCGTACCGGGCGATCTCCCGGCCCGTTTCCCACCCGGCGTCATCGTCGTCGGCGGGGACAGGGCCGGGGAAGACGCGCAGGATCGGCGAGCCGAGGGCGCGGGCATCATCAATATCCTGCCGCAGGGTGGCCGGGTCGGTGTCGAAAAGTCTGCCCATCGTCGCATACGTGACGAGCAGGCCGTGCCGGGCGGCACGGTCGCGGGCGGCGGGCAACTCGCGCTCCTTGTCCTTCCAGAACTGCGGCCGCAGTTCGACGCCGTCCGCGCCGAGCCGGTGCGCCGCGTCGAACAGATCGGTGATGCCGGTCGTGCCCGCCGCGATCCCTTCCTGATACTGGACAACGGAGATGAGAACCGGCCGTTCTGACGTCACGATGCTGCTCCTTGCGAAAACGACAATCTAACCTATGCACGGCATCATAGCGCATCCGCATCCGCATCCGGTATCAGGATCGCCGTGCCGTGTACTTGCCCGCTACGGACGGCGGCGATTGCGTCGTTCGCGTCGCGGAGCGGAAAGGTGCGTACCTCCGTCTTCACGGGGATGGTCGGGGCGAGGGCGAGGAATTCCTCCCCATCGTGCCGCGTGAGGTTCGCCACCGAGCGGACGACGCGCTCCTCCCAAAGGATGTCGTACGGGAACGAGGGAATGTCGCTCATGTGAATCTCGGCGCAGACGACAGTGCCACCCTTGCCGACCGCCCGGAGCGCGGTGGGCACCAGTTCCCCAGCGGCGGCGAAGAGGATCGCCGCGCCTAATGGCTCCGGCGGCGCGCTGTCCGAACCTCCTGCCCACGTTGCGCCAAGATCGCGGGCGGACTGCTGCCCCTCGGTGTCGCCGGGCCGCGTGAAGGCGTAGACTTCCCGCCCTTGATGCCGCGCGACCTGCGCGAGGATATGCGCCGCGTTGCCGAAGCCGTACAGCCCGACGCGCCGCGCGTCGCCGATCATCGTGTAGGCGCGGTAGCCGATCAGCCCGGCGCAGAGGAGTGGCGCGGCCTGGTCGTCCGGGTAGCCCGCCGGGATCGGGAAACAGAAGCGCTCGTCCGCGACGGTGAACTCCGCGTAGCCACCGTTGATGTCATAGCCGGTGAAGCGGGCGTTGTCGCAAAGATTCTCGCGGCCGCTGCGGCAGTAGGGGCAGGCGCCGTCCGTCCAGCCGAGCCACGGCACGCCGACGCGGTCGCCCCGTTTGTACCGCGTCGCCCGCTCCCCCGTCGCCTCGACGATGCCGACGATCTGATGGCCGGGGATGAGCGGTACTATGGGGTGCGCCAGTTCGCCATCGAGGATATGCAAATCCGTCCGGCAAATCCCGCACGCGCGGACACGGATCAGCACCTGATCGGGCGTGGGCGTGGGCGTCGGGAGGTTCGCCGGGCGGAGCGGCTGGCCGGGCGCATCGAGGACCATTGCGAACATCGTTGAACCCCTCCTCCGCAGCGTTCGGCGCGGATGATCCTGCCCCCGATGATACACCCGCCGACCGCATGGGGTGTCGCCTCTCTTCCTCACTGTCCCCAAGCAATTGCGAGGATAGAGTTGGTCACGAACAGCGCCGCCAATATCCATGCGAGGGTGGGACGCCCTGCGGCGTACAGGGCGGCGGTCGCGGCGCCGAAGAGCACAATTTCCGTAAGTAAGAGCCACGGATTGTGCAATCGCAGCGACGACGTGGGCGCGAGGAAGGCGCCCCAGAGCGCGATCACGACCGCAGGCGCACCGATTCCGAGCGCGATCCTGGCGATCCATCCCGACCCGATGCGGAATCCCCAGTATCCCAGCGCGGCTAGGAGGCAGAGCTCGAGGAAGAAGGCGAGTGCGAGGTTGAGGGACTTGATAATCGTGAGCATGTGACAATCTCCGTGTATCGGGTTCGGCGCCCGGCTCATGTCCGGTCGCTGTCAGTTTGTCGGTCGAGGCGTTTCCCGCTCGCGCAGGCCGGCGATGAATATGCGCAGCAGTCGCCGGAAGCTCTCGTCGAGGTCCAGCGGCAATCCGAATCCGCCCCCCATCTCCAGGGAGACGAAGCCATGCAGGAAGCTCCGGAGCGCGCGCACCGTATGCACTGCGGCGTCACCTTCGAGCCCGTACGCGGCGAGGACGGCGGCGATGGTCGCGACCGCTTCGTCCGCAGCCGCGTGCAGTTCGTGATCGCTCGGTCCCGGTGCCCGTTGCGTCGCGGCATAGAGGCCGGGGTGCGCGTGCGCGAAGGCGCGGTAGGCATCCGCGAACGCCCTGATCGCCGCGTCGCCTGCCTTGCCGATGGCCGCGCGTGACAGCCGGGCATTCATCTCCTGGACACCCAAGAGGGCTAGGTCACGCCGCAGCCCGTCGAGCCCAGCAATATGGTTGTAGAGCGACGGTGTGCGGACCCCGAGATGCGCCGCCAGCTCCCCGAGCATCGGCACCTCGACGCCATTCGCGTCGGCGAGGACGGCGGCGGCCCGCACCACCGACGCCGCATCCAGCCTGGCCCTAGCGGGCACGTGACACCTCACGCCGCACCTTCCGCTCGGCGACCGCGATCGCCGCGTCCATCGCGGCGATCGGGTCGGTGAGCGCCGGACCGTGGCCGACCGCGAGGCGCGCCGGGTCGAGGTCCCGCAGGCGGCGCGCCGTTTCCAGCGCGGTCGCCGTGTGCCAGGTCGCCATTGCGACGAACGGGAAGAGGGGGCGCGAGACACCGGCCACGGCGATGCCACCGCGCGTCTGGAAGGCGTCACCGGCGATCAGCGTGCCGTCTCGCGTGTCGCGGAAGGCGACTTGCCCCGGCGTATGCCCCGGTGCGGCGACGACTTCCAATGAGCCGACGCGATCCCCCGCATGGAAAAGGCGTGTCGGCTGCGTCTCGCGTTTTACGAACTGGCCGCGCAGCTTCGCCTGCGGTTCGTCGTGATCGCGAGACATGTCCCCGTTGAAGGGCCGCACATCGCGTGCGGAGAGCGACACCTCGGCATCGGGGAATGCCGCGTGCACGACATCAAGCCCGCCGACATGGTCGCCGTGGGCGTGGGTCAGAGCGATCCGCGCAATTGGTAGGCCGAGGGTGCGCGCGGCGGCGAGTATCTTCGGGCCGGTACTGGCGAGGCCGGTATCGACGAGCGTGAAGCCGTCTTCTTCGCGGACGAGGTAGGCGTTGATCGGGAAGATGATCGGGTGATCCGTCAACTGGATGAGATAGTCTCCATATGCCGTCGTGTCCATGTGAACCCCCTCGTCTCGGGCGTCTCGCGCGACCATCGCGTCCACGCGCCCGATGCTAACATGATTCGTTTATAAACTAATATAATTAGTTTGTCAAGGGCGCAGCCCCTCTCCGGCGCGGGGAGGGGAGCTGGAAGGGAGCTGGGATGAACCCCCTCCCGTGTCGGGAGGGGGCAGGGGGTGGATATTTCCCCGCCGAGCGCGAGAACGCACACACCCTGGGAGGTGGCCAGGGCAATCGCATCTCAAATCGCTGTTTCCGTAAAATCTTCGGTGGAGTGTTCACTTGGTAGAGGATTCGTCTCCACCTGCGAGGATCAGGAGTCGGGAGACGGCATTCGGCGCGGAATCGGTCGCGTGGGCGGTTACGAAACCATGCCATAGTGGACGAATCGCCTGAGAAACGACCGGAAATCGGCCATCAAACCAGATGCGATTGCCCTAGGAGGTGGCAGGAGATTGGGCATCCTGGCGGCGGAGTTCTGGTACAATCATTTTCTTGTTCGGTTTGCCGGGACGGCCCTTTTCCGCCGAACATCCCTGAGAATAACCATGCCGCGCCCGTCGCGGAAATCGCCGGGAGAATCATCTGTGTCACCCCTACCGCCGCCGAGCCGACCGCGCCCCGGTGGCATCCCGAACCGTCCTGCTCCGCCCCTGACCGCGCCGACCGCGCCGATCTACGTCGCCGTGGATGTCGAGGCGACCGCGAACGAGCGCAACAATGAGATCATCGAAGTCGCGGCGATCACCTTTACGAGCGAGCGCATCCTCGAACGCTGGTCCTCGTTCGTCCGGCCCGTCCGGCCCGTGCCACTCGCCACGGCGCAACTGACCGGTATCACGAATGCGATGCTCCAGGCCGCGCCGCCCTTCGCGAGCGTCGCCCCGCAACTGCGCCACTTCGTCCAGCGCTATCCGATCGTCGGGCAGTCGGTCGAGATTGACCTGAAACTGCTCGCCGCGCAGGGGTTACTTCTCGACAATCCGACCTACGACACCTACGAACTGGCGACGCTCCTGCTGCCCGATTTGCCGGTCTACAGCCTGACGCGCATTGCCGAACGGTTGCAGGTCGGCACGCCGCAGGAGCATCGCGCCCTCGGCGATTGCGAGCTGACCGCCGCTGTCTTCCGTGCCCTGCTCGACCGGATCGCGGAGTGCGACACGGAGACATTGGGCGAACTGTCGCGCCTCGCTGACCTCGGGCAGTCGCCCTTCACGCGGTTGTTCCGGCAGGCGCAGCGGGATAAGCAGCAGGAGACGTTCGGCGGTGCGGGGGCGAGCATCCTCCAGCAGTTGCGCGCCCAGGCGGGCGGCGGGCAGGCGGAAAAGGAGGGCGGCGTTGACCTGATGTACCTCATGCCGCGCCCACGCCCCGAACCGCTCCGCGATACCGGTAGCCAGCGCCCGCTCGATACCGCCGCGATCCTCGATACGTTCCGTCCCGACGGCCCGTTCGCCGAGGCGTTCCCGCATTACGAGCATCGCCCGCAGCAGATGGACATGCTCGCCGCTGTCGCGGACGCCTTCAACAAGGAAGAAACGCTGCTCGTCGAGGCGGGTACCGGCACCGGCAAATCGGTCGCGTACCTTGTCCCGGCGGTCGCGCACGCGGTCGAGCATGGCGAAACGGTCGTGGTCAGCACCGCGACGATTGCCTTGCAGGATCAACTGGCCAAAAAGGACATCCCGGACTTGCAGGAGGTGCTCGCGATGATCGGCGGCACGCCCGCTGCGAACGGCGCGGGGCTGCCCGCCGACTTCCGCGCGACGGTCGTCAAGGGGCGGTCGAATTATCTCTGCCTTTATCGCTGGTTCAAACTGCGCGGCAATCCAGCCCTGGCGCCCGCCGAGGCGCGGCTGATGCTCCGACTCCTGCTGTGGCTGCAAACGACGGACTCCGGCGATGTCGGCGAGATCCGCTTCACGGACGACGAGCGGCGACTCGGCATCATTCAGGCGTGGAACCGCGTCAACGCCGGGCAGGACAGTTGCCCGTCGTCGTGCGTCTTCCAGAAGCGGGGGCAGTGCTTCGTCCAGCGGGCACGGCGCGCGGCGGAGAACGCGCACGTCGTAATCGTCAACCACGCCCTGCTGCTTTCCGACATGACGACGAACAGCGGCGTGTTGCCGCCCTACGAGCATCTGATCGTGGACGAGGCGCACCATCTCGAGGACGAGGCGACGAACCAACTCGGCTACGCCTTCGAGCGCGCGACGGTGCTCAACTTCCTCAACCTGCTCGCGGAGCCGCAGATTGAGGGGTCGCGCGGCCTGCTGACCGACCTGGCGATCCGCGTCCGCACCGGCAAGACTCCGAAGGACGTGCAGGAGGATGTCGCGCGCCTGTGCGGTGACCTGCTGCCGCGCATAGATGAGACGCGGACGTTGACGCTCGCCCTTTTCGACCGCCTCGCCGCCTTCCTCACGCATCGCCCGCAAAACGAGACGGACACCCGCCTGCGCATCACGCAGAGTGTCCGCAACGATCCGGGGTGGACGGAAGTGGAGATCGCCTGGGAGAACCTTTCCTTCCCGTTCGGGACGATCCAGCAGGCGCTGATGACGATCTTCGAGCAGCTGTATCGCTTGCCCGACGACACGATGCAGGAGCAGGACGACACGCTGCTGCTGCTCACCCGCACCCTGCGCATCTGCACCGATCTGCGTGTTGGCGCGGCCGCCGCCCTCGCCGAGCCGGACCCCAACATGGTCTACTGGACCGAGGTGGACGCGCCGCGCGGCGGCCAGCAATCGCAGGCGGACGGCGCGCCCGCGCAGATGCCGGGGATGCCGTCGGCGGATACGTCGCGGGCGGTGAGCGTCAAGGCCGCGCCGCTGCATGTTGGCGCGACCTTGCAGGCGGACTTGTTCGGGCCGCGTCGCACCGTCGTGATGACGAGCGCGACGATGACGACCGAGGGCAAGTTCGATTATCTCGGCTCCCGCCTCAGTATCGAACACGACATGGTGACCGAGGTGGCGGTGGATTCGCCCTTCGATTACCGCCGCTCCGCCCTGCTGTACACCGTCGAGGACATGCCGGAGCCGAACCGACCCGGTTATCAGAAAGGCTTGCAGGATACGATCATCGGTTTGTGCGAGGCGACGCGTGGGCGGGCGCTCGTCCTGTTCACCTCGTACAGCGCACTCCAGGCGACCTATCGCGCCGTCAAGCCGGTGCTGGAAGCGGCGGGCATCGTCGTGCTTGGCCAGCGGCTGGACGGCGGGCCGCGCCAGCTGATCGAGCGGTTCAAGCAACGTCAGGAGATGGTGCTGTTCGGCACGTCATCGTTCTGGGAAGGCGTGGATGTTGTCGGTGATGCGCTCTCGGTGCTGGTCATCACGAAGTTGCCCTTCAAGGTGCCGAGCGATCCCGTTTTCCAGGCGCGCTCCGAGGGGTTCGCGGAGCCGTTTGCGGAGTTTGCCGTGCCGCAGGCGGTCTTGCAGTTCCGGCAGGGGTTCGGGCGGCTGATCCGTTCGAGCACCGACCGGGGCGTTTGCGCCGTCCTCGATTCGCGCGTCCTGACCAAGCGGTACGGTCGGACCTTCCTCAACTCGCTCCCCGGCTGCACCGTCGAGAAGGGCCGCTCGGCGGATCTCCCCGCCCGCGCCGCCAACTGGCTTGCCGCGCCGGGGCCGGAACAGGGTTGAACCGGCAAGACGTCAAGAGGAAACGGAGAGAAATGGGTCGGCGCTAAACACGAGGCGTCCGTTTCCGCATAGATTCCTTTTCCCTGTTATTCTTGGCGTCCTTGGCGTCTCGGCGGTTCAATTAATCAAAGGGGGGATGGCATGGCTGCATTGTCACCGGCGGTACTGGAAAAACTGCGCACGTTTGACACGCCGACGATCTGTAATCTCGTGGAACTATTCGAGGTCCGGCCGCGCGACACGGGATACATGGACGGGCGGATCGTAGCGGCCTTCGCGAAGATGGGGCCGATTGTTGGCTACGCGGCGACGGCGACGTTCCGCTCCGCCGCCCCGCCGCGCTCCGGGGATTCCTACTCCGGCCTCGATGTGCAGGTGGAGCGGTTCGGCGAACTCTCCGGCCCGCCGATCGTCGTGTTTCAGGACATAGACAGCCCGTGCGCCGCCGCGACCTTCGGTGAGGTGATGTGCTCGGTCTACAAGGGATTCGGCGCGGTCGGTCTGATCACGAGCGGCACGGGGCGCGACCTCGATCAGGTGGAGGCGATCAATTTCCCGGTCTTCACCAACGGCACGATCAGCGCGCACGGCTACAACCACACGCCGCAGGTGCATGTGCCCGTCCATGTCGGCGGCATCATGATCTATCCCGATGACCTCCTCCATGCCGACCGCAACGGCGTCAGCACCATCCCGCACGACATCGCGGCGGAGATGGCGGACATCGGCGATGCGTTCGTCGCCGCCGAGAACTTCATCCTCGAAGCCGTCCGTGGCGACTCGCCCACCCCCGACAAACTACGCGCCGCCCAGAAAGAAGCCGGGGCGGCAATGGCAAAAATCCGCGCCCAAGTCACCCGCAAGAAGTAACCGCCGAAGCGGGAACGGACCGTAACGCAGGGCGCAGGGTCTCAACGGACAGGAGGAGCGGATGGCGCAGCAACACATGAATGTGGACCGGAACCTCGCGATGGAACTCGTCCGCGTGACGGAGGCGGCGGCGCTTGCCGCGTCGCGCTGGGTCGGCAAGGGCGACAAACTCGCCGCCGATGGCGCGGCGGTGGACGCGATGCGCGCGGCGATTGATTCCGTCGCGGTGGATGGTGTCGTCGTGATCGGCGAGGGTGAGAAGGACGAAGCGCCGATGCTCTTCATCGGCGAACGCGTCGGCACGCAGGCCCCTGGCACGCCGAAAGTCGAGATCGCGGTGGACCCGATTGATGGCACGACGCTGACCAGCAAGGGGATGCCGAACGCTGTCGCGGTGATCGGCATGTCCGAGCAAGGGACGCTCTACGACTCGCACGGGCTGTTTTACATGAACAAGATCGCCACCGGCCCCGACGCGGCGGGCGTCGTGGACATCGGCGCGCCCGTCCTGACGAATCTCCAGAACGTGGCGAAGGCGAAGGGGATGAACGTCTCCGAACTGACCGTCTGCGTCCTCGACCGCCCGCGCCACGCCGATCTGGTCAAGGAACTCCGGGCGGCGGGCGCACGGATCAAATTCATCTCGGACGGCGATGTCGCCGGCTGCATCATGACGTGCCTCCCCGGTACGGGCGTGGATTTGTACCTCGGCACGGGCGGCGCGCCGGAGTGCGTGATCACGGCGTGTGCGTTGAAGTGCCTCGGTGGGGCGTTGCAGGCGAAACCGTGGCCCCGGCCCGACACCGATGACGCTGCGAAGGCCAAGGCGAAGGGGCTTAACCTCGATTCCGTCCTCGATTTAAATGATCTGGCGAAGGGCGACAATACTTTCTTCGCCTGCACGGGTATCACCGACGGCGAACTCGTGCGCGGCGTCCACTACAGCAACGGTTACGCGACGACCGAATCGCTCGTCATGCGCTCGAAAACTGGCACACTGCGCCGTATCGTCGCGCAACATCGGATAGACAAAGTGCGGCAGTACGGCTTTAGCGAGCAGCAATAACCACCATGTAGGGGCGCACAGCCGTGCGCCCCCTCGATTGCGACCGAAGGGAGCGACACATGGACATGGGCCTGAAGGACAAGATTGCCGTCGTCTGCGCGGCGAGCAAGGGGTTGGGCAAGTCGTCGGCGATGGGGTTGGCGGAGGAGGGCGCACACCTCGTCATCTGCGCGCGGGGTGAGGAGACGCTGAATCAGACGGCGGAGGAAATCCGGCAGAAAACAGGTGTGAAGGTCGTCGCGATCTCGACCGACCTGTCGCGGGAGGCGGACTGCAATCGTCTGATCGAAACTGCTCAACGCGAGTTCGGTGGCCTGGACATCCTTGTCAACAACGCCGGTGGGCCGCCGCCGGGCTTCTTCATGGAGTTCTCAGATGCGCAGTGGGAGGCCGGATTCCAGCAGAATTTCATGAGCGCGGTGCGCCTGATCCGCCTCGCCGTTCCGATCATGCAGCAGCGGGGCGGCGGGCGCGTTATCAACATCGTCTCGCTCTCCGTCAAGCAACCAATCGAGAACCTCATCATCTCCAACAGCATCCGCGCTGGCGTAATCGGCCTGACCAAGACGCTCTCGCAGCAGTTTGGCAAAGACGGTATCACCTTCAACAACGTCCTGCCCGGCACGATCCTCACCGACCGCGTGCGCCAGACGAGCCGCACGCAGGCGGAGCGCGAAGGGATCAGCATAGACGACGTGCTGGAACGCGGCGGCAAGTCGGTGCCGATGGGCCGCATCGGCCAGCCGGACGACCTCGGCAGCCTCGTCGTCTACCTTGCCTCTGAGCGCGCCCAGTGGCTCACCGGCACAAGCACGCAGATTGACGGTGGCGCATATAAAGGGTTGATGTAGGGGGAAGTTCGGGGTTCGATGTTCGCAGTTCGAAGAACGGGATTGCTCTACGCCGAACTCCGAACATATCCCTGTTTGACAGTTCTCGTTGCCCATCCTATCCTTACAGGCCGCGCGAGATGGCGCGGCGCTGATGGGCAGGAGGAACGGCTTGGCGACGGAAACGGTGGATGTAACGACGTTGGAATTTACCCCGGAGATGGCGACCGCATGCCGCCGCGCCGGGCGGAATATGCCATGCCCGAACGGGAGTGGGCGGAAGGTGAAGTTCTGTCCCTGCCCGATTCTTCACCCGCAGGAAGCGGCTACCGTCCCCTGGGAGATCGAGAAGACCGTGAGCGAGGACATGGCGGTCTTTTTGCTCGCGCCCCGCTTCAACGATGTCCTCCCCGGCGCATGGGAGCGGTTCACCGAGGGCGACTCCTGGCCCGGCTCGATGCAGGCCCTCTTCACATCCAAGGATCAACTGACCGTTTCACGCTTCGTGGACTGGTTTTTGCGCGCCTACACGATGGAGCGGTACCATGACCGCACCCCGGCGACGCTCTTCGCGCAGGATCGCGCGGACCGCATCGGGCCGGCCGGTCGTCGCGCCGCCGCCGCCTATGCCGAGAGTATCCCCGCCCTCCTCGACGTTACCGAATACGTCGCCGGGGAACGCCTCGTCGCGCGGGATGCGCTGACCGGGGAGACGCACAACGTTTTCCTGTCGCCGGAACTGGAATTCAAGGACGAGTTCGGGCCGGGCTGGGCGATTTGGACATTCATCTACACGCTGGACGGCATGGCGCGCGTCTCGGCGGCGGGCGTCGCGCTGCCACCGGCGGGGGCGGAGCAATTGACGGCGGCGGTGCATGAGGCATTGGGTGAGAAGCCGGACCTCGCCGCGCGCCGTGCGGCCTTCCCGGCGTTGATCCGCCGTGGCGCGGCGATTGAGAAAACCCTTGAAGAAGCAGAGAAGCCACAATGGGTGCATGCCGTCTATACCGTCGAGGACGCGGACGACGCGATCGCGCTCCTGACGGCGGACAACGATTTCACCGCCTATGAGGGCAAGGAAGTGCTGCCGCGCGCCGCCAGTCCCTTCTCGTGGCCGCTGCCGGAAGGCGAGAGCGGGGAACGGTTCGTCGCAGTCGGATCGGGGCGCGTCGTCCTCGCGGCATCGTCGCGCGATCTGCTCGCCACGAGCCGCCCCGCGCTCGAATCCAAACTCGGCCAGCGTATCGCGTTCATCACCGAGACGGACGAGCCGACGGTGCTCCCGCTGCGCCGCTCGTGGCGACCGAAGGGGAGTGATCAGCCCGCGAACAACGAGGCGACCGTCGCGGAAAGTGCGGGCGAGACGGTAGAACCGAGTACGACGTAATGAGCGATGAGCCGGTAGGGTAGGCTTCAGTCTGCATCCCCGACTCTCGCAGGCTGGAAAGCCCGCGCTACCAGATCAGGGACGCAGGCTGAAGCCTACGCTGCCAACTCAAATCACTTCTTGTTCGGGAGCATGCGCGTCAATTTCGTGCCGCAGACGGGGCAGGCGCCCTGGGCGGCGCGGCGGCCGTTCCCAAGCGTCACTTCTTTCATGTCCTTGATCTCGCGCTTCTCGCGGCATTTGACGCAGTAGGCTTCCATCGTTTCCGTTGCTGCCATCGTGCTGCTCCCTCCCGGTTTTTGCGGCTCGGCACGCGCCCAGATACGCGGCGCCAGCGTACCCCGTCTTGCAAGTGATGTGCCCGCGACTATCGGCGCGTACCGATGTGCAGGATGTCGGCGATGTTCGCGCCGCCATCTTGCACCGGCTCGATTGCACCGCCCTGCGAACTGAGCAGACAGGTGACGCCCGGCCCGTGGCCCGCGATGTTGCTGTCCGCGTGCGCGATGATGCCGATGGTGACGCTGCCGGTGCGGTAGTAGCGACCGAATGTCGCGTCCGCATCCTCGATGGCGACGAAATCGCCGAGACGGATGTCCGCGAGGTCGTACTGCTCCACCATCACCGGGTCGAAGAGCGTGATGTCGTAGTCGCCCCGGTACGCATTATCCCGCCCGAGGCCGGACCCCATGATCGCGGCGGGGACGCGCTTCACGACGGGCACGGTCAGTTTGCCGTTTCGCTCGCCGATCCCCCACTGCTCGACGATGTGTGGGTTCAGGCTCATCACGCGCACATCCGGGTAGTCGAGGAATTTCAGGCCGACGCCGTACGACCGGATCTGCATCCGGTCGCCAATGGTCATGCGGTCCAGCACATCGTCCGGGAAGTCCACCATCACATGCTCGATGCCGCCGTGCTTGCCGGTGACGATGCCGACGCCGCCCTTCGCGTCGCCCGTGACGAGGCGCACTTCGTTGCCGATCGTAGAGAGGATGTTGAGGCCGCCCGACTGCCGCTCGTCGGGATTGCGCACCGAGACGCATGGCTCGACGTGGTCGCCTTCCCAGCCGCACGCGGGGTGCCCGACGCGGACGTTGTAGGTGATGCCGCCGCTCGATGCGCCGACGCGCGGCACGCCATCATGCCCGATCCGCCACGGCGACATCATCGGCACGCCGGGGCTGGAAACCTCGCCGATCACCGACAGTTCGACCAGTTTATCGCTGTTCATTCGCGGCATTGCAGGCGCTCCTCACGAGTAATCGGTAGACAGTAGTCGGTAGCCAGAAGCGACGAAGCGTACGCAATTGAAGTGGGGTTCCCCACTCAGTAGCAGCAGGAATCTTTGAAGCCGCAGTTGGGGCAGATCGAGGCGGAGCCGCCTTTGAGGGCCGGCATCGCGTGACCGCAGCGCGGGCATGGCTGGATTTCTTCATCGTGCGAGCGGGTGGGCCGCTCGGCTGTGGCCGCGCGCCGGGGAGTGGAGTCGCCTTCTTTTTGTGTCCGTTGTTCCACGTCCGCGCTCCTTCGCTGTACGGACAGCGTAGAGGGCGCGGATTCGGGTGTCAAGAGCGGGAATCTGCTTGTGCGCGGCGCGTGGTATCATGCGGTGACGGATGGGTCGGATGCGACGGAGGATGCATGGGGACGTTTCACTACGGTGGCCAAGCGGTGATGGAAGGGGTGATGATGCGCGGGCAGCGCGAGATGGCCGTGGCGGTGCGCGCCCCCGATGGCGGCATTCGCTACTATCAGGAACCGCTCACCGCGTGGGTTTATCGTTCCAGGATTATGAAGTGGCCGTTCCTGCGCGGAATTGTCCTGCTGTGGGACGCGCTGCTGCTCGGCACACGTGCGCTCGTCTTTTCCGCGAATGTCGGTTTGCAAGAGGAAGACGCCGCCCCCGCCGTCACCGTCGCGCCCGATGTGATGCCCGCTCTCCTGCCCAATCTGGAGAAAAAACGGGGCAAAGGGGACAAGCCGGAGGAACCGACCGAACTGAGCGGCCCCGCGCTCTGGCTCACCGTCGCGTTCTCGCTCCTTTTTGGTGTCGGGCTGTTTTTTGTCCTGCCGCTGCTGGCGATCCACTTCGCGGACCGCTATATCGCCTCGTCGTTCGTCTCGAACATCGTCGAGGGATGCATTCGCCTCGGTATCCTCGTCCTGTATCTCGGTTTGATCGGGCTGATCCCCGATGTCCGGCGCGTCTTCATGTACCACGGCGCGGAGCACAAGACGATCCACGCTTACGAGCGTGGCCTGCCGCTCGACGCCGAGCATATCCGGCCAATGCCCATTGAGCATCCGCGCTGCGGCACGGGTTTTTTGCTCGTCGTTGTCCTCTTCTCGATCCTCGTCTTCGCGCTACTCGGTCGCCCGCCGTTCCTGCTGCGCATCCTCAGCCGCATCGTGCTGGTGCCGCTGATCGCCGGGGTGGCATACGAGTTCCTGAAACTCGGCGCGCAGTTCTACCATCATCGCTGGATGCGCATTTTGCTCGCGCCGAGCATGTCGCTCCAGAAGCTGACAACACGCACGCCGGACGACACAATGCTCGAAGTCGCCGCTGTCGCGCTCCGACGTGTCCTCGCCGCCGATGCGGTGATCGAGCAGACGGCGATTGCCGACAACGCGACCGCCGCCGATCAGAAGGGGCAGCCGCTCCGGCCCGCCCCGGTGATGGCGGCGATACCGACGAGTTCCGGCGCGGATGGTTGAGATCGCCGTCCATCGGGCCGACTCCGAGGCGGATCGCGCCTCCTGCTACGCGATCCGCGCGGCGGTCTTCGCGGACGAGCAGGGGGTGCAGGGCGCGGAAAAGGGCGACCGCGACGACGCGACCGCCATCCACGCCCTCGGCCTCGTGGACGGTGTGCCCGCCGGGACGGGTCGCCTGCACATCGTCCGCGCGCGGAGCGGCCCGGAAGGCCAAATCGCCTGGGTCAGCGTCCTCCCGCGTTTCCGGCGCATGGGCATCGCCACAGTGGTTATGCAGCATCTGATGGACGCCGCGCGCGATCTCGAACTGCCCATCGTCTCGCTGAGCGCGCAGACCTACGCGAAGGGTTTGTACGAATCATTCGGCTTCCAACCGATGAGCACGCCGTTCCACATGGCGAACATCGAACACATGATGATGATCGCCTATCTGAACGCACAGTCGCCTTCAGCGCCGCCAAATCCCCCGCCTACCGCCGCCTGACGTAGTTCCGTTTTTCTCTGCGCCCTCTGCGCTTACGTTCCCGCTCCCCGATTTAGCCAGCGTTTGGGCATTTTGCAGACCATCGTGTAGGCAGGGTCGAAGATGTTGCCGAGGTCGTACTCGACGGTCTGACCCATGAGGAGGCTGGCGGCGGTGGCATCGAGACCGTATTCCTCGCCGAGCCAGCGGAGCATTTCGCTCGTCGCGTGCTGCACTGCCTGATCGAGCGGGCGGGCGTTGCCGACGGTGAAGATGTAGTCCGCGTTCTCGCCGCGCGGCCAGGTGATTTTCCTGCCTTTCTGGACGCGCAGCACGACCTCCATTTCGAACGAGGTTTCGATGCCGGTGCCGACGATCTCGCCGTCGCCTTGCAGGGCGTGACCGTCGCCGATATGGAAGAGCGCGCCGGAGACGGCGACGGGGAAGTAGGCCGTCGCACCCTCGGTGAAGCCGCGATAATCCATGTTGCCACCGTGCTTCGCGGAGGTCGCGGTCGAGATCGCCTCGCCACCAGCGGGTGCGACACCGAAGCAGCCGACCATCGGCACGAGCGGCAGCACGAGATCGCGCAGGCTGTCGGGCGGCTCGGCGAGCGAGACGGTGTGATTCGTACGGTCAATCCGCCATGTCGTTTGCTGCGACGCGGGCAGGTCGCGGACATCGGGCGGGTCGAGGACATTTTCGGCGATCACGCTCGCCGTCCAGCCCGTATCGCGGTTTGGTGTCAGGCGGACGATCTCGACGGCGAGCGTGTCGCCCGGCTCCGCCCCCTCGACGAAGAACGGCCCCGACTGCGGGTTGCCGCGCGGTGCGACGCGCTCCATCCGCGCATCCCAGCCGCCCGCGTCCGCCGTTGTGGTAATGACAGTGTCGCCGTCCGCGACGCGGAGCGCCGGTTCGTGCGAGCCGATGGTATTGTAGTAGGTCGTCGGTTGGAAACGGTGTGTTGCCATGAGAAACCTCACCCCCCTGCCCCTCTCCATCGCAATGGAGAGGGGCAGTGTAGGGGCGCACTGCGTGCGCCCTAATTCTCCGGCTCTGCCCCGCCGATTAGGGCGAGTTGCGCGTCGCCGGTGCTTGCGGCGCGCTGGGCGTATTTCAGGGTGGCGATGTCGTAGCCTGCGACAAATCCACCGCCTTGCCCGCCGTGCTCGTCCTTGAAAAGGACATTGTAGGAGCGGTTGGAGTTGAATGGCGGATCGAGGTAGATCAGGTCCACGCAGGCATTGGGGAAATAGGGTCGCCCCTGCCCGTCGTGCCCCTTCAGGACGCTGAGATTGTCCCCGAAATAGAGGGTGTTCTCCACCGCTTCCTTCCTCGCCGTGCTCCGCCATCTCTGTAGGCGGAGTATAGCATGGGCGGGGAACCTAACCTGCATTATTCATAACCGGGAGTTGTGAAGAAGAAGCCTGATTCGGTAGGGTCGTGGTGCTGAATCACTGACCCACCAAAGGAGGCTTCTTCATGGCTGATTCTGCCACATCCACCGTTC